>NZ_AVAF01000164.1 GCF_000445185.1 Thermoanaerobacter sp. A7A
GTAAGTTTTTAGAATTTCGAGGGTTAATAGGGATAATAGGTATTATGCCAAGCTTTGAGAACAAGTATTTATAATTATCAAAAGAATCAAACCCGGCGTCACCTAAGAAGTATCTATAAGAGAAATTAGGATGTAAATTAAAGAATTCCTTAAGAGAAGGGATTAAAGTTTTAGAATCGTACAAATCTTTAGACTCGGCAGCAGATTTAGCAGTATTGACATCTAAAGAATCATCGTCATAGAAACTAGTGTGAAAGTGAAATAGTGAAATTTGGGCACACCAAAAAGGGCACCAAATAAAGCTGCCCAAAACCAAATAATGGTAATATATAATGATGTTAAGTAATTTTTGGAGGGATAATAGTACAACCTTCTTTTTCTAAAAATTTAATAGCTTTTTTAATATATTGTTGCTTATGCTTTTGATAAAGTTTTTCTGGCATATTAGTGTAATCGGAGTCAGATGGATTAAAAGGTTCTTTTTTCAAAAGCATATGATAGAGGCAGGTGAGGATCATACGAGCAATAGCAACAATTGTACGTTTATGACCCCGACGCTTTTTAATACGTTCATATTTAAGCTTTTCGTCCCTTCTAGTTTCGTCCCTCCTAAGGATATCCGCATGTTACGTGAACTTGTTCGCTATCGTTTTAAACTTATTGGACATCGCTCTAGTGAAAAAAACAGGCTTCAAAATGCCCTCACCGTATCCAATATCGCTTTAGCCTCCGTCGTCAGTGATTCTTTCGGTAAATCTGCTTCTTCTATCATTGAATATATTTTAACTTGCGATACTTTTGACCCTGAATACTGCAAGTCACTTCTACACAAAAGTCTTTATAAAAAGGCTGACGAAGTCATTCAGTCGATTATTGGATACGAATTGAGGGATGATCAATCAGTCAAGTTGAAGGTTTGCAGAAAACACTATGACTTTATCAATCAATGTGTTTCTGATTTAGATAAAGCCATTTCTCAATTAGCCAAACCTTATCAAGACTTGATTGATATCGCTGTTACCCTCCCTGGCATAACCGAAAAATCGGCAACTTATATCATCGCTGAAATCGGCACGGATATGACAGTTTTTAAATCTGACAAGCACCTTTGCTCTTGGGCTGGTCTTACTCCTCAAAACAACGAAAGTGCAGGTAAGAAAAAATCTGTCCATGTCTAAAGAGCAGGCGTTTACTTAAAACCTCTCTTAATACAGTGTGCCAATGCAGCAATTAGGGATAAAAAGAATCATTGAGATGGCTTTGCAATTTTTTAAGATTACCTATTTCTTACACTCCTTTTTTGGTTTAAAAAGAGCTTGTAAATATTCGATTTATCGAATATTTAAGTTAAAATATTTTAGCCTACTGGCCAAAATATCACAACTATTTTTTATTACTTTCTGAAGGAACCAACAGTGTCCCATTAAGCGTTCCAATCAAAGACTTTATAAAAGTGCTTATCCACAATATAGCAAGTAAAATTGCTAATAATACTGTATACCAGTATATAAGCTGTATTTTTGTATACATAAATACATTAAAAGCCGGCAAAGTTGCCTTGCTGAAGGAGATGTTGAATTAAGCACTATGATTGTGGCTTTAAGTTTTATTGCTGCAATTTTTGCAGTTCCATTTTGGATGAGGATTTTTGCTTCTCATACGAACGTTCCTGTACCGACAGGTCAACTACTTATGTCTATATTAGAAGTTCTTATTTTGCCAATGGATTTAACAAGGACTTTGTTAGTGAAAGCTACTGCTGCTTTTTCTCCTATGGTTGCTATACCAGCGGCTACCATGCCTATCTTTCAGATTATTTTACTGATTTTATATCTTAAATTAGGGCCTTGGATAAAGAAGAAGTATCCAAGACACATAAATTATATGGAATGCAGATAGTTGGCAAAAGTTGATTGCAGAAGCAACGCAGGTTATCAGAATGAACGGAAAAATTGAGGATATTACGGCAACTATACACACACATCCAACATTAAGTGAAATAATAGCAGAAGCAGCAGAAAAAGCGTTAAGTAGCTTTTAATGGTTTTTCAGTAGACATTGTTTTTATAAAATAGTGCTGTCAAACAAGTTGAAAGTTGACACAGAGTGTTAAAATGTATGAAAAGGGTGAGGAGATGAATATTTTATATATTTCCGGAAGTCCAAGGAAAAAGAGCAACACTGACATTCTTTTAAAATTAACTATGTCAATTACGGGAGGAGAATTTATAAAGCTTATAGACCTCTATGCCGTAACTACGGCACCATCAGAGGATGAAAATACCCTTTTTTGATGTATAATTAGTACAGCGGCTGGTGAAGAAAGGTCGTTCTTACCTTGGTGCTTTGAGCCCGACTTATAGGCAGACTCCAACGACCAGGTGCACCACAGATTGTTGCTCCCTTTACGGGAAGCACGCAGGATAGAATAACCCCTTATGGTTGTTGCACCAGCTTTTCAATATTACAAGTCGCTATCGTTCAAATTTTAAAAAGGGAGTTGGTTCTTTCATGGATTTAGTTTATTCTCACGTTTGCGGATTAGATGTCCATAAAAAGAATGTCGTAGCTTGTATAATAACACCAGAAGGTAAAGAAATCCGCACTTTTTCAACTATGACCGATGACCTTATTGCATTAAAAGAATTTATTAAAGCTAAAGGTTGTTCTGTTGTTGCTATGGAAAGTACCGGCTCTTACTGGAAACCTATTTACAATCTCCTTGAGCTTGAGAATATTAAAATCCTACTCGTCAATGCTAAGCATATTAAAAATGTCCCTGGTAGAAAAACTGATGTAAAAGATGCCGAGTGGATAGCAAGTCTCTTGCAACATGGCTTTTTGCAAGGCAGCTTTGTCCCAGACAGAGAACAAAGAGAGCTTCGCGAACTTGTCCGCTATAGAAAAAGCCTCATTGAAGAAAAATCAAGAGAGCTTAACCGCATACAAAAGGTCTTAGAAGGTGCTAATATTAAACTGTCTTCTGTTGTCTCTGATATTAATGGAGCTTCTAGTCGCTCTATTCTTGAGGCTATCATAAATGGTGAAGAAAATCCTGAAACCTTAGCACAGCTTTCCCAAGGTAAATTGAAAAATAAAATGGATGAACTAAAACGCTCTTTAAAAGGCCTAATTAATCATCACCAAAAAACTCTCATTGAAATTCAACTCAGGCATATTGATTATCTTGACCAAGAAATAACTAAATTAGATGAAGAAATTAAAAATAGAATGCACCCTTTTGAACAAGACCTGGCACTGCTGGATACTATCCCTGGTGTCGGAAGAAGAACTGCAGAACAAATAATAGCCGAAATCGGTACAAATATGGAACAGTTCCCCTCTGCTGCCCATTTGTGTTCCTGGGCAGGGCTGTGTCCAGGTCATAACGAAAGTGCTGGTAAACAAAAGTCTGCCAGAACTCGAAAAGGTAACCAAAAATTGCGAAGCTCTCTTATTGAAGCTGCCAGGGCTGCCTCAAGGGCAAAAGATACTTATCTCTCAAGTCAGTACCACCGCATCGCTGCTCGAAGAGGAGCAAACCGAGCAGCAGTTGCAGTGGCACATAGCATTTTAGTTATAGTTTATCATATTCTCAAGCAAAAGCAACCATATATTGAATTAGGTCCTACTTATTATGAAGAGAAAAAGCGTAATATGATTATTCGTCAATCTTTAAAAAAGCTAGAGTCTTTAGGTCTTAAGGTCACGGTCGAATCTGTAGCGTCTTAACTTTTAATTTAACCTTATTAATCATTCATTTATCCCATATTTTTACATTGGTATGGGTTTAGTTCTTTGTTGCCTTTTTGAGAGACACTATTTTCAGGATAGATATTTTTCTAATCTGCCTGAATACATTATAATCAATTGGTTTAATACTATATCCCAATTTTTATATCTTACGGTCCATTTCTTTAATACATTCATACTTACCAAATATAGCATTTTTTCTAATGCTTCATCGGATGGAAATATTGTTTTTGATTTTGTAACTTTCCTTAACTGCCTATGGAATCCTTCAATTATATTCGTTGTATACATTATTTTCCTTACTTCATTAGGAAATTTATAAAATGGACTTAAAACATTCCATTTCGCCAAATTGAGTCTTTACAGTCTCAAAAATCTGTACCATTATTTTGAAAATAAAAAAGTCTCATTTTTGAAACTCTTCTTAACCTTTTAAAACATTAATTTAGCAATTTCTTTATTTCTTCTACAGGTAACTTTGTAATTTTTGCAATTTTGTCGATATCTATGCCTTCTTTTAACATTTCTTTTACAATAGCAATTTTTTCTTGCATTACATCTTTTTCTATTTCTTTCTCTATTCCTTTCTCCAATATCATCTTATATGCTTCAGATTCTTCAATTTCTCAACATATTCTTCCTTCCGTTTCTCCTTAATTACCTTCTACTTATAACCACACTTCACAGTGATAATAAATCCGTTACACTCTCTATAAGTGATTCTTCTACTTCATCGTCTTGTCAAGAATGTTTCTCATAAAACGGGTTTGGCTAAACTTAAAAACTGTGATAATATTAAATTAAAGGATTTTGCATTCTTTTGCCAATGAATAGAATTAATTTAAAGGAGGCTAAAATGATGAACGAAATAAGTATTGCGCATCTTAGGCTTTGCTACTTTTATTCATGTAGATGAGAATGGAAGACCAGCGCCGCATAATGTTACCTTACCTGAGCCTGAAAATGAAGAAGAAAGAATGCTTAGGGAAAGGGCAAAACAAATTATCTAGGAGATGAGAAATAAATATCAACTGGATAAAAAACCACTTTTGTAAGGAAGGTTAGTTTATGGGGTAGTGATAAAATGGATACAGTAAAGATTTATACCAATATTATAAAAGATAATATGGATAGACCGGAAAAAGTAGATAAGCTAATAAATTTTGGTCTTACCTCTGCTTACTATTATGTGAGCTTTTTCAAAGACAAAAGGATTCCCAAATCTCTTCATTACCTAAATAAATACTCTATAAAAAGCATAAAAGATTCTTTAGCAAATCCTCAAAATTCTGCTTGGGTAAACCTCTTTGCACCCTCTGAATTTTTGATTGCTATGGACATAAAACCCTTATTTATTGAAGCATATTCTTCTTTCATGTCAGGCTTCTTCATCGAAGATTATCTCGTCGATACTGCCGAATCGAGAGGCATGTCAAATACTTTATGCAGTTACCATAAAACTTTTATAGGAGCCAGTGAGCTTAATATTCTCAAAAAACCTAAATTTATGATGACTACTTCCATGATCTGTGATGCGAATATACCTACTTTCAAGTATCTTTCAAAAAAGCACGGGGTTCCACTGTACATTATTGATATTCCCTACAAATATTCTAAAGACGCTGTAGTGTATGTAAAAAAACAACTTTTAGAAGTGGCGGAAAAGCTTGAGGAAGTCTTTAACAGAAAGCTTGATACTGATAAATTGAGGGAAGTCGTAAAAACGGAAAATAAAACAAGAGCACTTATGAGAGAATATTTAAATTATGCGGGAGAAAAAAGATTTATACCTACTATGACCTTTGAAATGTATATGCTCTTTGCATCCCATGTATTCATTGGAAGCAAGGAAGTATTACATTTTTATGAGATGTTAGTGGAGGATATAAAAAGAGCTCCTGAAAGAAGTGGAAAAAGCATATTTTTTATACACCTTCTTCCTATATTTGAGAAAAATTTTAAAGATTACTTTAACTTCAGCGATAAATTTCACATTGCTGGTAGTGACTTAAATTATGATTTTGTTGATGAAATTGATGAAAACGACCCCTTCAAGGGAATCGCTGAAAAGCTTATCTTAAACTCTTTTAATGGTGAAATAAATAGAAAAGTTGCAAGAATCAAAGAACTGATAGAAAAAATAAAACCGGACGGCATTATACAGTTTTGTCATTTGGGCTGTAAACAGTCCATGGGTGGAACGTTTATAATTAAAAATCTTGCTTCAGAAGTGGGTATTCCATTTCTTTATTTAGATGGGGATTGTGTAGACAAAAGAAATAATCAAGAGGGGCAGAATAGGACGAGGCTCGAAGCTTTTCTTGAAATGCTTTAGCAATCTTTCTGGAGGTGAAAAATTGATAGGGTACATTTGCAAATACACGCCTGTAGAAATAATCGAAGCCTTTGGAGAAGAACCGGTAAGACTTGAGTCAGGATATAAGTCTCATGAACATGCTGAGGCCCTGATTCACTCAAATATGTGCAGTTTTGCAAAAGGGGTTTTGGAAAATATAATTGAAAATAATATTGAAGAGGTTATATTAACTGCGTGTTGTGATAGTATAAAAAGGCTTTATGATGTATTAAAAGATAAAGTAAAATTTATCCATATTCTGGACCTGCCCAGAAAAAAAGATCCTCTCGCAATAGATCTTTTTTACAATGAAATAATTGAATTTATGGAAGCGTATCAGGCCTTTAAAAACAAGAATTTTGCTGAAGAGAATTTGCTAAAAATTCTAGAAAGCAAGTCTTTTAATAAAGAAAAACAATCTGCTGAAAGTATTGCTATATTAGGTGCGAGGCTTAAAGATGATGTTATAGAAAAAATCATAAATTCTTGTACAGCAAACGTAATAAATTTTACCTGCACAGCTGAAGAAAGAGTATTCAATATTGAAGCAAAAGATAATTTATTAAAAAGCTATGCGGAATCGCTTCTCAATTTAACACCCTGTATGAGAATGGCAGAAGATCGAAGCAAGTTAATCAATAAAGAATTGAAGGGGATAATATACAATACCATAAAGTTCTGTGATTTTTATTCCTATGAGTATGCTGAACTCAAAAGCAAAGCAGACCTTCCACTTTTAAAAATTGAAACTGACTATAACGATTCAAATAGCGGACAGATTTTAACAAGAATAGATGCCTTTTTGGAATCAACCGGTATTAAAAAGATGGAAAAACAGAGAGCCAAGAAGGGATATTTTGTAGGAGTGGATAGTGGCTCTACTTCTACAAATGTAGTTATAATCGACGAAAACAAAAACATAATATCATATTCTATTATTCCAACAGGTCCTAAAGCTCTAGAAAGTGCTTTTAAAGCTTTTGAAATTGCTTTAAATAATGCAGGACTTCAAGAAAAGGATATTACATCAATAGTAGCAACAGGGTATGGAAGAGTAAGCATTCCCTTTGCAGATAGAATTGTAACTGAAATTACCTGTCACGGCAAAGGCGCATTTTTTATAGACAATACTGTTAGAACTGTTATAGATATAGGCGGACAGGATAGCAAAGTGATAAGGTTAGATGACAGCGGCAATGTCATTGATTTTGTAATGAATGACAAATGTTCAGCAGGGACAGGCCGGTTTCTTGAAGTAATGGCGAGAACGTTAGGCATTTCAATAGAAGAAATGGCAAAAGTCCATAAGGAAGTAAAAGAAAATATCACGATTACCAGTATGTGCACTGTATTTGCAGAATCAGAAGTAATATCTCTTATTGCGCAAAATAAGGATCAAAGGGATATAATACATGCCCTCAATAAAGCCGTTGCTTCAAAAGCAGTTTCCCTGGTCGACAGAATAGGAAGAAAAGGAAAATACATGATGACAGGGGGCGTTGCCAAAAATCAGGGAGTAGTTTATGCCATCGAAAGCAGGCTCGGCGAAAAACTTATAATCCCATTTGAACCACAGATTATTGGAGCACTTGGAGCAGCGCTAATTTCACTTGAAGGTAAATGAGGGTATAAGCATTTCGTCGGTCATGTCAAGGCCGTAGACCATTCCTCTGGCCCAACGTACTTTGGTGCGATGAAAACGTCGATGCTTGAGGTTGTGAAATGGGATGAGAGATTTTCAACCAAGGCTGTTGAGCGTATTTTAGATGATAAGCTTACCTGGCGAGCTAAAAGAAAGGTGGTTGATAAGTTAGTAGCCACCTATATTTTGCAGGGGTATTTGGATTATATGATATAAATCAAAAGTAGCTTAGGTTGGTTTGGAATATTGAATTTATTATAAGTAAGTGTTATATTAAAAATAAAATTTTAGATTAAAGGTAGTGATTTAATTGGATATGAATACCTTAAAAGAAGTGATATTCAATTTAAAAAAACAAAAAAATGCAATAATAGTAGCGCATAATTACCAAATTGATGATGTGCAGGAGATTGCTGATTTTGTGGGTGATTCGTTTTACCTTAGCAAAGTTTGTGCTGAAAGAGAGGAAAATGTTATAGTATTTTGTGGGGTCCATTTTATGGCCGAAAGTGCAAAGATATTATCACCACAAAAAAAGGTTTTGCTACCCGAGATCGATGCAGGATGTCCCCTAGCTGACATGATCACAGCTGATGATGTGGACAGATTAAAAGAAAAGTATCCTGATTATTCAATAGTGTGTTATATTAATTCTCCTGCTTCTGTTAAAGCAAAATCGGATGTTATATGCACTTCCTCAAATGCCATTAAGGTAGTGAGGAATATTCCAAATAACAAGATCATTTTTTTGCCAGATAAAAATTTGGGGTTATTCGTAAAGAAAAATGTTCCTGAGAAGGATATAATTTTGTGGGAAGGCTTTTGCATTACACACTATAAAATCAAAAAGGAGGATGTCTTAAAGGCAAAGTCTGCTTACCCAGATGCACTGCTTTTGGTTCATCCTGAATGTAGAGAAGAGGTTGTTGAGCTTGCTGACTTTGTTGGCAGTACTAAACAGATAATTGATTTTGCAACATCTTCATCTGCAAAGGAATTCATCATAGGTACAGAAACGGGGGTTTTATATAGTCTGAAAAAGCTAAACCCTGAAAAGGAATTTTATCTCCTTCATCCGGGAATGGTTTGTCCGAACATGAAAAAGATAACATTAACCTCTCTAAGAGAGGCTTTGCTGTATGAAAGATATGAGATAAATGTGGATGAGAATGTTTTAGAGGGTGCTCAAAGAGCATTAAGAAAGATGCTTCAAATTGGTTAAGTTTATGGAGATGATTGAATTGATAGATATAAAAAGATATGTTTGGGATTTTGATATAAAAAAAGATGATATAGCCACATTTGATGTTGTGATTATAGGAACTGGGGTGGCGGGGCTATATACTGCTGTCAACCTTGACAGAAGGCTAAAGGTTGCCATGGTTACTAAAGAAACAATTCAGATTAGCAATACCACCCTTGCTCAGGGTGGTATTGCAGCACCCATTAGCAGCGATGATAGTCCAGATATCCATTATATGGACACTATCAAGGCAGGGGCTGGCTTGTGCAGCTCCAAAATGGTAAGAATATTAGTAGATGAAGCTCTACTTAATATAGAGATCTTGTTAAATATGAGGATTCCTTTTGATTTGGATGATGAAGGCGAAATTGTTTTAGGTCAAGAAGGAGCTCATAGCAGAAAAAGAATAATTCATGCAAGCGGCGATGCAACAGGAAGAATTATCTCAGAGCATTTGGGCTTGAAATTAAAGACATATGAAAATGTTACAGTTTTTGAAAATACATTTTTAGTAGATATAATAACAATTGACAATACTGCCGTAGGTGTTTTGCTCTCGCAAAAGGAAAAGAATTTAATTCTATTTGCAAAATATATAGTATTAGCATCTGGTGGATATGGGTATTTATATAAATACACTACAAATCCTGAGGTAACCACTGGTGATGGTTGTGCTGTAGCTATAAGATGTGGTGCAAAAGTTGTTGATATGGAGTTTGTGCAGTTCCATCCCACTGTTTTATTTCATCCAATGAACAAGAGCTTTTTAATCTCAGAGGCGGTCAGAGGAGAAGGTGGGATACTATACAATATCAAAGGCGAGAGATTTATGTCAAACTACCATCCTTTAGCCGAACTAGCTCCGCGAGATGTTGTTGCAAGATCTATTTATTTTGAAATGCAAAAGACAAATGCTGAAAATGTTTTTTTAGATGTCACTCATCTTGACAAGGAGTTTATAAAAAGAAGGTTTCCTAACATATACAGTAATTGTATCAAGTTAGGATTGGATATAACCAAAGAAAGAATACCAGTAGCTCCTGCTCAGCATTATAGTATGGGTGGTGTGTTATCAGACGAAAATGGAAGGACCACAGTTGAGAACCTGTTTGTATGCGGTGAAGCTGCAGGGACAATGGTCCATGGCGCAAATAGACTAGCATCTAACTCACTTTTAGAGGGTTTGGTCTTTGGTCGAAGAATTGCACAGTTTATTAATAATCATCAAGTGGGAAGTCTAAAAATTACTTCTATTATTAGTCACAAAGAAGAGTATGAAAATGTCAACTTAGATATAATTTCCGAAACTGAGCTGCTAAGAGAAAAGATGAGTTCTCAAGCAGGAATAGTTAGGGAAAAAGATGGTTTAAGAAACCTTTTGGATTTTTTAATAATTAAGTTAGACTATCTAAAAAATAAAAAACTCCAAACTTTAAAAGAGATAGAGTTTTATAATATGCTCACAGTAGCGTACCCAATTGTTCAAGCAGCATTGACGAGAGAAGAAAGCAGAGGTTCTCATTATAGATGCGACTTTCCACAACAGGATGATACTAATTGGAAAAAGCATCTTACATTTTGCTTAAATGGTTGGGAGGTAATTGATGTAAATGCTTAACTTTATTGCCATTGATAGATTGATAAAAGAGGCACTTTTAGAGGACATGCCATATGGAGATATAACAACCGATTTGCTAATACCTGACGAAAGCGTTTCAGATGCCATTTTAAAGGTTAAAGAAGATGGGATTTTATGTGGAATAGATGTAGCAAAGAGAGTATTTTTTTTGTTGGATGAGAATATAAGATTTGAGAAGTTGAAAAAAGATGGAGATAGGATAAAAAAGGGAGAGATTATTGCCAAGATTCAAGGAAATTCTAGAGCAATTCTAAAAGGAGAGAGATTGGCTTTAAATCTTATTCAAAGGATGAGTGGAATTGCTACAATGACAAACAAATATGCAGAGAAAATAAAGAACTATAAAGCGGTTGTGACAGAAACAAGAAAGACAATGCCACTTTTACGAATGCTTGATAAATATGCGGTATTTATAGGTGGTGGTAAGAATCATAGGTATTCTTTATCTGATGCAGTATTGATAAAGGATAATCATATAAAAGCTGTTGGAAGTATAAAAGAGGCTATTGCAAGCGCAAAAAAGAGCATTCCACATACTATGAAAGTTGAGGTTGAAGTAAGAAACATTGATGAGTTCAAGGAAGCGTTAGAGGCAGGAGCAGATATTATCATGCTTGACCACTTTACTATTGATCAATTGAAAGAAGCTGTTTTACTGGCGGAAGGCAGGGTTTTGATTGAAGCCTCTGGAAATGTTACTCTTGAGAATATTGAAGAGATTGCAAAAACAGGTGTGGATATAATTTCTGTTGGAGCAATTACTCATTCGGTTGAAAGTCTTGATATAAGCCTTGATTTTGTTGATTAAAATTGTGGGGGGAAGAGATGCTTAAAAAGGTATGTTGTCCATTGGATGATTGCAACTTTCGATATCTTACCTGCCGAATTCAAGTTTAGAAAGGAGGAATTTTAAATGGGTAAGGAAAAAATTGCAGTGGCATTGGCAGTACAGGCAAAAGTGCCTGTTATTTTATGGGGAGATCCTGGAACAGGCAAAACATCTTTTATTATTTCGCTGGGAGAACAGCTCGGCATCCCAGTGGAAACAGTAATAGCCTCTATACGGGAACCGAGCGACTTCTCAGGGCTTCCCATCATAGTCAACGGGGAAGCAAAAATGGCGCCGCCTGCATGGGCAAAAAGGTTGGCGGAGGCAGGAGAAGGACTTTTATTTCTAGACGAGATTTCCACTGCTCCGCCGGCTGTTCAGGCAGCTTTGTTAAGAGTCGTCCTAGATAGAGTAGTGGGCGACTTGAAACTGCCTGACGGCATAGCAGTAGTGGCAGCTGCTAATCCACCTCAGCAGGCAGCATACGGATGGGACTTGACACCAGCGCTGGCTAACAGGTTCTGTCACATAGATTGGAAACCCAACGCTAGTGAGTGGGTAGAAGACTTCGTAATAGACTTTAAGAAAGAAAAAGAAAATATACCCCTTCTTCCAAAAGATTGGAAGAAGGGGTTAGCAAAGACAAAGAACCTTATTGCAGCATTCATACATGCTCGCCCACAGCTGCTTCATCAGCTACCAAAGGAGGAGAGCTATGCTGGCCGTGCATGGGCGTCACGACGTTCATGGGAAATGACCGCCTACTTGATGACAGCAAGTGATGCTGCTGGAGCAGATGAAGATGTAAAAATCATCCTTACTGCAGGCTGTATAGGGGAAGGAACAGCGATAGAATTTCTAGCTTGGGTAAAGGATTTAGATCTGCCCAACCCAGAAGACCTTTTAAAAAATCCCGCGAGCTTTAAGCTTCCGACTCGCGGCGATAAGGCCTATGCAGTATTGGCTGGTGTAGCCCAGGCTGTTGTAGAAAAGCCGACAAAAGAAAGATGGCTTGCAGCTTGGGAGATATTAGGAGAGGCAGCCAAGCAGGGAGGACGGGACATAGCAGCAGGGGCGATCAGGATCCTCATCACTGCAAGACAGAAAGACTTCCCGCTGCCAACGAAGCAGATACAGGAATTCGTCACGCTCCTAAAAACTGCAGGACTGATCTGACATGCTCTCTTTTTTATTGTTTTTTAAAAAACATGGTATAATAAGAATATAATTAAAAAGATTGCCGACATAATTTCTCTTTTCTATAAAGAGGTAGTCTGTAAAATCCTTAAAATGTTTTTTTGGAACATGCAGAAAGCATAAAGCATGTTAATTATTTTAAAATTACTTGTTTAAGAAATTTAATAAATGAAAGACGAGAGAAACAGCAGAAATATTTTTGCTGTTTTAAAACTTTTTAAAGTGAAATTAAGGGGAATTCAGTAATTTTTTTATAATTTTGAATTCCTCTTTTTACAAAAGGAGAGGGTTTTTATGCTGTTACCTCCAAAAATGCAGGCTGCAAGGTTCAGGCTTATTCAAGAAAGGCCGTACCTTGCCTCAGCTCTGTGGGCTCTGCAGACTGTTGAAAAGCCAGGGCTAGGAACGATGGCAGTAGACAGAAGATGGCGGTTATATTATGATCCTGCAGTAGAAAATATATGGAGCATAGAAGAGATCATGGGTATTTTGTATCACCAAACTCTCCACATGCTGCGGGATCATGCAAACAGACTTGTAAACTTTCCGCCAGACATTGCAAACATTGCAGCCGATGCAGAAATAAACGACGACATCTTAGCAGAAAAAATAAAACTTCCAGAAGAAGCGATAACTCCTGAAAAGTTAGGGCTGCCCCCAAAACTCCTTGCCGAAGAATACGCAGAAAAAATTATGGAAAAACAAAACACATCCTCAGCTTGGAATTCCCCTACTGCCAATGATCAAAAAGAGGGAAACATACCACAGCCTGCAGCAGGGAGGTGCGGTTCAATTGCAACAGGACAGCCCGAACCGTGGGAACTCCCAGATACAGATAAAGAAACCCCGGGTATTTCAAGTGCAGAGCAAGAAATTATTAGAAAAGAAGTAGCAACTGCAATAAAAGCAGAAGCATCAAAAGATATAGGCGCTGTTCCAGCACATCTAACACGCTGGGCAGAAGAAAAATTAAAACCCAAAATTAATTGGAGAAAAGAACTTGCTTCTGTTGTAAGGAATGCAACTGCAACAATATCAGGCATGGTGGATTATTCATACAGTCGTCCATCAAGGAGACAAAGTACAATACAAAATGTTGTCCTGCCTTTCCTAAGACAGCCTACACCAAGTGTTGCAGTTGTTGTCGACACGTCAGGCAGTATGTCAGACAACATGTTGTCGCAGGCACTTGCAGAAATTGACGGTATATTAAAATCTATGGGATTAAGAGAAGGAATAAAATACATTGCCTGCGACTACAACGTACATGTTGTCGACAAAATAACAAACATAAAACAAATTAATTTAAAGGGTGGAGGTGGGACAAATATGGGAAAAGGAATTGAAGCAGCAGCAAAGTTAAAACCACGTCCAAATATCTGTGTGGTTTTAACAGATGGCTATACATCATGGCCTGATAATCCACCACCAAAGATGAAAATAATAATTGGGCTTATAAACAACGAAGATGTAGAAGTACCAAGGTGGGCCAAAAAGGTTGTGATAAAAGAGTAGTATCTTTTTTGGATACTGCTCTTATTTTTTTATAGGTTCGTTGTCAAGAGTTGGGGTGGGTATTTTCTGGATATCTGTCTTTGCTTTTTAGATTAGAGCACAATATCATTATTAGAAACTTTATACAATGAATGTAACTCTATTATACTAACCAATATTGATGAAACATGTCTAGTAGTGGTGATAAAAACATCTGATTCTAGTTCAAGGGATTTTTATAGAAAAATTTGGGTTTGACCGTAAAATTAAAAAACCAGCAAAAAAATTGACATTTTAAACTCTACAGATTAAAAATAATAGTAAAGAGGGAAAAAGAGGTGAATACAGTGAAATACCAAGAGGCTTATAAATTATTAAGTGACGGATATCGCTTCGATCCGCAAAAAGAGAAAAAAATATTAAAGCTAAAAAATGAAAGAGGCTGGACAATAGCCCATGAGCAGGCAAAAAACGGATACCGATTTGATCCTGTTCGTGATAAAGACATATTAATGTTAAAGAGCATCAACGGAGAAACTGTGGCACATGTGCAGGCGTCATGCGGATATAGATTTGACCCGATACGTGACAAAGAAATATTAATGATAACAGATAAAAAAAGGCAAACGGTAGCACATATACAAGCAAAAAAGGGTCACTTTTTTGATCCTGTTTGCGATAAAGGAATATTAATGCTGGCAGATAAGGAAGGTTGGAGAGTAGCTCATGAACAGGCGAAGAGGGGATACATTTTTGACACCCTAAGAGACAAAGGAATATTAATGCTGTCCACTTATGATGGCTGGGCAGTAGCCCATCAGCAAGCAGAAGAAGGATATTTTTTTAGCCCTAAAAAAGACAAAGATATATTAAAACTTGCTGATAAATATGGAAGAACCGTAGCTCATATACAGGCACGAAAAGGCTATATATTTGATCCTGTCAATGACAAAGAGATACTCACATTGAAAGATAAAAACAACTGGACAGTAGCACATGTCCAAGCTTTTTATGGTTATATATTTGATCCTGTTAAAGACAAAGAAATACTCATGTTGGCAGATAACAACGGTTGGACAACAGCCCATATACAAGTATTACGGGGGAAATACGCATTTGATCCTGTTCGCGACAAAAAAGTATTAATGCAAGCAAACAAAAGTGGATTAACAGTTGCCCATTTCCAAGCAAAAAATGGATACAAATTTGACCCAGTAAGGGATAAAGAAATTTTAATATTGGCAAATAATGATGGATACACAGTAGCACACGAGCAGGTACTGCAGGGATACTTTTTCGATTTGGTACGCGATAAAGATATTTTGAAAATCAGTGATTCCACAGGTGAAACAGTTGCATGGCAGCAGATAAGAAACATGAGAACGGAAGAATTAAGAGAGTTAAAAGAAGAAGAAATAGTAAACGTATTAAAACTCACTGCGAATACAAAAACAGGAGACACGATAGCACACATGCTTATAAGAAAGAGAAGAATCAAAATTAAAGAAATTGTACCAAATCACTACAAAGAAATATTCATGTTAACAAATAATGATGCCTGGACAGTAGCACATGAGCAAGTATCAGTCGGATATTATTTTGATCCTGTGAAAGAAAGAGAAATATTAATGTTAAAAGACAAAAATGGGCAAAGTGTAGCTCACATACAAGCAAGTAGAGGATATATATTTGATGTTGAAGGAGACAAAGAGATCTTGGAACTGACTAATAATGATGGAGTGTCAGTAGAAGAAATACGAAACGAAAAAATTATTGAAATACTAATAAATGGAAATAAAGACAAAAAATAAAAATATAAAAAAGAAGGTGAATTACCGTGGAATATGTATGTCCTAATCTTTCAGAAACAATCTTAGGATTAAATAATCAAATTTGTCTGCAATTTTCCGTCTAAAACATTAAAAAACACAAGGAAAATGAGATTTTTCTCTTTTTATTTCAATATTACGTTATTTTTCAGTGGGTTTAGTATTAAAATTTTTGAGAACAAAAGAGTGCAAAAAAATTATGATTATTAAAAAATATTGAAAAGCCGCAAATATTAATGATATAATATTTACGTACCTGATTTTTAAAATATTGTATAACACTTTTACTGAAAGGATGGGATAAATGAAAACCATAATAAACACCGATGCTGCTCCAAAAGCTATTGGGCCATATTCTCAAGCTATAATGGTAGACGGCTTTTTGTACACGTCAGGGCAAATAGCAATTGATCCTGCTACAGGAGAATTTGTAGAAGGAGGTATTGAAGCGCAGACGGAAAGGGTTTTAGAAAACATAAAAGCGATTTTAAAAGCTGCGGGGATGGACCTTAACAATGTTATAAAGACAACTGTATTTGTCACTAACATGGGGGATTTTGCAAAAATTAATGAGATTTATGGAAGGTATTTTAAAGACAATCCACCTGCCCGTTCCTTAGTTGAAGTAAAAAGTCTTCCTAAGGGTGCGCTTATAGAAATAGAAGTTGTAGCACATAAATAAAATTTTCTCTTATGGTGATAGTTTTACAATGTCTGGCCAAAAAGATGCGCTTGAGCCTTCAATATTAAGACATTTTACTGCGAGATTAGAACTGATAGAATTAATAAGGGGATGGCAATTCACCATCTCCTTTTTCTCTATAAAAATATTGAAAACTGTGATAAAATGAATATATGCATAAATTTGTAGAAGGAAAATCGGCATTTATATAGAATATATTGATAGGTGAGAGATGTGAAAAGGTTAGCTAAAATTATAGTTATATTATTGGTGATAGTTTACATAAGTAAAGTAGGGATAACGACTTTTGCAAACAAAAATAAAACTACAGTAGTGATTTATGGAAGTATTTTAATAGCCTTTAATGCCCAAGGATATGTTATAAAGAATGAAATGATGATAAATGCTCCTTTTGATGGTAAAATAAAAAAACTTGTACCAAGTGGAGAAAAAGTTTCCAAAGGTACTCCTATTGTGCAAGTTTATTCTGCCGATTTTGATGAGGAGAAACTACATCAATTAGATGAGATAAACAGAGAACTAAAAAATCAGGATACTAATATACCTTTTTATTCAGATGTTCAAAAATTAGACAACATGATAAAGACAGAAGAGCAAAATTATCAAAATGCGATACAGCAAAATAGCCCTGATGCAGATAAAATACAAAAAAGGATTGAAGACTTAAAAGCCAAAAAAGAAGAAATTTTAAGTAAAGGGCCAATAATACTTCAAAGAATTGAAAACTTAAAAGAGCAAAAAGAGTATTTAGAAAAGTATGTAGAAAAAAATGCGATTACTATAAATTCACCAGAGTCAGGAATTGTAAGTTACTATTTTGATGGCAGTGAAAGTATTCTAAATGAAAGAAATATGTTCAATTTAAATCCGACACAACTTGAAAATTTAAACTTTCAATCCAAAGAAATTAGTACAGAAGTAAAAGGAGATTACCCTTTTGTAAAAATAGTGGATAATTTGGAGTGGTATTTAGCGTTGGTTTTAAATGAAAAACAACAGGACTTATTAAAAGAAGGTAGTAATGTGAAAATTTTGATTGATAATTATAGTGGTGAATTGCGGGGAAAAGTTATAAAAACCTACAAAGGTGACGATAAATTATATATAGGAATAATTGAGATGATAGATGAATATCCCAACTTTTATAAAACTTCTAAAATAAATGTAAAAGTTAAAGTTAAAGAGTTCAATGGACTTAAAATACCTCTTTCTTCTATTGTGCAAAAAGAAGGAAAAGAAGGAGTTTTTGTAATAAAAAATGGCAAAGTTCCTACTTTTAAAGAAGTAGTAATAAAGGCTACAGATGGCAAATATGCAATTGTAGAAAGCGTTGATAAAACATCTGGATTAAAAATATATGACGAAATAGCGGTAAATGGAGAGGATTACTTGAGCAAATAAGGGGGGATAAATACGACTATATGTGAAAATATAAGAAAGATAAAGGAAAACATAAAAGAGCATGCGTTAAGGGTAAACAGAAATCCAGAGGAAATATTAATTGTGGCAGCTACTAAAACTTTCGGTGTAGAGACTATAAAAGAGGCTATTGCTTGTGGCATAACTGACATAGGTGAGAATAAGGTTCAAGAGTTAAATGAAAAATATCCTTATTTAAAAAATGAGGTAAAATTTCACTTTATAGGACATTTACAGACAAACAAAGTGAAATACATTATTGACAAAGTTAAGTTGATACATTCTTTAGATAGTATTAAACTGGCAGAAGAAATAGACAAAAGGGCTAAACAAAAGAGTCTCATAATAGATTGTTTGGTGGAAATCAATATTGGTGGAGAGGAAAGTAAATACGGAATTCCTCCTGAAGAAATGCATAATTTTGTTAAAGAAATGGAAAAATATGATAATATAAGAATTAGAGGGCTTATGGCAATAGCTCCTTACCTTCCACCAGAAGAGGTAAGGCCCTATTTTAGAAAGATGAAAGAATTATTTGAAGAGCTAAAAGAAATTAAGCAACATAATGTACAAGTAGAATTTTTGTCAATGGGTATGTCCAATGACTATTGGGTAGCAGTTGAAGAAGGGGCGAATATTGTTAGAATTGGCACTTCTATTTTTGGGCAAAGACAATATAATGTGGAGGGATAATTAATGTCTTCAAAAATGATTGATAAATTAATGAGTTTCTTTGGTATCGATGAGCCAGAAGAAGAGAAAGAAGAAGTAGACTCTTTACAACCTGTCATACCTTACGATAGAAAGCCTAAAATTGTCAATATTCATACACAGCCCCAAGTAAAAGTTTTGATTTTAAAGCCAGAAAAGTTTGAACAAGTGATGAATATATGTAATGAATTGAAAAATAAAAAACCGGTGATTGTAGATTTACAAAAGATGGACAAAAATGAAGCTCAAAGAGTAGTGGATTTTTTAAGCGGTGCAGCCTATGCTCTTAATGGAGAGATAAAGAAGATATCTGGCTATATATTTTTAGTTGCGCCTGAGAATTTTGATATTACAGGGGATATAAAAGATGAAGTAAATTCTTTATACAATCTAAATTGATAAGGAGGAAATGATTTTGCCTGTAAATTTTGCAATTTTAACAGCATTAGATTATTTTTTTGAAGTTATAAATTGGCTTATATTGATAAGGGTTATTTTATCTTTGCTACGAATGGAGAATATGTCAAATCCACTTTCTCGCTTTGTGATCGTAACGACAGAACCAATACTTGAGCCTTTTAGGGCATTACAATTTAGGTCTTCTATTGGAAGAAATTTAATGATAGATTTTTCGCCAGTTTTGGCGATTTTGGTGATTCAGTATTTAGTTCGTCCTTTAGTTTTTAAATTAGTATTATTACTGATGAGGTATATATGATGGACAAGGAATTTACTGTATCCCGATTTGAAGACATAATTAAAGGCGTTTTAAAATCTAAAAGAGTAAAATATACAGACTTTTTAAGCCTCTCTGAACAAAAAATTTTTGAAAAAACTATATTAAAGTATCGACAGCAAGATATAAACTATAATCTAGATGGAGGATATCCTTTAGCAGAAAGAAAGATAGCAATTATTTACCCCGATTTTTTACAGCCGGAAGATACCCCTATTTGCGCTGTAAGAATTGAAGGCAATTTTTCTAAGCTATCTCATAGAGATGTGTTGGGTTCACTTTTAGGGTTAGGGATAAAAAGACAAAAAATAGGCGATATAATTGTAAAAGAGGATAAATGTGACATATTGTTACATAAAGATGTGGAAAGTTATGTACTTATGAACCTTTTTAAAGTCGGGAAAGAGAAGGTAAGAGTTAATTCAATTGACTTGAAAGATGTGATAGAACCTGAAATAAAATATAAGGACATTTTTTCTACCGTAGCCTCACTACGGGTTGACAGTGTGGCAGCTGCAGGTTTTGGTATATCAAGGACGAAGGCTTCAGAACTTATAAAGTCCGGTCTTCTTCAAATAAATTGGGAGTATACAGAAGACCCTTCTTCAGAAGTAAAAGAGGGAGATGTAATTTCTTTACGTGGTTTTGGAAGAATTAGATTAGAAGAAGTGAGAGGTAATACAAAAAAAGGTCGCGTTTCTGTACATATTCTAAGGTTTATATAATGTTACAAAAGAAAAGGAGGTAATATTATGCTGACACCTATGGATATACACAACAAAGAATTTAGGCGGTCTTTTAGGGGTTATAATGAAGAAGAAGTTGATGAGTTTTTGGATAAAATTATGGAAGATTATGAGTTATTATACAAAGAGAATGCAGAGTTAAAAGATAGAATTAACATAATGAATGAAAAGCTCCAAAGTTATATCAACATGGAAACTACTTTAAATAATACTCTAATTGTCGCTCAAAATACTGCCGAAGAGTTAAAGAGAAATGCAGAAAAAGAAGCACAGCTTATAATACAAAATGCTCAACAAAATGCAGAAAAAATATTGGAAAAAGCAAACCAAGAAGTTGTAAGGATAAGAATGGAATTAGAAAGGTATCGCAAACAGCTCAATGTTTTTAAAGCTAAGTTTAAAGCTCTGTTAGAAGCACAATTAGAAGCGATCCTTTCCATAGATGAGAAAGAATTGATTCCAGATGAGGAAGAGGAGAAGGATGCAGAATAGATTAGGGGTTGTTGGAATATTGATTCAAAATAGAGAAAATGTGGCGGATAGGGTAAATCACATATTGAGTGAGTACGGCCACATTATTGTAGGAAGAATGGGTATACCCTATAAAGATAGGGGAGTATCGGTTATCGCTTTAATAGTTGATGGTACAACGGATGAAATAGGGGCTCTTACTGGTAAACTTGGAAGTCTTCATGGGGTAAAAGTGAAATCTGCTCTGACTGCATAGATATGTATACTATTGACGAAAAACTTGTGGTATTATATAATTGTGTAAAAAATATTGTTAAAAGCTATGATGAGGACGAGTAAGTAGAAGCAACTTCCAGAGAGTTGGCGGTAGGTGCGAGCCAATAAGTTCGTTTCTACTGAAAATCACCTCGGAGCTGCAGGCTGAACTACAGTAAGCTGTGCCGGGCTTCCCGTTATCTTAAATGAGAGATTAAGGCAAAGTTTTTCTTTGTCTTAATAAGTAGGGTGGTACCGCGAACTTCTCGTCCCTGACGAGAAGTTTTATTTTTAGTTTGAAAGATAATATTTGAAGAGGAGGTAATGTTCAGTGGATTACAACAAGACACTTAATTTGCCGAGGACAGATTTTCCTATGAAGGCTAATTTGCCAACACGAGAGCCAGAGATATTAAAAAGATGGGAAGAAATGGATATTTATCATAAAACATTGGAAAAAAATAAAGGCAAGGAAAAATATATTTTACACGATGGGCCGCCTTATGCTAATGGAGATATACACATTGGAACTGCTATGAATAAGGTATTAAAAGACATTATAGTGAAATACAAAACAATGAGGGGTTATGATGCTCCTTATGTGCCAGGATGGGATACACACGGTCTTCCTATTGAACAGCAAGCTATAAAAACTTTAGGTATAAAAAGGCATGAAGTAAGTCCTACAGAATTTAGAAAAGTGTGTAGGGATTTTGCTTTTTCTCAGATTGAAAAGCAAAAAGCTCAATTCAAAAGATTGGGAGTAAGGGGAGATTGGGATAATCCTTATCTTACCTTGAATCCGGAGTATGAAGCTAAACAGATAGAAGTATTTGGTGAAATGGCTAAGAAAGGCTATATCTATAAAGGTCTAAAGCCTGTATATTGGTGCCCCAGCTGTGAGACTGCTTTGGCAGAAGCAGAAATTGAATACTTTGATGAAACCTCTGATTCTATTTATGTAAAATTTAGAGTTAAAGATGATTTAGGGAAATTCAAGGGAATTGTTGAGAATCTTAATAATGTGTATTTTGTAATATGGACAACTACTACATGGACTATTCCGGCTAACCTTGCAATTGCTTTAAATCCAGAGTTTGATTATGCGCTTGCAAAGTTTGGAGACGAAGTATATATAATGGCAAAAGACATGTTAGATACTGTAAAGAAAGAAGCTAACCTTTCAGATTATGAAATAGTTGCTGTATTTAAAGGAAAAGATTTGGAGGGCATGAAGGCTACCCATCCTTTATATGACAGAGATTCTTTAATAATCTTGGGTGAGCATGTAACTTTAGAAGCTGGTACTGGATGTGTTCATACTGCTCCCGGCCATGGCGAAGAAGACTTTTTAGTTGGGCAAGAGTATGGGCTTGAGGTTTTAAATCCAATAGATGATAAGGGATATTTTACAGATAAAGCGCCAGGATATGCTGGTCTGTATTATGAAGAGGCTAACAAGGTCATAAAGGAAGACTTGAAAAAAGCTAATGCATTAGTGGCAGAAACCCGTATTACCCACTCATATCCTCACTGTTGGAGATGTAAAAGTCCAATAATATTTAGGGCGACAGAACAGTGGTTTGCTTCTGTGGAAGGATTTAGAGAAGAGGCACTAAAAGCTATTAAAGAAGTTAATTGGTATCCTTCATGGGGCGAAGAGCGCATAACTAACATGGTAAGAGATAGACGAGACTGGTGTATTTCAAGGCAAAGGGTATGGGGTGTGCCAATTCCTATATTCTACTGTGAAAAGTGTGGGAAACCGCTTATAAATGATGATACAATAAATGCAGTTAAAAAGATCTTCAGGCAAAAGGGTTCAGATGCATGGTTTGAAATGTCAGCTGAAGAGATATTGCCAAAAGGGATTACTTGCGAATGCGGTTCTACGAAGTTTAGGAAAGAGACAGATATAATGGATGTGTGGTTTGATTCAGGCTCCAGCCATGCAGCTGTGTTGCAAACTCATCCTGACCTAAAGTGGCCTGCAGAGCTTTATTTAGAAGGTTCAGACCAACACAGAGGATGGTTCCAGTCTTCCCTTTTGACATCTGTGGCAACACGTGGAAAAGCACCTTATAGAAACGTATTGACCCACGGGTTTGTTGTAGACGGTGAAGGAAGGAAAATGTCAAAATCTTTAGGGAATGGTATTGACCCAGCTGATGTAATTAAAGAATATGGAGCAGATATTTTGAGGCTTTGGACTGTTTCTGCTGACTTTACTTCAGATATGAGAATTTCACAAGAGATTTTAAAACAGATGACAGAAGCGTACAGAAAAATACGTAACACTAGTAAGTTCTTGTTAAGCAATCTTTATGACTTTGACCCTGATAAGGATATGCTCCCTTACGAAGAGCTTTTAGAGATAGATAAATGGGCTTTATTTAGGCTTAACAGAGTAGTTGAAGAGCTTACAGAGGCTTTTGATAAATATGAGTATTACGATTTTCTCCATCTGGTTCATACCTTCTGTGTAGTAGATATGAGTAGCCTTTACCTGGACATTTTAAAAGACAGATTGTATACTTATCCTGCTACTTCTAAAGAGAGAAGAGCGGCTCAAACGACACTTTACATTATTTTAGACACTCTTGTAAGGTTGATAGCACCAGTGCTTACATTTACTTCAGAAGAAATATGGTCATATATGAAGCACGACAGTCAAAATAATTTTGAAAGTGTTCAGTTAGCTGATTGGCCTCAAGTCCAAGAAAAATACAATAATCCTTATATAATAGAAAAATGGGAAAAACTTTTTGACATAAGAAAAGATATTTCTAAAGCTCTTGAAATAGCGAGAACTGACAAAAAGATAGGTCACTCTTTAGAGGCACAAGTGGATATATATCCATCTCAAGAGCTTTATGATTTCTTTAAAGGCTTTAATGACCTCGAATATGTGTTCATAGTTTCAAAAGTGGTACTTCACCAACCAGAAGAACCTGCTCCTCAAAATGCTTATGAAAGTGATGATTATAATTTGAAGATTGTGGTAACCCATGCACCGGGGGAAAAATGCGAACGCTGCTGGATGTACAGTGAAACAGTAGGGACTATAAAAGAGCATCCAACTATTTGCGCAAGATGTGCTTCTCACATTGAGCAGCAAACACAAGTTTAAAAAGGGGATTTTTCCCCTTTTTAAACATTATTTTTAGGAGGGATATTATGAATCTGCTTATAAAAAATGTAGCTTTGCTATCTATGAAAGAAGAACAGCCACTTATGGAAAACACCAATATCTATATTGAAGGCGACACGATAACTTACATAGGAGAAATTAATCCGGATATAAAAGTTGACAGAGTCATAGATGGAACAAAAAAAATTGCAACGCCGGGTCTTATAAATGCTCATACTCATTTGGGAATGTCTTTACTTAGGAATTATGCAGATGATGTGCCGTTATTTGATTGGTTGAGTAAACATATCTGGCCTGTTGAATCTAAACTTTCAGCAGAAGACGTTTACTGGGGTTCTTTATTGAGTATGATAGAGATGATTTATTCTGGTACTACTACTTTTTGCGATATGTATTTTTTTATGGATGAAGTAGCTAAAGCAACAGAAGAAGTAGGGATAAGAGGAGTGTTGACAAGGGGTATTATAGAAGAAAGTGACGCTGAAATAAATAAGGAAAAGTTAAGAGATACGCGAAAACTTTATAATACCTGGCATAATAAAGCGGATGGAAGAATCAAAGTAATGGTGGGTCCTCATGCACCTTATACTTGTAGCTCCTCTTATTTGAAGGAAGTAGTAGAATTGGCTAAGGAGTTAAATACAGGAATTCATATTCATGTATCAGAAACAAAAAAAGAAGTAGAAGAAAGTTTCCAAAAGCATGGAAAATCTCCTGTGAAACATTTAAAGGACATAGGAGTATTTGATGTTCCGACTGTAGCAGCTCATTGTGTTCATGTAAGCGATGAAGACACTGAAATATTAAAGGAAATGAAGGTATCACCAGTTTACAATCCTACCAGTAATGCCAAGTTAGCCAGTGGTTTTGCTCCTGTGGATCAAATGCTAAAAAAAGGAATAAACGTAGCTTTGGGAACAGATGGTCCAGCCAGTAACAATAACCTAAACATGTTTGAAGAGATTCATTTTGCTGCCACTATTAATAAGGCGTTAAATTACGATGCTCTTGCCGTACCGGCCTTGGAAGCTCTAAAAATGGCGACAATCAATGGCGCTAAAGCTTTATTGTGGGATAAAGAGATAGGTTCCATCGAAGTAGGGAAAAAAGCGGATATAGTGATTATTGATATTGACAAGCCGCATTTTTATCCACACCACAACTTAATTTCTGCTTTAGCTTATACTGCTCAAGCATCAGATGTGGATACAGTGATAATAAATGGCAAAATAATAATGGAAAATAGAGAAATAAAAACCGTAGATGTGGAAAAAGTAATGTATAATGTTGAAAAAAGGGCGAAGGAGTTAATAGGGAAAAAATAACATGGAAAAGGTATTCTGCTAAGGCAGGATACCTAAATTTTTGTAAGTTGACACTTTATTTGCATTATTATATGATGGCTTTAGTAGAAGTTGTAAAATCATTTACACTAGAGTACATATTAAAAATGGGGTGATAAAAGTGCTATTAAAATCAGAAAGAGAACAAATAGTAGATTATGGCAAAAAACTTATAAATTCTAATCTTACAAGAGGTACAGGAGGGAATTTAAGCATTTACAATAAGGAAAAAGGATTGATGGCTATAACTCCTTCAGGAATGAATTATTTTGAAATTAAGCCTGGGGATGTAGTAGTAATGGACTTAAATGGTAATGTAATAGAAGGTAATAGGACTCCTTCTTCAGAGTATGAGATGCACAGAATTTTTTACACTAACAGACAAGACATAAACGCTATTATACACACTCATCCAGTATATTCTACAACTCTTTCCTGTCTACATTGGGACCTTCCACCAGTTCATTACCTTGTGGCTTTAGCAGGACCAAATGTCAGATGTGCTAAATATGCAACTTTTGGTACAAAAGAATTGGCAGAAAACGCTTTTGAGGCTATGAAGGACAGAAAAGCTGTGCTATTAGCCAATCACGGACTTTTGGTAGGAGCTGAAGATTTGCCTAATGCTTTTAATATAAGTATTCAAATTGAGTACGTGGCAGAATTATATTACAGGTCAAAATCTATAGGAGAACCAGTTATTCTTCCGGAAGATGAAATGAGGTTAATGTTAGAAAAGTTTAAAACTTATGGGCAGGTAAAAAAATAATAAAGAGGTGAAAAAAGTGGGAGAGATTAAAACTATAGAGTTTAAAGATGGAGTTTTATATTTAATTGACCAAAGAAAATTGCCCAATAGTTATGAGATTTTTGAGTGCAGAACTTATAAAGACGTAAATTTTGCTATAAAAGACATGGTGGTAAGGGGGGCACCGGCAATTGGAGCTGCAGCAGCTTATGGGATGGTATTGGCTGCAAAAGAATTTATTAATGAGGAAAAAGAAAGTTTCTTCAAAAAAATGGAGGAAGCTTTAGAAATTCTCTCAAAATCAAGACCTACTGCTGTAAACCTTATGTGGGCAATAAATAGAATGAAAAAAGTTATTGAGAATAATAAAGAGCTAGAACTACAAGACCTATATGAGCTATTAAAAAAAGAAGCAGATGATATTTACTACGAAGATATAGAAACCAACAAAAATATGGCTAAATTTGGGAATGAGATAATTAAAGAAAATGCAGTTATTTTGACCCATTGCAATACGGGAGCCCTTGCAACCGTAGGGTATGGAACTGCTTTAGGAGTTATTAGAGAAGCCCATTACAGTGGGAAAAATATTTTTGTATATGCTGATGAGACAAGGCCTAGGCTTCAAGGCGCAAAATTGACAGCATGGGAATTAGTACAAGAAGGAATTCCTGCAAAATTAATTGCTGATAGTGTTGCTGCTACTTTGATAAGAGATGGGAAAATAGATGTAATATTAGTAGGGGCCGATAGAATTGCTTTAAATGGGGATACTGCCAATAAAATTGGAACTTTTATGCTCTCTGCTATCGCAAAGATATACCACGTTCCTTTTTATGTGGTAGCACCTACCAGCACAATTGATTTTAACATTGAGACAGGGAAAGAGATAGTTATAGAGGAAAGGAGTCCTGAAGAGGTAACTCATATAAATGGCGTAAGAATTCCACCTGAAGGAATAGAAGTGTACAATCCAGCTTTTGATGTGACTCCTCATGAAAATATAACGGGAATAATTACAGAAAAAGGAATAATTAGGCCTCCTTTCAGGGAAAACATATTAAAGCTAAAGTGAAGGATACTCGGATTAATTTTGATTATTTGCATATAAATACAAAAGACAGAGGGGGTACATTTTAAATGGAAAAGGCGATTATTGGTGGTACTGGATTTTACGAAATAGGACAAAAGGTGTCAAAAAAATTGGTAGAGACAAAATATGGAGAAGTGGAAATTGATATTGTGACTATTGAAGGGGAAGAAATTGGCTTTTTGCCCCGACACGGGAAAGGTCATGCAGTTCCACCTCATTTCGTAAATTATAGGGCAAATATTATGGCATTAAAACAAATGGGAGTAAAATATGTGTATGCAACAGCTGCAGTTGGTTCTTTTAATGAAAATTATGAGCCAGGGGATGTTGTAGTACTTAAAGATTTTTTAGATTTTACTAAATCGAGACCATTGACCTTTTTTGAAGGGGAAGATGGAGTGGTAAGACATGTAGATATGAGTGACCCTTATTGCAGTAATTTAAGGGCAAAATTTTACAAAGCTGCTAAAAAAGAAGACTTATTAATAAAAGGAGATGCAGTTTATGTATGCACTGAAGGTCCACGATTTGAAACTGCACAAGAGATAAGAATGTATAAAAATTTAGGTGCCGATGTAGTTGGGATGACTAATGTTCCAGAAGTAGTTTTAGCGAAAGAATTAGGAATGTGCTATGCTGCGGTGGGGATAGTTTCAAATTGGGCTACAGGAATGAAGGGCAGTATAACATTACATGAAATAAAAGATACCTTAGAATTGAACAAAGAAAAAGTGATAAAAACGTTTATAAGAGTTTTTTTAGAAGAAAAATTAGACCAAGAGCATTGTA
This sequence comes from Thermoanaerobacter sp. A7A, assembly GCF_000445185.1. Lineage (GTDB taxonomy): Bacteria > Bacillota > Thermoanaerobacteria > Thermoanaerobacterales > Thermoanaerobacteraceae > Thermoanaerobacter. Next base: position 28,148 of record NZ_AVAF01000164.1, read on the forward strand.
ATTGCAGTAAAGCAGTAATTGAATTATGATTAGATGTGATTAAATTATAGGAGGAACTACTATGGGAGTAAATAAAAACTATCGGTTTGACACAAAAGCAATTCATGGAACTGAGTTTAAGAAGAACCCTGAAAATGCTTTGAATCCTCCAATTTTTCAGACGACTACTTTTGTTTTTGATGACCTCGAACATGTTGAAAAGGTGATGTTTTTTCAATCTCAAGACTATGTTTATACAAGAGGTAATAATCCGACCTTAAGATTATTTGAAAACAGATTAGCGGAGTTGGAATATGGCAAAGGGGCAGTAGCTTTTTCTTCCGGGATGGCTGCTATTAGTTCAGTTTTATTTTCTCTTTTAAAACCCAAAGATACTGTAATAGTTTATAAGACTCTTTATGGTTCAAGTTATAACGTAGTGACAAATATACTGCCTAAATATGGAGTAAATTATAAAATAGTGGACCTTACAGATATAAGCGAATTAGAAAAAAGTATAGATGACTCCACAAAAGTTGTGTATTTTGAGACCCCTTCTAATCCAAATTTATCAATTATAGATATTGAAGAGGTTGCAAGGGCATGCCATAAAAAAGATATTAAAATTGTTGTTGATAATACTTTTGCTACCCCCTATTTTCAAAATCCTCTTCTATTGGGAGCTGATGTAGTTGTTCATAGTGCTACTAAATATATAGGAGGTCACGGTGACGCACTTGGAGGAGTTGCAGTTTCCCAAGATGAAAAGTATATACATTATTTAAAATTTGATTATATGTGTGAATTTGGTGGGGTAATGAGTCCTTTCAATGCTTGGTTGATATTGAGAGGCATAAAGACTTTAGGCTTAAGAATGAGGCAACATGAAAAAAATGCAATAGAGGTAGCAAATTTTTTAAATTCGTATCCTAAAGTAAAAAACGTTATGTATCCTGGTCTTAAAAGTTTTAAAGGCCATGAAATAGCGAAAAAACAAATGAGAGGATTCGGAGCTATCATAAGTTTTGAAATAGAGGGAGGAACCAAAAATTTAGAGAAGTTTATAAGTAATTTAAGATTGTGTCAGTTAGCGGTAAGCTTAGGAGATACAGAAACATTAGTGGAAGTACCCTCTCTCATGACTCACAGAGGGTATCCAAAAGAAAAGCTTGAGAAGTTCGGCTTCACAGAAAGTATGGTGAGAATATCAGTGGGGCTTGAGGATTACAATGATATAATAGAGGATTTGGATCAAGCTCTTAAACAAATTTAAAAAGGTTTTGAGGTGATAAAGTGCCAGTTGTCAATTTAAGCCTGCAGGTATTGACTTGCATAAAAATATATTGACAAATAATTTAATGCGTTATAGAATTAAAATAACACAATATAAATATGTATGAAAACCAATGACCGGGAAGAGTAGATATCAGCGTTTAGTCAAAGCGAGCTCGGGAGGGTGGGAGCCGAGTACTGTAGCTGATATTGAATGGGCCCGTGAGGTGAGATGCGAACTTTTAAGTAGCAGTATCCGGTGGTCTACCGTTAAAAAGACAGGGTATCGAGGAATCTCCGTACCCGAAAGAGTGGTCCTGTGTTAAAAAGGTGGCACAAGCGAGCATTTCGCCCTTTTGGTGAAATGCTTTTTTTAGTAATACAGGACAAATTGGGTGGCACCGCGAGTCACTTCGCCCCAATGGGCGGAGTGACTTTTTTAATTTTCAGGAGGTGATAAAGTGGTAAACATTTCTAAAGAAGATTTTTGCGAACACAAAAAAAGAGGATATGTCTTCCCAGTCTATGCAGAAATAAACGGAGATGAATTGACGCCAATAAACATTTTTTATAGTCTTGAAGGCAAAAACAAATTTTTACTGGAAAGTGCAAATGGAGGTACTAACTGGGGGAGATATTCCTTTATAGGAAGAGACCCATATTTATTAATTCTAAGTTACAACAAAGATATAAAAATTATCACAGACAGAGAAGAGCATAAAAAAGGTATGGCCTTTGAAGAGATAAAAAATGTTTTACAGGTTAATTATAATCCTTTAGGACTTGATATTCCTTTTGTAGGGGGGGCTGTGGGTTATGTATCTTACGATACGATAAGGCTTTATGAAAGACTGCCGGATAAAAACCCTGATGAAATAAATATACCGGATGTATACTTTATGTTTTATAAAAGTTTTATTTGCTATGACCACTTTAAACACAGAATTTATATTGTTTATAACGTATATCCTGATGAAGATGTAGAGTATGAGAAAGTTTTACAAGAGATTAACGGTCTTTTGCAAGAGATAAAATCAACTAACATAGAATTTCATGACCTTTCACCTCAAGAGGGAAAAGAAGTCAATTACAATTTTACAAAAGAAGAGTTTTGTAAAATTGTTGAAAAAGCAAAAGAATACATCGAAAAAGGAGACATATTCCAAGTAGTGTTGTCTCAAAGGTTAAAAGCAGCAGTAAGCTCCCACCCTTTCGAGATATACAGAAGATTAAGGTCAAAAAATCCATCTCCATATCTTTTTTACATCGATTTTGGTGATTTTCAGCTTCTTGGTTCTTCACCTGAAAGCCTTGTAAGTGTTTTTGGAGACAAAGTGACTACAAATCCCATTGCAGGCACAAGGCGAAGAGGAAAAGATGAAGAAGAAGATTTAAGACTTAAAGAGGAACTTTTAAAAGATGAAAAGGAAAGGGCAGAGCATGTGATGTTAGTTGACCTTGGAAGAAACGACATAGGAAAAGTTAGTGAATTTGGAAGTGTAAAAATAGAGCGTTTTATGGAAGTAGATTTTTACTCTCATGTAATGCATATTGTATCGACTGTTTCAGGAAAGTTAAAAAGAGGACTTACGGCTTTTGATGCTCTTATAGCTTGTCTTCCTGCAGGTACAGTTTCTGGGGCACCAAAAATAAGAGCGATGGAAATAATAGACGAACTTGAAAATGTGAGAAGGTCTTTTTACGCAGGAGCTGTTGGATATTTTTCCTACAATGGCAATATGGACATGTGCATAGCAATAAGGACTATTCTCTTCAAAGAAGGTTATGCTTACGTTCAAGCGGGAGCAGGCATTGTATATGATTCAATTCCTGAGATGGAATACTGTGAAACTTTAAATAAGGCAATGGCTCTTAAGGAGGTTCTTTGATGATTCTGATTATAGATAATTACGATTCCTTTACCTATAATCTTTATCAATATGTGGGAGAAATGAACAAAGAAATATTTGTAATAAGAAATGATGAAATGGATATTGAAGAGATTGAAAAACTGAATCCTGAGAAAATTATATTATCCCCTGGACCGGGAAGGCCTGAAAATGCTGGTATATGTGTTGATGTCATTAAAAATCTAGGGCATAAAATTCCAATATTAGGAATATGTCTTGGCCATCAAGCGATTGGATATGCATATGGTGCAAAAATTGTAAAAGCAGATAAGATAATGCATGGCAAAACTTCTCTCGTATTTCACGAAGGTGAAAAAATATTTAAAGATATTAAGAATCCTATAGAGGCAATGAGATATCACTCTCTTGTTATAGATAGACAAACTCTTCCAAGAAATTTAGAAATTACAGCCTATACAGAGGAAGGAGTGATTATGGGAGTAAGGCATAATAAATACCCTGTATATGGTTTACAGTTTCATCCAGAGTCTATCTTGACAGAGCAGGGAAAAGAAATTTTGAGAAATTTTTTGGAGGTGGGATACCATGTTACAAGAAGCTATTAAAAAAATTGTTTTAAATGAAAGTCTTGAAGAAAAAGAAGCTTATGCTGTTATGAATGAAATTATGAGTGGTAATGCAACTCCTTCTTTAATAGGGGGCATATTAATAGGACTACGATTAAAAGGCGAAAGTGTGGAAGAAATAACAGGTTTCGCGAAGGCAATGAGAGACAACGCAATAAAAGTAGAACTTGCTTCGGACTACGTGATAGATACTTGTGGTACAGGTGGCGATGGGGGGAAGACATTCAATATTTCAACGGCGGTTGCTATAATTGCTTCAGCTGCAGGAGTAAAAGTTGCAAAACACGGCAATAGAGCTGTTTCCAGTAAAAGTGGAAGTGCAGATGTTTTGATGGAATTGGGATTTGACATTGAAATGGTGCCAGAAAAAACAAAAAGATTAATCGAAGAAAAGGGTATGGGATTTTTGTTTGCGCCCAAATATCACGTTGCAATGAAAAACGTAGCAGGCATTAGAAAAGAGTTAGGCACAAGAACGGTATTTAATGTTTTAGGACCATTGACAAATCCCGCATTTGTAAAAGGACAGGTGTTAGGAGTTTACGATAAAGAATTAATTCATCCTCTTGCTGAAGTACTTTTAAGATTGGGAATTGAAAAGGCTATGGTGGTTCACGGCTTTGATGGCCTTGATGAAATAACTACTACTTCTCCTACTTTTGTCAGTGAAGTAAAAGAAGGCAAAGTCATTGATTATGTGATAGACCCAGGAGATTACGGTATCCCTTATGCAAAACTTGAAGATTTAGAAGGCAAAGACGCTAAAGAAAATGCTCAAATAATTTTGAACATTTTGAGAGGTGAAAAAGGGCCAAAAAGAGATATAGTCGTTTTAAACGCAGCAGCAGCCTTATATATAGGAAAAGTTGTGGAAGATTTAAAAGAAGGAATAAAAGTGGCAAATTATCTAATAGATACGGGTTTAGCTCTTGATAAGCTTACAGAGATTTTGGAGTACCAAAGGAGGCTTAGTTGATGGTATTAGATGAGATTGTGAGACACAAAAAAAAGGAGGTGGAAGAGAAAAAAAGAATAAAGCCAGTAGAGGAACTAATTAACGAAATTAAAGGAGGCTATTCTGGCAGTTTCAAGAAAGCACTTCAAAAAGAGGGTATATCAATTATTGGAGAGATAAAAAAAGCCTCTCCATCTAAAGGAATTATAAAAGAAGACTTTGATTCAGTAAAAATTGCAAAAGTATATGAGAAAGTTGATATTGACGCTATTTCCGTTTTGACAGAGAAGGAATTTTTTAAAGGGGATGACAACTATATCAGGGAAGTAAAAAAAGTGAGTTCAAAACCTATTTTGAGAAAAGATTTTATTGTGGATGAATACCAAATATATGAATCAAAAATTTTAGGAGCCGACGCAGTACTTCTCATTGTTTCCGTATTAGGGGACAAATTAAGAGATTTTTATAATTTGTCTAAAAGTGTAGGTTTAGATGCGCTTGTGGAAGTTCATGATAGACAACAGCTTGCAATAGCATTAGAAGCTGAATGTGACATAATAGGTATAAATAACAGAGACCTTAAGACTTTTAATGTAGATATAAACACAACAGAAAATTTGATTAAATATATACCTCAAAGTACAATAATTGTTTCCGAAAGTGGAATAAAAATACCTGAAGATGTAAGGTATTTAGCTTCATTGGGAGTAGATGCCGTATTAATTGGCGAGACTTTTATGAAAATTATAGATGATATTGACAAAATCACTGATTTTGTAAGGGAGGCAAAAGGAGGAGGATAAATTGGTAAAAGTAAAAATTTGCGGACTGAGAAGAAAAGAGGATATTGAATATGCCAATGAGCTAAAACCTGATTATGTAGGATTTGTCTTTGCAAAAAGCAAAAGACAAGTAGAGGTAGAACAGGCTTTATACCTCATAAGACTTCTTGATAAAGAGATCAAAACAGTGGGAGTTTTTGTAAATGAACCAGTGGAAAATGCATTAAAGATAGCTCAAACACTAAATCTCGATGTTTTACAGTTTCACGGTGATGAAACACAGGATTATATAGATAATTTTAAAAATTTCACAGTGTGGAAGGCAATACGCATAAAAGACAAAGAAGATTTGGAAAAAACAAAAGAATTTAAAGTAAATAGTTTTGTATTTGATACTTTGACAAAAAACGAATACGGTGGTACAGGAAAAACATTTAATTGGGAAGTTTTGAAGGGGATTGAATTGAATGTTCCAATAATTTTGGCAGGAGGGCTAAATGAAAACAATGTGGAGGAAGCTATAAAAATAGTAAATCCATATGCTGTTGACGTCTCCAGTAGCGTTGAGACAGAAGGTTATAAAGATTTTAAAAAAATGAAATCATTTATTGAAAAAGTGAGGGGTATTCGATGAATGGAAGATTTGGACGTTTTGGAGGCCAGTATGTGCCAGAGACTGTGATGAATGCGCTTATAGAATTAGAGAGGGAATTTGAAAAAGCTAAACAGGATAAAGATTTCATGGAAGAATATAGGTATTACTTGAGGGAATATTCAGGAAGGCCTACACCTTTGTATTATGCTGAGAATCTTACTAAAAAGCTGGGTGGGGCAAAGATTTATCTAAAGAGGGAAGACCTAAACCACACAGGAGCCCATAAAATAAACAACGTATTGGGACAGATTTTATTGGCAAAACGGATGAATAAAAAGAGAGTTATAGCTGAGACAGGGGCAGGACAGCATGGAGTGGCAACTGCTACAGCTGCTGCAATGTTTGGAATGGAATGCGAAATATTCATGGGAGAAGAAGATATAAAAAGGCAATCTTTAAATGTCTTTAGAATGAAACTTTTAGGTGCAAAAGTAACACCAGTAAAATCAGGGACGGGAACCTTAAAAGATGCAGTAAATGAAGCAATAAGGGATTGGGTGACGAATATAAACGATACCTTTTATGTGATGGGTTCTGTTGTTGGGCCTCATCCTTATCCTACTATGGTGAGAGATTTTCAAAGAGTAATAGGGGATGAGGCAAAAGAGCAAATACTTCAAAAAGAAGGAAGACTTCCTGATTATGTGATTGCTTGTGTTGGCGGAGGCAGCAATGCCATGGGAATTTTCTATCCCTTTATTGAAGATAAAGAGGTAAAATTGATAGGCGTGGAAGCTGCAGGTGAAGGGATTGAGACAGGGAAACATGCAGCTACAATGGCGAAAGGCTCTGTAGGAGTATTGCACGGCATGATGACTTATCTTTTACAGGATGAAGAGGGGAGAATAATGCCAGTATACTCTATATCTGCAGGACTGGATTACCCAGGTGTAGGTCCAGAACATGCCTTTTTAAAAGAAAGTAATAGAGCTCAATATGTATATGCGACAGACGAAGAAGCATTGGCGGCTTTTATGGATTTATCTCAAACAGAAGGGATAATACCAGCTTTGGAAAGTGCTCACGCTTTGGCATATGCTATGAAACTGGCTCCAAATTTAAGTGAGGACAATATTATCATTGTAAATTTGTCAGGCAGAGGAGATAAAGACGTAAATACAGTTGCAAAAGTATTGGGGGTGGAGTTATGAATAGGATTGACAAAAAGTTTGAAGCCTTAAAAGGAGAAGGGCACAAAGCTTTAATAACCTTTATAACAGCGGGAGACCCGGATATAGAGACGACTTATGATATAGTCTTGGCTTTGGAAGAAGCAGGATCTGATATAATAGAACTGGGAATACCTTATTCTGATCCCTTAGCTGATGGACCTACAATACAGGCTTCTTCACAAAGAGCTTTAAATAAAGGTGTAAAAATACCTGATATAATGAAAATAGTAGAAAAAATAAGGTTAAAAAGTGATATCCCTCTGGTTTACCTTGTCTACTATAACTCTATATTCAAATATGGCATACAAAAATTTTTAAAAGAGTCAAAAGATGTAGGGATAGATGGGCTTATCATACCAGACTTGCCTATTGAAGAAAGAAAAGATATTTTAGAAGAAGCAGATAAATACGATATTTATTTAATACCTTTAGTTGCTCCCACATCAAAAGAAAGAATAAAATTAATTACTGAAAATGGCAAAGGATTTGTATATTGCGTTTCAATTACAGGTGTGACAGGTGCGAGGGAGGATATTGAAACTGACATTGAAGAATATATGAAGACAGTCTCTCAATACACCAATATGCCAAAGGCGATAGGGTTTGGCATATCTACTCCGGAGATGGCGAAAAAATTAAAAGATTTTAGTGATGGAATTATTGTAGGGAGTGCCCTTGTAGAAAGAATTGCTAAAGGGTATAATAAATCTGAAATGCTGCAGGAAGTTAAGAGTTTTGTATCCAGCTTAAAAGAAGTTTTATGAAGGTGATAAAATGGACCTTAAAATAATTGGCGACAAAAATAACAAAATATCAATAAAAATTGGGAATATAACTATGGGTAAAGACAAACTTATAATAGCAGGACCCTGCGCTGTTGAGAATGAAGAAATGCTTGTAAAAACAGCAGAAAAAGTTAAAAGCTGGGGCGCAAATGCTTTAAGAGGAGGAGCTTATAAGCCCCGCACCTCTCCTTATTCTTTTCAAGGTTTAGGGATTGATGGACTTAAAATGCTAAGAAATGTAGGCGATATGTTTAATTTGCCTGTTGTAACTGAAGTTTTGGATGTAAGGGATGTTGAAATTGTTGAAAGATATGCTGATGTTTTTCAAATAGGTTCAAGAAATATGCAGAATTTTTCGCTTCTCAAAGAGGTAGGAAAAACCAAAAAGCCTGTTTTATTAAAAAGGGGATTTTCAGCTACCTATGAGGAGTGGCTTTATGCAGCGGAATATATTGCTATTGAAGGAGACACCAACATCATCATGTGTGAAAGAGGTATAAGGACTTTTGAAACTTATACTCGAAATACTTTAGATATAGCCGCTATTCCAGTAATTCATGAGCTTTCAAATTTGCCTATTATTGCAGATGTAAGCCATGGTACAGGAAAGAGAAGCTTAATTATACCAATGGCGAAGGCTGCAATAGCTGCTGGCGCAGATGGAATAATGGTGGAAGTTCACCCTGAGCCCAATAAAGCTTTATCTGATGGAGAGCAGTCCCTTGATTTTTCCCAATTTGAAGAATTGATGAGAGAGATAAAAAGCTATTGAATTTTTTAAAGAGAATAGATATAATTTAGATAAAGAATAATAATTATCTAAAGAAAATAATTTTAGAAAGTAGGGATAGCATGGTAGAGCTAAATAAAAAAGCTCCTGACTTTACTTTAAATACTCATGATGGAAAACAAGTTTCCCTTTCAGATTTTTTAGGTAAAAAGGTTGTTTTATACTTTTATCCAAAAGATAACACTCCAGGTTGTACAAAAGAAGCTGTTTCTTTTAGGGACAACATAAAGTCAATAGAAGAAAAAAATGCTGTTGTAATAGGTATAAGTTTAGATGATGAAACTTCTCATAAAAAGTTTATTGAAAAATTCAATCTTCCTTTTATTCTTCTAAGTGACAAAGATGCGAATGTGTCTACAGAATATGGGGTATACAAAGAAAAAAACATGTATGGCAAAAAGAAAATGGGAATAGAAAGGTCAACTTTTATCATTGACTCTGAAGGAATTGTTAGGGAAATATTTAGAAGAGTAAAAGTAGATGGACACGTTGAAGAGGTATTAAAGGCGCTAGATGAAATATAAAAAAGTTTAGGGAAAGCCCTAAACTTTTTTCTTATATCTTGTCAAGAGCTTGTTTAAAGTCTTTTATAATATCTTCTATCTCCTCTATTCCAACAGAAACTCTTATAAGCCCTTCTGAAATTCCTAACGCGTTTAATTCTTCCTTGCTGAGAGACCTATGGGAAGTGGATTTTGGATGAGTTATCATGGTTTGTACTCCTGCCAGTGAAGGAGCAAATTTCACCAGTTTCAGCTCTTGCATAAACTTATCTACTTCAGGTTCTCCACCTTCTATTTCAAAACTTAACATACCTCCAAACTCATCTTTAAACAACTTCTTTGAAATACTGTAATCAGGGTGAGAGGGAAGTCCAGGATAATACACTTTTTTGACTTTTGGATGGCTTTCTAAGAATTTAGCCAATTCCATTGCATTTTTACAGTGTTCTCTCATTCTTAAGAATAAAGTTTTTGCTCCTCTTAAAGTCAGCCATGCGTCAAAGGGGCTCATTGAACCGCCGAAGTTTTGTGTGATTCTTTTTGTGTGGGAGATAAATTCTTTATTACCTGCTATAAGTCCGGCGATGACATCACTGTGGCCGTTAATGTATTTTGTTGCGCTGTGTATTACAGCATAGGCTCCTAATTCAATTGGTTTTATCAAATAAGGGGTTGTAAAAGTATTGTCAACAATCAATTTTATATTGTGCTTTTTTGCAATATTTGCAACTTCCACAACGTCAAAAACTCTTATTAGAGGATTTGTCATGATTTCCATGTATATCACTTTAGTGTTTTGTTTTATAGCTTTTTCAACAGCTTCCAAATCGGAGAAATCTACTAAAGTTACATCAATATTAAGTCTTTTAAATTCTGCATTAAAAAGACTGTTTGTACCACCGTAAATATCTTTTGCGGCGATTATGTGGTCTCCTGAATTTACTTCTGCCAACAAAGCTGAAGAAATTGCCGCCATTCCGGATGAACAAGATTGTCCTGCTTCCGCGCCTTCTAAACTGGCAATTAATTCTTCCACTGCTGTTTGATTAGGATTTCCAAGTCTTGTGTACATATACCTTGAAGGATTACCACCAAGATAATCGTAAACTTCTTCCAACCTGTCAAAAGTGAAAACAGAAGTTTGATAGATAGGAAGAGTTTTTGGCATTGGAGGAATTTCTTTATCTATGTAGTTTCCAGTATGTACTACTTTTGTTTTAAAACTTAAATCCATTTTATCAACTCCCACAATTTGTACTTTAAATTAATGATAATATGTGCAAAATTAAAAGTCAACAACGCTTCACTTGAATTATATTTTGAGGTAAACTATTATTAAATACAAGATTGATTGCATATTTTTTTTAATGAATAAATAAACGTTTATAAAGGCTTTATTTTACAGTAATAAAGAAAACGATACTGGAAAAATTAAATGTAAGGAGGAAAAAGTCTTGAATAAAGACGAATATAAAAACAATAATAATATTATGTTAACTGTAATAAAAAAGCAGTTGGACCAAATGTCAGAGATGATGGAGAAGATGAAAATTGCTGATTACGTCGAGCTTATGCAAAGCCCTTATAGGCTTTTGTGGTTAAACTTTATAGGCGGGGTAGCAAGAGGTTTTGGAATAGCAGTAGGCTTTACAATACTTGGTGCGATAGTTCTTTATATACTTCAAAAATTGGTGGTATTAAATTTACCTCTAATTGGCAGTATCATAGCTGACATAGTTAAGATTGTAAATCAAAAGTTATATTAAATAGGAGTTGGTATGATGGATAGTGAAAAGCTGGAACATTTTAGACAATTACTATTAAAAGAAAAGGAAAAGGTCTTAAGCACAATAAATCAAATGAATTACAATGATGGCATTGGTGGAATTGCACAGAGAGAGTATTATCAAGAACTTTCTCTGTTGGATAATCATCCGGCAGATTTTGCTTCTGAAGTTTATGAAGTAGAGAAAAATTATGCTCTTAAAGACAACGAAAAACATATTTTAAGGCAAATAGAAGAGGCTTTTAAGAGGATGGAAATGGGTACTTACGGGATATGTACTCACTGCCATAAGCCCATTGAAGAAGAACGATTAGAAGCCCTTCCTTATGCTGCTCTTTGTGCAGAATGCGCTAAAAATAATGATTTGAAATTAAAAGATTTAAGGAATTCAAGGCCTAATGAAGAGAGAATGATAAAATACCCCTTTGGATGGGGGTATAAGGATTTAAAAGGAGAAATTCAATTTGATGCAGAGGATTCTTACCAAGAGGTTGCACGATTTAATAAGACAAAAAGCGGTTTGGATAATTATGATGATGACTATGATGATGAAAATGCTGGTTATGTAGAGGAAACTGACAAGATAAGCAATGAAGATTATAAAAGGACTTTGTAAATCTCCGGGAAACTGGAGATTTTTTATTCACCTATAATTTTGACCAACACTCTCTTTTTCCTTCTTCCGTCAAATTCACCGTAAAAGATTTGTTCCCATGGACCAAAATCTAATTTTCCATCTGTTATAGCTACTACAACTTCTCGACCCATTATTGTACGCTTTAAATGAGCGTCTGCATTATCTTCATAAGTATTATGATAATATTGGTCATAGGGTTTTTCGGGGGCTAATTTTTCCAAGAAATTTTCAAAGTCTTTATGTAAGCCTGGTTCATCGTCATTTATAAAAACACTTGAGGTAATGTGCATTGCATTACATAAAAGAAGCCCTTCCTTGATTCCGCTTTCCCTAACGCATTCCTCTATAAGAGGTGTAATGTTTATAAATTCTCTTCTCTTTTTTGTTTCAAACCACAACTCTTTTCTATAACTCTTCACGGGGATACCTCCTTTGTGGTGGCTTTTTTATTTTATTTATATTTTATCATTTTTTTAATATTTTTACGAAAAAATTATTTTGGAAGAAGGAATTTTTATAGTTTGTAGAGAAATACTTTATTAAAGTAATTGGATAATTAAATAAATCTGTTACCTAAGGTAGGTGATAACTATTTTTGACGATTCAAGCAGGAAAAATAAAATTTATCAAAAATTAAAAGAATTAACTATAAGCCTGCAATTTAAAGATGGCATTAATAAAATTGGTTTTGAAGCAGAATATATTGGGAGATTAGTAGGAATTGATAGAGCTAATACAAGCAGAGAGTTAAATAAATTGGTGAAAGAGAAAAAATCGATTAAAATTAAGGGCAAACCAGTTTTATATCTAGATAGAAAATCATTAGAAGAAAAGTGGGGTTGCCGTATTGAAAATTCTGTCTTTGGAAGTCGTGAAGAATTTATTTCTTTATTAAAAGAAAGTAAATTATTTTGTAGAAATGAAGAGTCTCAAAAAAATACAAGTAGCAATATATTTTTAAATACTGCATTAGATAATATGATAGGAGCTCATGAAAGCTTAAAAGAGCAAATAGAAAAAGCTAAAGCGGCAATACTTTATCCTCCTAATGGGCTTCATACTTTGATAATTGGACCAACAGGTGCAGGAAAGACTACTTTTGCAGAGGCAATGTATAAATCTGCAATACAACTTGGAATTTTTCCGGATGATGCACCTTTGGTTATATTTAATTGCGCAGATTATGCTGATAATCCTCAATTATTGCTCTCTCAATTGTTTGGCTATGTAAAAGGTGCTTTTACTGGTGCAGTTGCTGAGAAAAAAGGAATTATTGATGAAGCAGATGGAGGAGTTTTATTTTTAGATGAAGTACATCGTTTGCCAGCAGAAGGACAAGAAATGTTATTTACTTTAATTGATAAAGGAATTTATAGGAGAATGGGAGAATCAACTACGACGAGAAAAGCAAAAGTATTGATAATTGCAGCTACTACGGAAGACCCAAGGTCTGTATTGTTATCTACTTTTTTAAGAAGGGTTCCTGTCCTCATTCAGCTTCCCAGTCTTGAAAGTAGAACTTTAAAGGAAAGATTTACTTTTATCAGCCAGTTTTTTTGGGAAGAATCACGACGGATTAAGATTCCCATTAAAGTATCTAAAGAAGTGATAAAAGCGCTACTTTTATATGAATGTCTTGGTAATATAGGGCAGTTAAAAAGCGATATCCAACTTATATGCGCGAAAGCTTTTTTGGAATATATGGTTTCTAAAAAAGAAATGGTTGAGGTAAAATTATCAACTTTAGCTCAAAATATTCAAGAGGGTTTATTTAAAATCAAAGAGAGAAGGAATGAGTTATCTCTTTTAGAAGTTAACCTTCATGAAGACGTCATATTTGAGGGAAATAAAGAATTTATCGATGTGAAAGATACATTTCTTATGGATAATTACAAGACGAGAGATGATTTTTATGAAATTATAATTAATAATTGGGGAAAATACGAAAAAGAAGGATTAACCATCCAAGAGATTAGAGAAAAAATAGGAAAAGAAATTAATGAATATTTTGAGAAATTTTTGCATTCTATTGAAGATAAAAATGAAACGGTAAACCGTGAAGTGTTATTGAAATTTGTCAGTCCAAATATTTTAGAAGCTGTTGAATATGCTATATCTGGTATAAGCGAAAAACTTGAAAATTTAATAACTCCAAAAGTTGTTTATGCTATCGCATTGCACGTTTCTACTCTTTTAGAAAGAATAAAAATGGGAAGGGTTATTTCTTATCCTTCTCAAAAAAATATTACTCAAGAATTTCAATTTGAATATAATATTGCAAAAAAGGTCAAAGAAAAATTAGAGGAAAAATTATATGTAAGAATGCCTGAAAGTGAAATTGTATTTTTAACTATGTTTTTCCATGCATTAAGAATAGGCAAAAAATGCGAAACTATAGGTGTATTAGTTATTGCTCATGGCGATAGTGCTGCTACTACAATGGCAAATGTAGCTAATACCCTTTTAGGGGTAGACCATGCGAAAGCGATTGATATGCCATTAAAAGAAAAAGTTGAGGTCGTGCTAGATAAGGCTGTTAAAATTGCAAGAGAAATAGATACAGGTAAAGGTGTATTACTACTGGTAGATATGGGTTCTCTAGTAACTTTTGGTGAAATAATTACGCAAAAAACAGGGATCCCAACAAAAACTATAGAAATGGTAAGTACCCCTTTGGTTATCGAAGCAACACGAAAAGCTTTAATGCCAAATATGAACCTGGATAAATTAGTAGCGGAAGTTACAACTTTAAGCCTTGCTTTGACCAAAGACAAAGACTTGAAGATAGACATGTCAGAGTTTGATTTAAATGTTCCTTTTTTCAAGAAAAACTTAATAAATGTTCTTGATAAAACGTTAACCTTTTTAAATCCGTACAAAGCCTATGAAGTCTTAGAAAAAGTATTAAATGAGATATTGTTAGACATCAATGGAAATTATGATGATGAAATTTTGGTAAAGTTTTTATTTCATTGTTCTTGCATGATTGAAAGAGTGATACAAGACCAAAGTTTACCTTATGAAGATTTGGATTTTTTAAAGAAAACTCATCATAAGCTTTTTTTGGTTATTAAAAAGCATTTTGAAGTAGTAGAAGAAGTTTTTGGAATAAATATTCCCGATTCAGAGCTAGCATATGTAGTTGAAATAATTAGCACACATTTTAACACACTTTTAGTTAAATGATGGCACATGTAAACTAATACAAAACACATATGTATTTTTTGCTAGCGATACTCTGTAAAACCAGTAGTATCGCCCTTTTTACTTTTTAAGGTTGAACATAGATAACTGGCATGAGATTTGCTTTTATTTAGAAAGGAAAATTTAATATAATAATCGACTAATAACAAAGAAAGGATGATCTGATGGTTGGAATATTAATTGTAGCCCACGGAGCTTTAGGAAAAGAACTTTTGAATAGTGCTGAACTGATAGTTGGGAAGCAACAGAATGTAATGTCACTAGGACTTTTTTATGGAGACAATATTGAATATTTGCGTGAGAATAGTTTGAAAGCTATAAAAGAATTGGATGAGGGAGAAGGAGTGTTAGTATTTGTGGATTTGTATGGAGGCAGTCCTTCAAATGCAATGGCTCTGAATTTAAAAGTTTTAATGAATTCAAAAGTAGAGTGTATTACAGGAGTAAATTTGCCTATGTTACTAGAAGCATTGACTAATAGAAGTATGCCATTGGAGGAACTGAAAAAACATTGTATGGAAATAGGTCATGCAAGTATTAAGGATTTGATATATGAGTTTAAATTAGAGAGATGAAATAAACAGATATTCCGCATTGTGTAAGGAGATGAGATAAATTATGATTTTTGTGAGGATTGATGATAGGTTAATACATGGACAAGTGGTAACTGCTTGGGTTAAGCATTTAGATATAAGTAAAATCATTATTGTTGATGATGATGTCTATAAAGATGATTTTTTAAAAAAAGTTCTTTATATGGTTTCTCCTCCAGGAATTAAATTGGAGATTTTTTCTGCAGTAATGTTTCAAAATGTGAATCAGACAGAAATAAAGGATGAACATACAATGATTCTCATTAAAACTCCTCAGGTTGCAAAATTTATTTATGATAAAGTTATAAAATTTAAAGAACTTAATATAGGGGGGATGGGAGCAAAACCGGGTAGAAAAGTATTATACAGAAATGTTTCTATTAGTCCTGAAGAGTTAGAAATATTAAAAGAACTTGTAGAAGAGGGGGTGAAAGTATATTACCAAGCTGTTCCTTCTGATAAACCCATAGATATTCGTGAGATAGATTTATACAAAAAAATAATAAATAGAAAGGAGTAAATGGTAATGTTAATTAAAGCTATTTTAATTGGATTAATAACATGGTTATCAGGTGGATTGCTTTCTTTAACATTAAGCTGGTCACTTTATATGGCTGCTCCATTAATGGGCGGATTAATAGTAGGGGCAATTTTAGGAGATGTGACTTATGGTGTAAAAGTAGGAGCTGCAATTCAAATGGCGTATATTGGATATATAGTTGCAGGGGGAGCATTACCAGCTGATTTAGCATTGGCAGGTTATCTCGCTGTAGCATTAACGATGTTAGCAAAAGCACCACCTGAAATGGGAGTTACTTTCGCAGTTACACTAGGCTTTTTAGGTCTCCTAGTTAGAACAGGAAAAATGACTTTAAATTCTATTTGGGTACATCAGGCGGATAAATATGCAGAAGATGGTAATACAAAAGGGATTATTTTGATGAATATAGTAGCTTCTCAAATTATTCCTTTTTTAGGCTATTTTGTTCCTACTTTTTTAGCAGTATATCTTGGAGCCGATTATCTTAAAAATTTAATGAATGTTCTTCCGCAATTTCTTATCACAGGTTTAAAAGTAGTTGGAACTTTATTACCTGCTTTAGGGCTTGCCATTTTACTTAAATATATAGGTAGGAATACGTTGTTACCTTTTATGTTTATTGGATTTATCTTAGTAGCATATTTGAAATTAGATTTGATTGCTGTAACAATTATAGCGGCAAGTATTGCAATATTACACGTTTTATATGTTTATAAACAAGGAGGGACAGAAAATGGATAATAATAAAAAGTTATCAAAAACTGATTTGTTAAAAAGTTTTTTCTGCTGGCATATGTTTGCGCAAAGTTGTTATAATTTTGAACGTTTTCAAGCACTAGGCTTTGTACATTCAATGATACCAATAGTATCAAAATTATACCATACAAAAGAAGAAATTTCACAAGCACTAAAACGACACCTAACATTTTTTAATACAGAAGCAAATTTTGGTTCAATGATACCTGGAATGATAGCAGCATTAGAAGAAGAAAGAGCAAATGGGAATACAGATATAACAGATGAAACTATCAACAGTTTAAAAACAGGTTTAATGGGACCTTTTGCTGGAATTGGAGATACTATAACACAAGGTTTGGTAAAAACGGTATTTTTGGCTGTAACAGTAGATATTGCAGCAAAAGGTAATGTTTTTGGACCAATATTATTTTTTATTCTGTTTACCACATACGTCGTAGGTGTAGGTTATTTTATGTATTTTCAAGGATATAAATGGGGAAAAAATGCTTTAAATAAAATAACAGGAACTAATGTAATGCAGAAAATTACAGAGGGTATGAATGTGCTAGGTCTTACTGTTTTAGGGGCATTGGTTGCTGCAATGGTAAATATTAAGACTCCATTAGTTTTTAAAATCCAACAAACAACTATCGAAGTACAACAATTGTTAGACAAAATAGTACCTAATTTGTTAAGCCTTATGACGGTTTTTATTTTGTGGTATTTATTAAAGAAAAATAAATCGGTGGTTTCTTTGATACTTTGGATATTCATAATAGGGATAATAGCAGCTTATTTTAAAATATTATAAAGTGTATGTTTTTGAATAAAAGCAAATAATAAGAGATAGGAGGATAAAGTGTGAAAAAGATACAAGAAATTTTTAACAAAGAAAAACCTATAATTGGAATGGTACATTTGTTACCACTTATTGGAACACCATATTATAATAACAAATACACTCCTTCAATAATAGAAGATAAGGCATTAGAAGAAGCTGAAAAATTAAAAATTGCTGGTTTTGATGCTATTCTTTTTGCAAATGAAGGTGATAGACCATATGAACACCAGGTAGGCCCCGAAATTGTATCCTTATATTCTAGAGTAGCTTACTCTGTTACGCGAGAAATAAAATTGCCTTTTGGAGTAGGAGTATTGATGGACCCCAAAGCAACTCTTGCACTAGGTAAAACTTTAGAAGCTAATTTTGTTAGAATGTATGTGTCAGGAGTATTTGCAGGTACTTTTGGATTTCAGTATCTTGATCCTGGGGAAATAATGAGATATAGAAGAAAAATTGAGGCCATGGATTTACCAATATTCTGTAATGTTACTCCTCATGCTGCAACAACTCTTGATACACGAACAATTGAAGAAATTGTAGATAGTATAGTATTAATGATAAATCCAGAAGTTATTTTGATACCAGGACCACGGGCAGGATTGCCACCTAAATTAGAAACAGTCTCCAGTTTGAAAGAACATTTTCCTGATCAAAATATTATTGTAAGTAGTGGAGTGAGTATTGAGAACGTAAAAGAAATTTTGAAAATCAGTGACGGTGTAATTGTAGGAACAAGTATAAAAAAAGATGAAGTTCTTTGGAACCCTATTGATCTCGAACGAGCAAAGCGGTTTATAGATGTAGTTAAAAATGCAATTAGTTAATTTTAAATTTAAAATTTAAAAATATATGGCTAAGAAAGTTTTAAGTTAAAAAAGTTATATTTAAAATTAAAGGATAGGATAGAAATTTTTAATTCTATCCTTTAATTTTATTAAAAAATTCTAAAATTCTGATATAATATAGATGTAGCTTTTAATAATGAAATATAAAATTAAGGAGTGTAAAATATGCAAAAAAGGCTTTATCGTTCAAAAGAAAATAGGATGTTAGGTGGAGTTTGCGGAGGAATAGCAGAATATTTTAATGTAGACCCTACAATTGTGAGGTTAATTTGGGCTTTTGCAGCAATAGTATGGGGGAGTGGAATTTTAGCGTACATAATTGGTTGGATTGTAATTCCTGAAAGTCCATAACTTTTTAATAGATAAAATATTTCAATAAAAATACCAACTTATAGGAATACCTTTCCCTATAAATTCCACCAGCCACAAGTTCACGCTGTACTTTGATTTTATTAAGTCTGAGAGCAGTACAAAAAATAGAATTGCTTTTGCTTTTAAGTTAATATATCATAAGAATAGACCCACTCTATAAGTGATCTACTTCCGAGCATTTTTATTTTCTCCAATCCTCCCAAGGTGAATTTTGCTGGGAGTGGGTCAATTGTACATTATTAACCACATAATAAAAGTACAAAAAATTACTTATATAGCAATTGGTGGGGGTTGGATAATAATACTAAATGTTGTCTTTTTGAGAAAGAGTGGTGAGAAAGTATAAATGACTATATATGATTTTGAAGACTATATCGATGAAATAATTTTACATAGAGGTTACGATTACTATGTTGGAGGAAACATAATAGACCTTTATAATCCCGGAAAAAATGAATATATTTTTAAAATTCAAGGTAGTGATGACTATGAGGTTATGATAAGACTAGATGACAATGGGGAAATTCTCTATTCAGAATGTAATTGCCCATATGATTATGGTCCTATTTGTAAACATCAGGTAGCAGCTTTTTATAAACTGGTGGAGATTTTTAGCAGTCAAAATGAAGCTTCAAATGTACAAAAAAGAGCTAAAGAACGTCAAGATATAAAAGAAGTATTAGACAATCTTTCAAAGGAAGAGTTAATAGATATCATAATGGATTTAATAGGAGACGATGAAACTTTAAAAAATAGGCTCGTCTTAAGATATTCAAAGGTTGACAGTAAACAGGAACTTATAAGGTGCAGAAAACTAATAAATTCTATTGTTAGGAAATATAAGGGCAGAGATGGTTTTATTTCTTATGATGAAACATATGATTTTGCAAGTGAAATGGGAGATTTATTGTGGAAAGCCAGAGATACTGAGGATATATTTTTAGCATTAGATATTGCATTTTTAGTACTTGAAGAAGCAATACAGGCTTTTGAATACGCAGATGATTCGAGTGGAAGTATAGATTTGTTGGTATCAGACGCCATAGAAGTTATAGGAGACATAGTATTCCGGAGCGAAAACCTAGATATAAATTTAAAAAAGGAAATATTTAATAGGTTATTGACATTAAGTGAAAGTAAAATTTTTGATGGATGGGAAAGTTATAGAATTGATATACTTTGGCTTTGTGCTGACTTTGTTGACATAGAGGAACTGAGAGATAAACTGGTATCGAAAATAGAATATCTTGTAAGTAATTGGTCTACCGAAAATCGCTATGGAAAATATATTACTGAAAAATTACTTCAAATTCTTTATGTGATAAAAGAGAGATATGGGAGTAGAGAAGAAGCAGAACAATTCGTACAAGAACATCTTGAATTTGACTTTTTTAAAGAAGTGTTTATTCAAAAGAGTTTTAGAGAAAAAGAGTATGAGAAAGTCATAGAGTTAGCTTTAAAGTGGGAGGAACAAGACAGGCAATATCCTGGTTTAGCATCAAAATGGAAAAAAATGAGATATGAAGCCTATAGAAAGCTTTCATTAAAAGAAGAACAAATGAAATTGGCAAAAGAGCTTTTGTTTGATGGAAATTTTGAATACTATCGAGAACTAAAGGAATTAATTACTGGCGATAGAGCAGAGTTTTACAATAATTTAAAACAAGAATTAAAAAGCTTCGAGGGATGGCATGGGAAAGATATTTATCTTAAGGTCATATTAGAAGAAAATGACTTGGATGAGCTTATGGAGTTTGTAAAAGAAAATCCAACAAGAATAGAAGAATATGCAGATAAGCTAAAAGATAAGTTTAAAGATGAAGTTATTGAAGTATACAAAAAATATATAAAACTTGCTGCAAGCTCTTCATCAAATAGAAAAGACTATCAAAAAGTATGTGGAATACTTAAAAGATATAAAAAAATAGCAGGAGAGCAAAGTCAAAAAGAAATTATAAATGAGCTAATGAGGTTATATAAAAAAAGACCAGCATTTATTGATGAACTTAGCAAAATTAAGTAAGACAGGGTTAAAGAAACTTTTTATTAAAATATAGGGAAAATATAAAAGGGGTATTATTTATGGGGAGAACTAAACAGAAAGTAAGATATAAACTTAATAGTGGTGGGATTAAGAGCTTAAGTGATGAAGAAATTAAGGTTATACTCCGCGCGACAGATGACCTGATTGGAACAGGTGGACGCAGTATGCTGGCAAAGATAAGAAAAATTTATAATATTGGCACTATTTTTACCTGTCTTGTTTTAAAGACACTGAAAGTAATATTATCGGTCTCGGTGTCTTTATTTTTTTTATTTATTATGAAAGTTTTTTAAAAAAAGATGTAATGCCTTTCGAATTTTCTATATAACAATAACATCACATTAATTGACATTATTAAAACAAAGTGATATACCAGTAGATATATAATATGTGATAGACTAAATGAGCATAATAAGATATTTAGGAGGGAAAAATATGAAACTGTTTAAAATATTCTCCTTTCTTTTGGTGGGAGTTATAATTTCTACAGGAATAGCAGCTCTTATATTTTACAGAAATATACATGTATCTGCTGTTCAAAATGGAAACCCTTCTTCAAATGTTTCTTCTAAAAACAAATCTCTTACTCAGAAAAATATCGTTGTTATAGGAAGCGATGAAAACAACTTATCTGATACCTTATTTATAGTAAACTACAATCCTGAAAATAAAAGTATAAATATCTTGTCGATTCCAAGAGATACTTATTATCATCGTCCAGGCTATAACGCTCCTGGTGATAAAAAAATAAACGCTGCCTTTTCTGAAGAAGGAATAGAAGGAACAAAAAAAGCTATAGAAAACCTGCTTGGTATAAAAATAGATAATTATATAATTTTAAATTATGAAGGCTTTAAAAAAGTGATAGATATAGTTGGAGGAGTAGAAATATATGTTCCTTTTGATATGAAATATGACGATAACAGTGCTGATCCTCCTCTTCATATAGACTTAAAAAAAGGATGGCAAGTATTAAATGGGGAAAAAGCAATGGAATTTGTGAGATATAGATATGGTTATCCTGATGCTGACCTTGGGAGGATAAGAGCACAGCACCAATTTCTTGAGGCTATATTCAAAAAATTGACACAACCTTCTATTCTGCCCAAACTTCCTTCGTTGGCTATTACCATAACTAAATATGTAAAGACAGATTTGACTGCATCAGAAATAACAGAGTACAGTTACCAATTTATAAAAAATAAACCTTTTACTGTAAATACTTTTACACTGCCCGGTGAACCAGGGTATAAAGATGGTGTTAGTTATTTCTTTGCAGACTCTACTAAAATTCCTGAGATGGTGGCAAAGTTTTTAGGTAAGAAGAACTTACTATCCAATACATCTACTGGAGAAGAAAATAAAAATATAAGAGTGGAAATATTAAATGGGACAAATATAGAGGGACTAGCTTCAAAATACGCGGAAATATTGAAAAGACAAGGATTTGATGTAATAAGAATAGGAAATGTTATAGGAACTACATTTTTCTCATCCCACGTATATGCCAGAACTAATGAAGAAAAAGCTAAAAAAGTAGCAAATGCCCTTTCTATACTTTCCGTAGAAAAAGACATTTCTCACGACTCACCTGTAGATGTGACGGTGATATTAGGGAAGGACAAATCAAAGTAAAAATAAGAGTAATAGAAAACTATAAAACTGGTTTCATTTGGGAATTACATGATTTACTTCTATGTCGATAATCCTACTTTTTATCTCTTTTCCATTGACTTTTTGGGAGAGATTTTGGGTTATGAATAAATTGTCTGCTGATAATCCAATAACCATGAAAGAATTGCAAAGGAGGCTACTGCTAGCTCCCGGTACCCTGACAGGACTTGTTGACAATCTTGTAAGTGATGGGCTCGTTGAAAGATGGCGCGATGAAACTGACAGAAGACTTGTTTACCTTTTTTATCATTTACATTTGAGACCCCGCTGTATAAATGAATCAAGTCATATACTCATACTCAATGAAAAAGAATTTTTGAGTATATAATAAATAATAATAGGGAAAAGGGAAAAGTTAAATCCTGTTATAAGATTGATAAAAGGGGTGGTAAATCCCTAAAATTCACTCAGAAGAAGGTTACTTAAAATTTTATTCTTGAAAGTTATGTACTTTTACAATGAAATAGTTTAAAATGAAATTAATAACTCAACCGGTATTTTTATTCACCATGCTCAACAAATTACCAAAGATGGGGAGATTTAAATGCCATTGGTTACCACTAAGGAAATGTTTAAAAAAGCTTATGAGGGCAAATTCGCCATAGGAGCCTTCAACATCAACAACATGGAGATTATACAGGGCATAATCGAAGCAGCAAAAGAAGAGCAGGCACCAGTGATACTTCAGGTTTCTCCTGGGGCTAGAAAATACGCAAAGCACATCTATTTGGTCAAACTCGTAGAAGCTGCTGTTCAGGAAGCTGCGGACATACCAATAGCCTTACATCTTGACCACGGTGAAGACTTTGAAATCTGCAAGGAGTGCATAGACGGTGGATTTACCTCTGTTATGATTGACGGTTCCAAGCTTCCTTTTGAAGAAAACGTTAAGCTTACAAAAAGAGTGGTAGATTACGCACATGAAAGAGGTGTAGTTGTGGAAGGCGAACTTGGAACCTTAGCCGGAATTGAAGACAATGTGAAAGTAAAAGAGCATGAAGCTATTTTGACTCACCCTGACCAGGCAGCAGAATTCGTAGAGCGAACCGGGATTGATTCGCTGGCAGTAGCTATTGGAACCAGTCATGGCGCCTATAAATTCAAAGGCGATCCCAAACTGGATTTTGAAAGATTACAGGAGATAGTAAAAAGATTTCCAGAAGGATTCCCTATAGTTCTTCACGGCGCTTCCACGGTAATTCCAGAATTTGTTGAAATATGCAATAAGTACGGCGGAAATATTGCTGGAGCTAAAGGTGTTCCTGAAGACATTCTAAGAAATGCTGCTACTATGGGCGTATTGAAGATTAACATAGATACAGACTTAAGGCTTGCCATGACCGCAGCCATAAGAAAACACCTGGCGGAACATCCTGAAAATTTTGACCCGAGGCAGTACTTAAAAGAAGGAAGGGAAGCCATAAAGAACATAGTAAAACATAAGATGAAAAATGTCCTGGGGTGCAGCAATTGGGCACCAGCTATTTTAGAAGAAATAAATAAAAGTAAAAAGTAGGAAATTATAGTAGGGGGTATGGCCATGTCTTCTAAAGTCAATTGCCTGGTAGCTCAGTCAGGAGGCCCTACAGCTGTCATAAATTCAAGCCTGTATGGGGTGATAATGGAAGCCTCAACCTTTTCTAAAATTAACAAAGTCTACGGCGGGATAAACGGCATAGAAGGTATTTTAAAAAAAAAGATAATTGACGTATTTGACATACCCTACGATAAAATAAACCAGATGAGGTTTACTCCTTCAGCAGTGCTGGGTTCTTGCAGATACAGGTTAAAGGATTACAGGGAAAATGATGAAGAGTACAAAAAATTATTTGAAATCTTCAAAGAGTACAATATAAAATACTTTTTCTATATCGGCGGAAACGATTCAATGGAAACCGTCCATAAAATTCACAGCTACGCAAAAGAAGTGGGATTTGAAATAAACGTCATCGGCATACCCAAGACGATAGATAGACAACGACCTTGTATTTACAGACCATTCTCCGGGTTTTGGCAGTGCAGCAAAGTTTATTGCAACTGTAACGTTAGAACTTGCGCTGGACGGAGAAGCATACGAGACAAAAACAATAAATGTACTTGAAGTGATGGGGAGAAACGCTGGATGGCTGGCTGCTTCTTCTGCCCTAGTAAAAGACCGACTCCCTAACTTAAGACATCTTATATATCTTCCTGAGGTACCTTTCAAAGAAGAAAAATTTCTGGAAGAAGTAAATAAAGCTTACAAAGAGTACGGCAACGTCTTTATCACCATTTCAGAAGGAATTAAAGATGAAAGTGGTAATTATGTTGAAGCAGGCTCTGGTTCCTACAAACAGGACAGTTTTGGACACACTCAGTTAGGCGGAGTTGGCGATTACCTGGAATACCTAATAAAACAAAAGATATATAAAAGGGTAAGAATGACAAGATTAGGTTTTACACAGAGAAGCGCTCTTCACTTTGCCTCCCAGGTGGACTTTGAAGAAGCAGAAAAAGTTGGCAGAAAAGCGGTGCAGTTTGCATTAAACGGTGAAAGCGGTAAAATGGTGGCTATCATAAGAGATAGCGACAATCCTTATACCACACACATCGAAGTGATAAACGCGGGAGAAGTATGCAACGAGGAAAAACTGCTGCCTTCATCCTGGATAACAGAGGACGGCACTTATGTAAAAGAGGAATTTTTCAACTACGCAAGGCCTTTAATACACGGTGAGGTAAAAATTCCGGTAGAGGGGCTGCCTCAATATATAAGCCTAAAACACCAATACAATCTATGGTAAAGTTGTATTAGGCTTTGTCTGGAGATAACAACAGGTGAAATTCCACCTGTTTTATTCTTCGTTTTTCTTTTTCCTTAAAATTTCGAGCAATCTCGTAAAATAATCAGGTAAAGGAGCTTCAAATTCCGTGTACAAAACTTAAATCGATAGGCTCTCGGAAGGAGTTATTTTTATATGTCAAAATATGTCGTCAAGCAAATGTATAAAACAGAATAATTGAAAGATAAACTATTTTACCTGCTAGCTGGCAGGTTTTTTTATCAACTTGTTATTGTCAATAAAAATTCCTTCCTTATGGGAAAGATTTTTCTCTATCTAAAATTAATCAACTATCATCAATGAGTTTTGATTTGCTCAATAGCTTGAGTGATTAGTATTTGATTAAGTACAGACTCTAAGAATTTGGCTAGCTTTTCATCTTTAGCTCTTAAAATGGCAAAATAAAATCAAATTTTACTAGATGCTAGATTAGAAAAAGAGAGTAAGGAAGGAGAGTAAGCAATATATATTAAGGAATAATGCCAAAAATTACTTAGCCTGCTTAACTATTAGTGCTTAAATAATGTGAATGGAAATTGATTTTATAATAAATACAACCAAGATAAAAAGAAACAGCTTTTTTACAGATGTTTTTGGAACAATAATCTATAAGATTTTTTAAAACTTTAAGAAGGATTTTTTTAAATTATGTCGAATATAACATATATGAACATAAATAAACATATATAATCGATAAAAATGAACAAGGAGAATGAAAATGTTACCCGAAGAAAGGCGCATTAAAATTATAAGTGTATTAAAAGAAAATGGAAAAGTTGAAGTAGAAGAGCTATCCCAAAAATTAAAAGTATCGCCAATGACTATAAGACGTGATCTTGCATATTTAGAAGAAAGAGGTATAGTATTAAGAACTCATGGAGGAGCTGTATATTCTAATATATTGAACTATGAGATTCCGTACTCAAATAAAGAAGTGATAAACAAAGCTGAGAAGGAAAGAATCGGTAAAAAAGCTGCGGAATTTGTCAAGGAAGGGCAATCTATAATACTTGATGCAGGAACAACATGTCTGGAAGTAGCAAAGAATTTGAAATACACAAAAGATATAACTGTTATAACAAATGATATAAAGATCGCAATTGAGCTTTATACTAACTCAAATATAAAAGTGTTTTGTACCGGAGGATTAGTCCAATCAAATGTAGGGGCTTTAATTGGGAATTATGCAGAGGAATTTATAAAATCGATTAATGTAGATTACGCGTTTATAGGAGTATCATCAATTGATGAGGAATATATGGTTTCTACCCCAACAGTTGAAAAGTCTTTTTTGAAGAAAAAAATGATTCAAAGTGCAAATAAGTCAGTTTTGCTTGCTGATCATAGTAAGTTTAACAAGAGGTCACTTGCAAAAATATGTAGAATAAGTGAAATTGATATTTTAATAAGCGATTCACTTTTAGATGAAAAAATAATAGAAGATCTAAAAAAATTAGTTCCAACACTGTATTTGGTTTAAATGTAGATAAAGGAGGATATTATTGATGCCCAAAATTTTGGTTATTGCAGATGACTTTACAGGAGCAAATGCGACGGGAGCTTTGTTGAAAGAAAGTGGATTTAATTCTATTTCGTTATTAAGTTATCAAAGTATAGCAGATTGTTTTATAGACAAAGATGTAGTTTGTATAAACACAGATACAAGAGCACAAGAACCTACTTATGCATATGAGACAGTAAAAAACGTAGTCAACCAATTTAGAGAAAAAGTAGACTTAATTAGCAAAAGAATAGATAGTACTTTAAGAGGAAATATTGGAGCTGAAATAGATGGTGTTCTAGATGGATTAAAAGAGGGATATAAAGCTATTGTTGTGGTGGCATACCCTTCTTCTGGGCGAATTTCAGTTGGAGGATACCTCCTTGTCAATTCTATACCTTTACAAAGAACAGGTGTTTCAAAAGATCCTAAGACGCCAGTTAAGTCCTCAAAAATAATAGATATAATAAAAGGGCAAAGTAATAAAAATATCGGATATATTTATTTGGAAGATGTAATGAAAGGTTATGTTGTTTTAAGTGAAAAAATTGCAAACGATTTAAATGAGATAATTGTTATAGACGCTGCTACGGATGAGGACATTGATACAATTGCAAAAGCGTGTATATTGTCAAAAATACCTATCGTTTGTATAGACCCTGGACCTTTTACTACAGCAATGGCTAAAAACTTATTAGGACAAAATTATAACGAGGGTAAAGAACACAAAATTTTAATGATTATTGGTAGTACAACAGATCTAACAAGAAAACAGATTGATTATATTTCAAAGCAGAGAAATATATTAATCTGGAATGTTAATATAAGAAACGTGATTGAAAATTTAAGCGAAGAAATAACAAGAATCTCTGACTATATAAAAAATAATAAAGGAAACAAATATTTATGTATAACGACTTCACTAAAAAGTGAAGACGTTTTAGACTTAAAATTATTATCCAAACAATATAACGTTAGTCCAAATACAATATCATACAAAATCTCAGATGGATTAAGTAAAATAACTAAGTACATTTTGCAGAATCCTATTTTTAAAGTAAGTTCTGTGTATGTAAGTGGGGGTGATATAACACAAGAGTTTTTAAAGAATATAAATGCAGTAGGAATTGAGATTATAGAGCAAGTTATTCCATTAGCTGTACATGGGAAGATAATAGGAGGTGAATTTAATGGTTTGAACATAATAACCAAAGGAGGATTGGTTGGAGACGAAAAAACTCTCGATTATATAGTTTCATATATTGAAAAAAATATTGAAAGGAGAAATTAAGCTAAGATGGATAGACCAGTTGTAATAATACCCATTGGTGATGTTGCAGGAATAGGTCCTGAAATAGTTGTTAAAGCATTAACTAATAAAGAGATTTATTCTGTTTCAAAACCGTTAGTTGTAGGTGAATTAATGGCCATAAAAAGAGCATTAAATGTAACTAATTTAAGTTTAAATATTAATATTGTCAATATTATAGGAGAGGCGAAATTTGAGTATGGCACCATAGATTTAATTAACTTGAATAATGTTGATTCCAATAATATTGAGTTTGGTAAAGTTCAAGCTGAAGCGGGTAAAGCTGCCTTTGAATTTATTAAAAAATCAGTTGAAATAATTCAAAATGGGTACGCGAATGCGATGGCAACTACTCCAATTAATAAAGAAGCCCTTAAAGCTGGTGGAATAGATTATGTGGGGCATACTGAAATACTTGGAGGACTTACAGATACTGTTGATCCACTGACAATGTTTCAAGTGCGTAATTTGAGAGTGTTTTTTCTAACTAGGCATGTATCGCTTAAACAAGCAGTAGAGATGATAAAAAAAGAAAGAGTTTATGACTATATCTTAAAATGCAATAATGCTTTAAAAAGCTTAGGTATAGAAAAACCGAAAATTGCGGTAGCAGGCTTAAATCCGCATAGTGGAGAGCACGGGTTATTTGGAGATGAGGAGGTGAGAGAGATAATACCTGCAATTGAGAAAGCTAAAAACCTTGAGATAGATGTAACAGGGCCAATAGCAGCGGACTCAGTTTTTTATATAGCGCTAAAAGGTGCTTTTGATGCTGTTATATCACTATACCATGATCAGGGACATATTGCTACAAAGATGGTTGATTTTGAGCGAACTATATCTGTAACTTTGGGATTGCCATTTATTAGAACATCTGTTGATCATGGTACAGCTTTTGATATTGCAGGTAAGAATATTGCAAGTTCTATCAGTATGGAGGAGGCAATTAAATTAGCAGCTTTTTATGCAAAAGTTTATAGAATGTAAATAAAATCAAAAATATTTTCATGAAAGGAGAATGCTAATATGGAGAGTACATCAAAACGTTGGAGTCGAATTATACCTGTTGCTTTTGTAATGTATATGACTGCTTATATGGACAGAATCAATGTTGCTATGATTTTACCATATATGACTAAATCTAT
Organism: Thermoanaerobacter sp. A7A; assembly: GCF_000445185.1. Lineage (GTDB taxonomy): Bacteria > Bacillota > Thermoanaerobacteria > Thermoanaerobacterales > Thermoanaerobacteraceae > Thermoanaerobacter. The sequence continues at coordinate 57,593 of NZ_AVAF01000164.1, forward strand.
TCATCTATCTAGTGCTGACATGGGACTTGCAGCAGGTATATTCTTTATTGGATATATGATACTGCAAATACCGGGTGCAATATTAGCAAATAAATGGAGTGCTAAAAAAGTAGTTTTTATTCTAATGATTTTATGGAGTGCTATGGCAATGGCTACAGGTTTAGTAAAAAATGCAACACAACTTTTTATAATCAGATTTTTACTAGGAGTTTTTGAAGGTGGTGTTTGGCCAGCAGTTTTGGTTTTATTGGCTACATGGTTTCCTGCGAAGGAAAGGGCTCGAGCAAATGCTTTTTGGATGATTAACTTGCCCTTATCCGCTATTGTTATGGCCCCAATTACTGGATGGTTACTTTCAATAACGAACTGGCGCATGGTTTTCTTTATAGAGGGTTTATTACCACTTTTATGGGCGGCTGTTTGGTGGATTACTATTGATGATAAGCCATCAAGAGCTAGATGGATATCAGAAGCAGAAAGAGAATATATTATAAAAACAATAGAACAAGAAAACATCAACAAACCTAAAGGCACTGGTTATTTATCAGCTTTTACAAATAAAACAGTTCTTTTACTTGTAACAGCATATTTCTTTTGGATGTCTGGATTTTATGGATACACAATGTGGGTACCAAGTGTTGTAAAAAGTTTTGAGAATTTTACTTCTTTTGTAGTAGGGTTAATATCTGCTGTACCATTTGCTTTTGCTATGATTGGTATGGCTATAAATTCTTCATGGTCCGATAAAAATCAGCAAAGAGAAATTCATGTTGCTATTCCTCTTATAATTGGAGCTTTTGGACTGATTGGTGGACAGTTTTTGGCACATACACCATTTACAAAAATGATATTCTTAATTATAGCAGCAATTGGTGCTTATTCTCCCTATGGTCCATTTTGGGCAATTCCGACTGATATATTAAGACCAGAATTAGCTGCAGCAGCTATGGGATTAATAAATGCCATAGGCAATTTGGGTGGATTCCTTGGTCCCTATATAGTTGGGTGGATTAAGGGAAATTATTCAGGTTTTTTAGGCTTTATTGTGTTAGGTGTATTCTTGCTAGTTACGGCTATCATAGCACTAGGACTAAGATATATGAATCATGCGTCGGTAAAACACAGCTCAGTGGGTTAAAAGCTAATTTAAAGAAAGGGGAAAATTAATAAAAAATTATATCTTTTGATTTAAACAAGTAGTTAAAATTTAATTAATAATCGATTTGATTAGAGAACTTATTTCAATATTCGGGGAGGGAATAGCCCCCGAATATTGAAATTTATATTTATATCTAGTTATATCTAGTGAAATAAGTAAAAAAATAAGGAAGCGGGAGTGATGTTTTTGAAGATTTTACTTGCACCCGATTCATTCAAAGGTAGTTTATCTTCAAAAGAAGTATGTAATGCTTTAGAAGAGGGGATAAAAAAAGTTATAAATGCAGAGATAATTCCTGTTCCAATAGCAGATGGAGGAGAAGGAACCGTTGAAGCGCTTGTAATGTCTGCCGGTGGAGAAATAATTGATGCATATGTAACGGGACCTTTAGGAGAAAAAGTAAAAGCCTTTTATGGTATATTAAATGACGGAACGGCTGTAATTGAAATGGCTGCTTCTTCAGGTTTATACTTAATTCCCGAACACATGAGAAATCCTCTTAAAACAACTACCTACGGAGTAGGAGAGCTAATCAAGTTAGCTTTGGAGAGAGGGTGCCGCAAATTTATTATAGGAATAGGTGGAAGTGCCACAAATGATGGTGGAGCAGGAATGGCACAAGCTTTAGGAGTTAGGTTCCTTGACATTAATGGCAATGAAATAAGCTACGGTGGAGGAGAGCTTAATAAAATAGAAAAAATAGATTTAAGCAATATTGACAAAAGGATATATGACAGTGAATTTATTGTGGCATCAGACGTTGATAATCCTCTGTGTGGTGAAAGGGGTGCATCAGCCGTATACGGACCACAAAAAGGAGCAACTCCTGAAATGGTGAAAATTTTAGATGAGAATTTAAAGCACTTTGCACAGATTGTTACAAAAACAACTGGTAAGGATTATTCGAATATTCCAGGTGCAGGAGCAGCAGGGGGATTAGGATTTGGACTAATGGCATTTTTAAATGCTAAATTGAAACCAGGGATAGAAATAGTAATGGAAATTGCAAAGTTAGAAGAAAAGATAAAAGACTGCGATTTAGTGGTAACAGGAGAGGGAGATACTGATTTCCAGACAGTTTTTGGCAAAGCACCAGCTGGAATTGCAAAGCTTGCGAAAAAGTATGGTAAGCCGGTTATAATACTATCAGGTGGGTTAGGTAAGAACTATAAAAAACTGTATGACATAGGAGTCACAGCTTTTTTTAGTATTGTCAATAAACCTATGTCAATAGAGGAAGCAATGAGAAGCGCTTATTCTCTCATTGTTGATAGAATGGAAGACATCATGAGGACTATTTTAGTATACCCTCAAGATTAATAAAACACAGCATGGGATGAAAAATAAAATATAAGTTGTAAAAAAATTTACTTTTTATTAAACTAAAATTAACAGGGCAAAAGATTGATTATAGAAAAAAAGATTCTGACTCCGATAGATTTGCTTAAAGAGATAATTGAAGCTATTACAAAGAGTATGAGAAATACGACGGAAAAGGATACTTTTAGACAAAAATAAAAAGGCTTAAAAGCCTTTATTTTTCTGGCAGGGGAGACAGGACTTGAACCCGCAGCCCACGGTTTTGGAGACCGTTGCTCTACCAATTGAGCTACTCCCCTGCGCGCTTTTTATTATAACATACGAAACAAACCCTCGTCAATAATTTATATCCTTTTTTGTTGAATTATTCATAAAAAAGTTTTCTGAGATTTAGTATAATTATTAAAGAGATAGAGAAATATTGTTGTATAGTTTAATATTAGTCTCTAGAAAGTTCGGAGGTGATATATAATGCTTAAAAAGATATCTTTAATACTATTAGTTTTTGTAGCCTTTTCTATATTAATTCCTATTTCAGCACAAGCGGCAAATATAACAATTACAATTAATGGCCAAAATGTAGTTT
>NZ_AVAF01000165.1 GCF_000445185.1 Thermoanaerobacter sp. A7A
CTCCAACCAAAGAACAACGGTAAATTCAATAACTGCAACCAAAAACATGGTTGGTACTAGTACTCTTTCAACTCCTAATGTAACTAGTGGAAAAGATTTGTATCTTTTAATTAAAAATGCTCTTGAAAACAATGAAGATGAGATAATTTTTACCCTTAGCAATTCTTTCTACAATTCTGTAAGAAGTAGTGGTACAGTTAATGATATATTAAACAGTATATCGGATATTGTAGATCTTGTATTGGCACATCATCCTGAAATTGGCTATGCTAATAAGTGGACTATTTCTGCAAATGGTTTTAACAATGTCATAAGTAAAGTAAGTATAAAATTTGAATATATATATCCTAAAGATAAATTGGAAAAAATGAAAGATGAAATAAATATTAAAGCTAAAGAAATTATTGACCAAATAATAAAACCGGATATGTCTGATATAGATAAAGTCAAAGCAATTCACGACTATATTGTAAAGAATACTAAATATGATTATGAAAATTTGATAAATAACACTATACCACCAGAATCTTATACTGCTTATGGAGTTTTGATAAAAGGAGTAGGGGTGTGCCAAGGATATGCTGCAGCTTTTAATTTACTTGCTCAATTAGCTGGGATTGATAGCCTTGGAGTAGCTGGTACAGGTTTTAATTATAGTGGGTCTATGCCTCATGCTTGGAATATGATAAGAATTGACGGCAAAATCAGTTACGTAGATGTCACATGGGATGATCCTGTTCCAGATCAAGGGGATAATGTAAGATATGATTATTTCAATGTAACAGAGGAGCAGTTAGCAAAAGACCATAGTTGGGATAAAGAAAAATTTTCGGAAAAATATTTTGATTATAAATGAGAGGGGTTAAGCGATTGCTTAAACCCTCATTAGTATTAATTATTTCAATCTTTTATACTCATCACTGTGCCAATGAAAATAGGTAAATTTGTCTTATTGTCAATAATTGCATATACAAAAGGTCTATCTAATTTTACTATTTTAGGATTTACTGGCATTCCTGTGGACGTCATATCGACTGATGTTACAGCTCCTGCCTTTGTTCCTTTTTCATCAACAGATATAAAGGTTTTGTGAAGGACTTCTGATATAAAAATATTACCGACGAAAGAAGTTCCTAGCTTGTTAAAGTTTGCTTTTTCTGGTGAAAAAGCCTCCTTCATTCCGAGGGATTCTAAGGTACTATTAATGTTGATTTCATAGTCATACTTAAATTTTGGAAGATATGCATGTACCAAACTTATTTTCGCATCTTTGATCAAATTTATAAACTTTTCTCCCGTGAGTGTTTTAATATATTCACCAATTGTCATATTTTCATTGGGAATAATAGCCGCAAAACTGTAATGTTTTTTTGCGTAGGGTTTGATAAAACCAATTGCATTTTTATCTTCAATATAAAAATTTTCCTCTGACCTCATGAATTCAGCTTTCTGTTTATTTCCGTTTATATCAGTAAATATATCTTTATATATATTGTGCTTTTCATATACTGTTTCCCATTCTGCATCAAAAGCTACAGCATTTATCAGGTACATAACGTTTTCCGGATCAATTTTGTTTAATATTTTGTCAATCATTCCATTTGTTTCCGATTTTACCCAGTTGTTTATGTTACTTACTGTACTGCTGTCAAAAGCAGCTTTAAAAATATCGGCTTTATAATAGTAATCTGCAATTATCTGAAGAAAATCTTTAGAGGGCATAAAATCATTTTCTTTGAGCCATATTGAATTGGCGATAGTTAATTTTGATTTTTCTTCATTGGAAAGTTTTTTCATATACGTGTACAGGTATTTGTTTAAATCTTCAATGGGGATGTCTTTTCCCAGTGTTTTTTCCATTTGTGAAAGAGTTTCTTTATCTGCTCCGTTTGCTGTCATAGCTAATGCCAGCATTACTGAAAGTGGGGAGATTAAAGAATTTTTGTTATCATTAGTTGATTTTTTAAAAAGCTCAATTGAAAAATCAGCTGTATTATTTATAAATTTTTTGTCTATGTTTTTTTCACTTACTGGATTTGCTTTTATTCCTTCTATCAAATTTGTAGCTTGAACTTTTGAGGTAGGAAAAGAACATCCTGTTATATTCATTAACATTGCAATGAATATTGTGATGCTGAGTATTGCTGTGAAAAGCTTTTTGAGTTTTAAAATTTCCATGAGAAATATCACCTTCTCCTATGTTCTTCTACTAAGTTAGACGAATTACATCATTAAATGTTCCATAAAATAATTTAGAATAAAATAAACTGCCTAGAAAGCTTATAATAGGCTTTCTAGGCAGAAGAGTTTTACTTTTGCTATTTTGGCAGCCTACATATGAGGAGATTATTTTGAAGTTTTTTCCCTTTTTGAGGGATTATTTTTTGTTTTTAGAAGGAATTTTATAATTTTTGAAGAATATACACATTAGAAATTAATTATTATTTGATAAATATTTTATTTAAAATTTAAATTCGTTTTAAGGAGATGAACAAATATGAAAGAATGTAAAAAACTTATAACAGAGAGAAGAGCCATTACCTTTTTTGATTCAGCAAAAGAAATATCAGATGACCTTATAAAAGAGATTCTTGAAACTGCATCTTTAGCTCCTTCTGCTTATAACCTTCAGCCGTGGAAAGTGATTGTGGTAAAAAGCAAAGAGAAGAAAAAAATTCTCAAAGAAATAGCTTTTAATCAGCAAAAAGTAGAAGATGCCCCTGCTGTATTTGTAATAATAGCAAATCCTAAGGCGGCATTAGAAAATATAGACAGAGTTTTAGACAGCTCTATTGAACTTGGATACATGAAGCAAGAGAGAAAAGAGGCATCAAAAGAAAGAATTTTATCAGTTTGGAAGGATGAAGAACAGGCTAAAAGAAAGGCTATAAGAGACTCAGCTCTTTTTGCGATGAACATAATGATTGCTGCAAGAGTGTATGGTCTTGAAACTCATCCGATGGACGGCTTTGATGAGGGAAAACTAAAAGAGTTTTTAAATATTGATGAGGATATGTATATACCCATGATAATAGCAATTGGATACAAAGATCCTGGAAAAGAGCTTCTTCCAAGGGCTTATAGATTTAAATTTGATGAATTTGGAGAGATAATCTAATGAGTAATTACGTAATAATTTTAGTGGCTTCTATTTTAGCAGGAGCCACTAATGCTATAGCAGGGGGTGGCACTTTAATAACCTTTCCTGCTCTTGTATGGGTTGGAATAAATCCTCTATCTGCAAATATAACAAATACTGTTGCTCTTTGGACTGGTTCTGTCACAGGTGCATGGGGATTTAAAGAAAGACTGTATCAGACGAAAGAGCTTTTAAGGTTTCTGACATTGCCTTCTTTACTTGGGGGTATCTTAGGAGCTTATCTTCTTATGATAACTCCTTACAAGGTTTTTAATTTTGTCGTACCTTTTTTGGTTTTATTTGCGACCATAATTTTAGCATTAAATGACAGAATAAATAAATTTAATCTAAAGGAAGGAGAAGATATAAAGAAAAAATCACTAGTTTTTGTTTTTATACTTCAATTTCTTACTTCTCTTTATGGAGGATATTTTGCAGCAGGTATTGGCATTTTAATGCTTGCCACTTTAGGCATAGCAGGTATTACTGATATACACACAGCAAATGGTATAAAAAACCTTCTTTCACTTTTTATAAATGTCACTTCCGGTTTAGTTTTACTCTTTAGTGGAAAAGTAGTATGGCCTTTTGCTATTATTCTGATGATAGGATTTGCTTTAGGAGGATATTGGGGAGCAAAAGTATCACAAAGGTTTGACAATAAGAAAGTAAAGAATTTTGTAGTTTTATGGGGAATTGCATTGGCAATAACGTTTTGGGTTAGAGGAGTGTAGGAAAGTAGATAGTTATTGAACTGAAGAGAGATAACTTTGTGGTGTATTATTTTGCCAATTTTTTGACTTAACAACTAACATTTTAGTGATAAAATATAAAGTGTGGACAATCAATCAGTTGTTGAAAGGAGAAAAATATGTTAAAAGGATTTAAAGAATTTATTACAAGAGGAAATGTATTAGATTTAGCTGTAGCTGTAATAATAGGTACAGCTTTTAACAAGATTGTCAATTCATTAGTTGTTGATGTATTAACTCCATTAATCGGAGCAATATTTGGAGCACCAGACTTTTCTGCCCTTAAATTAGGACCAATAGCCATAGGTAATTTCTTTAATGCTGTTGTTAACTTTATTATTGTATCTGCAGCCATATATTTTTTCATAGTAGCTCCTATGAATGCTATTAGACAGCGAAAAGCAAAAGAAAAAGAACAAACACCACCTGAACCATCAGAGGAAGTAAAACTTTTAAGAGAAATATTAGAGGTATTAAAGGAAAAGTAAGGTAAGAATATTAATTAATATAAATTTGTCGTCGACCTAAGATAATGCAAAAAATGTTGAGGATCGACGACAAATTATTTTTTCAATTTTAGAAAATAGTTGATTTTGTCAAACAATATGGTATAATAAAGTTAAAATACTTGACAGGAATTAAAAAGTCGTAAGGCGTATAATGTGCTATTTATGCATGTTAGAATGAGTGTTTTTAGCCTACCTATAAGGAATTGAACATCGCCACCCAAATCTACATTGCCAAACACAGCAGGTGTTTTTAGCCTACCTATAAGGAATTGAAACGTGGATGAATATGCACCTTTGATATTCGTAAATAATGCGGTTTTTAGCCTACCTATAAGGAATTAAACCGGAGAAGAAGAACATGAGGAGGGATAAAATGCAAGGTGTTTTTAGCCTACCTATAAGTAATTGAAACTTAGAGCAGAAAACGAGGAACTAAAAAAAGCATTGGTTTTTAGCCTACCTATAAGGAATTGAAACCTTGATATTGAAAGAATCCCCATGAAATTCCTTTTTTGTTCCATCTAAAACAATCTAATTGAAACCTTGATATTGAAAGAATCCCTTTTCCCAGTCTCTTGGTGTTTTTAGCCTACCTATAAGGAATTGAAACGGAACACATTACAACAATAGCAATATTAAAAGACTTGTGTTTTTAGCCTACCTATAAGGAATTGAAACTCCTCCTTTTTTATTTTTTAGCCGTATCGGCTACGGGTTTTTAGCCTACCTATAAGGAATTGAAACTACAGAAACCTGGGACAGCAGGTATAAAGGTATTGAGTTTTTAGCCTACCTATAAGGAATTGAAACTTCAGCCAGTCCTGAAAAATCTTAATATCATCTCTGGTTTTTAGCCTACCTATAAGGAATTGAAACAGATAGTGGGGGACATGCTGGGGGCGTCGGTCAAGGTTTTTAGCCTACCTATAAGGAATTGAAACTCCTCCTTTTTTATTTTTTAGCCGTATCGGCTACGGGTTTTTAGCCTACCTATAAGGAATTGAAACAAGTATCTATGTACAGCGTTTTTAGCCTACCTATAAGGAATTGAAACCCTCTCCTAATACCTGTGTCTAAAAGCATTAAAAAGGGTTTTTAGCCTACCTATAAGGAATTGAAACTACAAGGATTAAACCCTTCTAAAAAGCAATGTTACTTGTTTTTAGCCTACCTATAAGGAATTGAAACCACACTATAATAGGATTATTTGTTTTTATTGCTTGCGTTTTTAGCCTACCTATAAGGAATTGAAACAAAAAATTTTTGTACAAATTTCACAAAAATAATACTAAGTTTTTAGCCTACCTATAAGGAATTGAAACTAGGCAATCGAGGAGACATATACAAAAAATTATAGGGGTTTTTAGCCTACCTAAAAAGTTATACTAACATTGAATTTTTCTTCATTTTATTATGGTACTCAACAACATTTTTATATAAAAATACAATTCTTTAGAAGGAATTTGGAAAGTTATGTAGAATATTGATATATAAGATAATATTTAATATTTGAGGTACAAAAATTGGCAAAAAATAAAGTTTTTAGAATTTAATGAAAAGAAGGTTTATAAGATGAAGCAAACAGATTTGAAAAAGATGTTTTTAATATTTTCTCATGAACTTACAGATTTTCAAAAAAAAGATGCCATCGCAAATTTAGGCGTAGATGAGTTTGTATATTTGCCAGATAATTTAAAGAACCAATGGTCAGATATTTCTCCATATGATGATAACTTAACTTTTTGTTTGCAAGATTTAATTAGTTGGTTAAAGATTAATGCAAGAAAAGGCGATTATGTACTTGTACAAGGAGATTTTGGAGCTACTTTTTTGATTGTTGACTTTTGTTTGAAAAATGATTTGATTCCTATTTATTCAACTACAAAAAGAGAAGTTATTACTGAGATTAAAAATAGTGAAAACATAAAAGTAAGTAGATTATTTACCCATGTAAGATTCAGAAAATATGAGAGGTGGATATAGAAATGACTATTAAGTTTTTTTCATTTCTTGGCACAGGAGCTTATACTAAGTGTAAATATAAATTTGATAATATTGAAAGTGGAAGTAGTTGCTATGTACAGGAAGCTCTTATTGATATTTTGTTAAAAAAGAATGTTGATTTAGAAAGCATATTTATATTTAAAACCGAAGAGGCTACTAATGCAAATTGGTCTAAAAATAAGAAATATCCAAGTGATCCTGGTCTAAAACAGATTTTAGACAAATACAAAGGCAAACTAAGTATTAATTATGTTGATATACCCTCAGGACAAAATGAAAATGAACTTTGGGAAATATTTGATAAAGTTTTGGAACAAATAGATAAGGGGGATGAAATAATATTTGATATTACACATTCATTTCGCTCAATTCCAATACTGGCACTAATTATTTTAAATTATGCCAAATTTATTAGAAAATGTGAAATTAAAGGCATATATTATGGAGCAATAGAAGCAGTTGGTAAGGAAGTAAAAGATATTGAAGAATCAGATATAGCTCCTATATTTGACCTAACACCTTTTGTAAGACTACTTGATTGGACTGTAGGAATTGATCGGTTTATAGAAACTGGTGATGCTAGACACATAAATTATTTAATGAAATTGGGCACTAAAGAGTTGCACCTTAAAGGTATGAAGGATGAGAGAAATATATTAAGTGACTTTGCACAAAAGTTAGAAAACTACACAAGAAATGTTGCTACATGTAGAGGTAAAGAAATCTCTAATGGTGGATTAGAGCTGAAGGATACACTTGAAGACGCTGTAAGTATAGCAGATAAGGCATATATTAAGCCGATGAAACCAGTAATAGATAGGTTAAACGATAGATTTAAAAATTTTAGTGATGATGAAAATAAAAACATGCTTGAAATAGTCAAATGGTGCAGTGAACATAATCTTATACAGCAAGGCTTTACTATACTTGATGAGGGAATCGTAAACTTTTTTTGTGAAAAATTTGGATTTGATAAAAATAATATAAAAGAACGCAAAATAATTGAAAATGCTATATATATTAAACATCATTCTTTGTCAAAAAACAAATGGAGAGAAATAGCACTTAAAAATGAAAAAGTAGTTAATAATATTTTAAAAAAGTTAGATAGCGAAAACTACCGAAACTTAATAAGAATATTATATACAGAGATAAAACCTTTGCGTAATGATATTAATCATGCAGGGTATAAAGACAATCCAATGAATGCTAAGAAATTTGAAGATAAATTAAATGAGTTAATAAATAAGGTAGAAAAATATATAGTTTAAATTTGAAGTTCTAAAAATCAAGATAATATTTTTGTTTAGGGGGATTAAAACTATGAATGAGAAAGTTTTGGTATTACTTATAGGTACAAATCCATTGCCAAATTATATTGTTGGGAGTTATTTACGAGAAAATTACAATAAATTTGTATTAATTTACTCAGAAAGAAACGAAGAAATTAATCAGAGTAGTACAGCGGATTATGCTGAGAAGTTAAAAAAACATTTAAATTTAAATAATAATTGTGTCCCATTACCTCTTTATGATATATCTAATCCAAAGAGTATAAGAAATGATTTAGGAATATTTCCGAAAGAAAAGATTGATGAAGTTCATCTAAATTATACTGGTGGTACAAAAACAATGGTTGCTCATGTGTATAATTTTCTAAAAGAAAAGTTTGGTGACAAATTTAATGCCTCTTATTTAGATGCAAGAAGTTATAAACTTGTATATGATTATAATGAAAAAGGTGTAATTCTAAAAGATAAAATAAAAATAGACATAAAAACACTCTTGTCAATTCATTTGTATGATAAAGATGTTAGTTTTGAAATTTATGATACATATAGTTATAAGAAAAAATTTGCAGATAGCTTTGATGATATATCACAAAAAATAGAAAATGCTATTACAGGTGGTAGAGGTGAAGAATTTATAAAATGGCTGGAAGACCCTTTTAGAAAAATTTTTAAAGGGCCTGGTAAAATTTTGGAAAATAAAAGCAAATTTAAGCAACATATTGATAATTTTTCCAAAAATGATGATTTATCACCTATAAATAAATTTAATAATTATACTCCTGATTTTATTTGGGATATTTTAAATGCGTTTCCTGAAGATAAAAAAATAAATGATGGGAAAAAATTATGGATACCGGATGACAGTATAAGCAACAACAAATTTTCTGATTGTATAAAAGATACTGTAGAATTTTTAGATGGAAAATGGTTTGAATGGTATGTATATAGTCAAATAAGAAATAAATTATTGGATAGAAAATTAAAGGAAGGTGAATATTTTGGCATATCATTAAAAGCACAAAGAAAAGATTCACCTAATTTTGAATTAGATATTTTCATAATAAATGGTTATCAGCTAGTAGGTTTGTCACTAACAACTTCAAAAAGACAAGGAGATTGTAAATTAAAAGGATTTGAAGTTATCCATAGAGTAAGACAAATAGGAGGGGATGAAAGCAAGGCAATATTAATAACAGGTATGGATTCATCTAAAAAAGACGATTTGCAAAAAGACTTAGCTTATGTAACAGGAACAGCAGAAGATAAGATTGTTGTTTTCGCTATAGATGATTGGGTAGATATTGGAGATAAAATTTGTGAGGAGGTATTTAGATGACATTAAGTGCAGTTTTGATTGATACAGTATCAATACAGGAATATATTTTCTCAAGCAATAAATTAAAAGAAAATATCGGCGCATCGTTTTTAGTCGATAAAATATACGAAGATGTTTTAAAAGAAGCTTTACAAATGACTGTTAAACAAAAGATAGATATGGATAGTTGGAAAGTTACTCCAAATGTTGTCAAAATAAGTGAACCGAATGAAAAACTTGAAATTGGATATATAGGTGGAGGAAATGCACTCATTTTATTTAAAAATAAACATGAAGTAAAAGAATTTATAAAAAATTATACAAGACTTCTTTTAAGAAAAACTCCTGGACTGAAAACTGCTTTTGGAATAATACATGACTTTAATTTAGGTGATTTTAAAAATTCTATGCAAAGATTACATGAAAGCTTAAGAGAGAACAAAAACAAATATTTTCCTAATGTAACACTACCTAAATATGGTTTTACACTTGATTGTCCAAGAACTAATGAAAGTGCAGAGTCCTTTAAAGACGATGAGGGAAAGTTTATATCATCAGTTGCTTGTTCTAAATTAAAGATTTCAGACAAAGCAAGAGATGAAATGGTGGTAATTTTAGGTAATATATTGATGGATAAGTATACTTTTACAAATAATATTGAAGAATTGGGTCAACAAGAGGGAAGAGACTATATAGCAGTTGTACATATTGATGGGAATAAAATGGGTGAGAGATTTTCAAAATGTGAAAGTCTTATAGAATATAGAAATTTATCAATTGGCGTAAGAGATGCTACAGAAAATACATTTAAGAAAATGATAGAGATTTTAATAGAACAAATTGAGAAAAATAAAGCTTTTGCTCCCAAAGATGGAGAATTTAAATTAAGTACGGAAAATGGCAAAACTATATTGCCAATAAGACCAATTGTCTTAGGCGGGGATGATATAACTTTTATTTCAGATGGCAGATTGGGGGTTTGGTTAGCTGAAATATTTATTAAGGAATTTGCTAATCACAGCGTAAATAACGAGCCTTTATCTGCATGTGGAGGAGTAAGTATTGTAAAGACAAAATATCCTTTCTATAGGGCTTATATGCTAGCAGAAGATTTAATTGATAGAGCTAAAAAGGAATCGAGAGAAAAGGAAGGTTCTTATATTGATTTTTTTGTTTCTTCATCTGGATGGAGTGGCAGCTTAAATGATATTTTAAATAAACATCTATCTACTATAAATGGTAATCTTCATTTTGGACCTTATTGGGTTGACAAAATAGATGAAGAGAAGTCATTAGAAAATTTAAAATATATTGTTAAAGCATTTAAAAATATTCCCAAAAATAAAATAATGAAATTAAGAGAAATGCTATTTGAAAATAGAGATAATGCGAAAATTTATGTAGAAGAATTAAAAGTTAAAGGAATAAATCTACCACAGATAAAAGGAATGTCTTATCATGAACATATATGGCAAAAAGAGGAGACACCATATTATGATGCTATAGAACTTATAGATTTTTATCCGGAGGGATTATTATGAAGATTATAATAGACTTATTATCATACACGCTAATTGGTTCTGGGGAAGGTGCAGGTATAATTGATAGCGATGTAGTATTAGATGATCTTGGATTTCCCTATATTCCTTCAAGACGTGTAAAAGGCGTATTAAAAGAAAGTGCAAAAGAAATTTGTGATATATTAGGCGTAAAATATAGTATTGTGGAAAGCATATTTGGTGAAGATGGTTTTACAGAAGGAAAGCTGCATATAGGCAATTTATATATAAATAATTACAAAAATATAAGAAAAGAAATTGAAAACTTAAAAAATGATAAAAATAAAAAATATAAAACTTTTATAAATCCTTCTCAAATTACATCTTATTATACATCCATAAGGCAGCAAACTTCTATAGATGAAGATGGGGAAATTGCAAAAGAGGGTTCACTTAGGACATTTAGAGTTTTAAAACCTGGTTTCAAGTTCGAAGGTGAACTTTATGAAATAACTCCTTTGAGCAAAAAAGAAAAAGCTCTATTGTATTTGGCTGCAATTAATCTAAAAAGAATTGGTACATCAAGAAATCGCGGATTTGGTGAAATAAAATGCACTATTGAAGATATTAAAATTAGCAGTATTGATGATGCTATTCAATATTTAAATAGTGATAATGATAAAGATATCACAGAAGAGATTAAATCTTCTGATTCAGAAAAATTTAATGCTAATAAAAAAGGAAATATAAAAAAACTATCTTACAAGATAACTACATTATCTCCGATTGTATTAGCAAAAGAGATAGGCGAGCAAAACACAATTAATACAGAAAAATATATACCATCTACAACAGTTAGAGGTTTGTTTGCAAGTAAATTTATAAAAAGATTTAATTTAGGTAATGCAGCCCATAAAGATGATAATTTTTATAATTTATTTTTAAAAAATGAGATTTTATTTACTTCTGCATATCCATTTAAAAAAGATAAAACTTACTATCCAGCACTTTATTTACATAAAGAAAAAGGAGATAATTCCAATCAAGTATACAATATTTTAGAAAAAGTTCCTGAAAAAATAAAAACAAAGCCAGTGAATAAAATGGTTTGTTATAGTGCTGATAAAATTTATTATCATAACGTTCCAACAACATTTTATTTCCATAATGCAAGAGACAGGGAAAAAGGACATAGTATAGGAGAGGAAATCTTTTATTATGAGGCAATAAACGAAGGAGAAGAATTCAAGGGGTTTATTATAGGTGACGAAGGCTACCTTGAAGAAATAAAAAGAATATTTGGTGATAAATTTAACTCTTTTATTGGTAGATCAAAAAGTGCACAATATGGCTTAGTAAATATAGAATTTGGCGATTTAGAAGATACATACGATTTAGAAGATGTAGAAAATGAGTTTATTATAGTAGCAACTTCTCCTATTATTCTATATAACGAATGGGGTTTTTCTGATATATCTGTAAAAGCATTAGAAAATTATCTAAAAAAACATTTTGATTGTGATATTACTGTAGAAAAAATTGTTGCAAGAACAGAGTATGTTGAAAACTTTATTAGTGTTTGGAAAATGAAAAATACTCGTGAATTAGCTTATTCACCGGGTTCAGCATTTAAAATAAAAATTGAGAGATGTAATGATTTAAAAGAAAAATTAAATTCTCTTTCAATATATGGTTTTGGTGAAAAAACAGAATTAGGATTTGGCAGGGTCAATGTATATTCTTCTTTGGGAGAAAGTTATGAGAGTAAATACGATAAAGAAGATGGAGATAAAGGTATAATCCTACAATATTCAAAGTCTATTTTAGAAAATATAGTAAAGCAAAAAGCAGAAGAAATTTTAAAATTTAAGGCTTTTGAAAAAGCAAAGGAATTTTCTAACAAAAAATATACTTTAAATATTTCAAACAATCTAATAGGACGGCTTGAAGGTATGCTGTTTGAAATTAATAAATTTGATGACTGGAAAACAAAATTAGAAGAACTGGAGAAAAAGCCCGCTGGTGAAACCTTAAAAAATTTAAATCTATGGGATGATTTATCTAAATTAGATATTTATGATAAATATGAAAATATGTTTTATGACAATTTATTAAATGCTATTAACGAGTTAGGCATACAGGTTGGTAATTTTGAATTATCAAAAACATACTGGATTAGCTTTTTTAGATACTTGAGATTATTAAATAAGCAGGGGGAGAAGAAAAATGAGCGATGATGCTATACTTACAAGTACAATAATTGTAGAGGGTATTTTAGAAAATATTTCACCCTTTGTAATTGGTACGGGTAAAGGTGATATTGTTGATATAGAAATTATAAAAGATGAGATTGGCAATCCTTACATTCCTGCAACTTCTTTTGTGGGGGCACTAAGGCATAATATTTCAAAAAATTTTGAAGAAGGGGATAAAAAAATATGGGATTATTTTTGGGGTTCTAAAAATCCAAATAATAATAAGGCTGTTCAAAGTCATTTTATAGTTAGTGATATAAAGGTCAAAGGCAATAAAGAGACAAAGATCGAAGACAATAAAAATAAAAGCTTTATTGCTGTTAGAGATGGAGTAGCAATAGATGAAAAGACTGGAACTGCAAAAGAAAAAGCAAAGTATGATTATGAAATAGTTAATAAAGACTTAGAATTTGAATTTAAAGCTGAAATTAAGATAAGAAAAAATTTTAAAAATAAGGAAATTGAGATTCTAAAAATATTAAAAACTATACTTACTGAGTTGGAAGCCAGGAAGGTTCAGTTTGGTGCATTTACTACTAAAGGATTTGGAAGGTTTAAGTTAAAAAATCTTCAGATATTAAAATTTGATTTTCCCGATGATGGAGTAACTTATTTGAAATACTTGCAGAACGAATATCCTCCAGAAAATAAACTTGATTTAAGCAAGATAGATATACTTTCTAAAAAAGATAATGCTGATTGCATTATAACTGCAGACTTTTCAATAAAGAGCTCACTTATCATAAGTTCATATACAACAGATCCTAAAGATCCTGATAAAGTACATATAAAATATAATGGCAAAAATGTTTTAACTGGAACTTCACTAAAAGGTGCGATAAGATCGAGAGCTTTTAAGATTGTAAACACATTATGTAAGAATAATCAAGAAGAAAACGATGATTTAAGAGAATTGTTTGGTTGGGCTGATACAGAAAACAAAGAAAAGACTAAATACAAAAGCAGAGTAATTATTGATGAAAGTATAGTTGAGGGTGTGATTGAAAAAGAACAGGCAAGAATAAAGATTGATAGATTTACAGGAGGAATAATTGCAGGTGCTTTATTTCAATCTAAACCTCTTTGGCATAACGATGAAAATGTACAATTAAAAATAAAAATTAAAGATGCAAAAGACTGGGAAATTGGACTTTTACTTTTGGTATTGAAAGACTTATGGAATGAAGATTTGCCTATTGGCGGAGAAAAAAATATAGGAAGAGGAGTCTTAAAAGGTAAAAAGATAGAAATTGAGTATAAAGAACATAAATATATTATTGAAAAGTCTACAAATGATGACGAGACAAATAAAATAGTAGTTAATGATAGCGATAAACAGATATTAGAAGGTTTTGTCGAAGAACTCTTGGAAAAAGTGAGGGATTGGGATGTTAGATGATATTTATGAAATTGGAACAATTCGCTCAAAAGTTGAAGCAAAAGATATGGATAATGAATTAAACAATGATGCATTTATTCAAAAAATAAAAGAGGTTGACAAAGGATATATTGTATGCTGGCTTGATTATGCAGTTCTATTTGGAATAATACAAAGTGGTGAAATTAAATTTTACAACAATGAATTACCTGATTTTAATAAATATCTTCAAAAATTGCGAGTTTTTAATGAAAAAAAGGAACTATATATTTGGAGGTCAGGAAATAAATTTAAATTTAGATATAGAGAAGATGGAGTTAGTGATGAAGATGGAGAAATAGTAGAATATATTAATGCAGATCAGGTAATGTATGGATCTAAATTTGAAGTTAAAGATGAATTTATTGAAGTTTCTGAAAAAAGAGGAATTAGATATATAGTACCAAAGGAATTTATAGGTAATAGCTCAATTGAGGATCTAAACAAGAATGAGAAAAGATTAGTGTTACATACGAGAAATTACATAGGATATAATGAAATTGGACAAGCTGGTTTTGTTGACAGTAGATTTTTAAAAATATCAGTTATTTAATATTTGGAGGTATTATTATGGAAAAAGCTAAAATAAGTATACAGAAAACTAAAAAAGGGTATGATTATATATTAACTTTTGATGATGGCAAACCTTTAAAAGTGCATGGATTTGACTTGCCGAAAGATATTAATGGAAAAGAATGCGAAGTTGAAAGAATAAATGGATTACCCTCAAAAATTATAATCGATGGAACAGAATATACTAAAACAACTACTCAAAGTAATATGCAAGAAAATAAGCAGACTGCTCAACAAAAAATAAAAAATGAGCCTAAACACAATAGTCAAATTAAGTTTTTTGCTAAAGCTCCCTATAATTTTATTCCATTAAATAAAGACGTAGTAAAAGCACAAGATATGCCAGAATTCAATAAATTTCATGATGATAGATTTTCAGGATATATAGATCTTGTGATTACTACAAAAACGCCTATATATATAAGACGAGATAAAGAAGAAAGTAATTTTTTTTCTATAAAAAATGGGCTACCAATAATTCCTGGAAGTTCTTTGAGAGGGATGGTTAGGAATTTAGTAGAGATAGTTTCTTTTGGGAAACTTGGTTTTATTGATAATGGAAAAAGGCTATATTATAGAGATGTTGCTGGTAAGAAGTCTAATCTAAAAGATATATATTCTTCTAAAATTAGTAAAGACAAAATAAAAGCCGGCTATCTTATATATGACCAAAGAAAATATAAGATTATTCCGTCTGAATATGATAGATTTCAAGATACGTCTAAAGAATTTATGATAGAAAAATATAATAATGATTATAAAGTTTGGTCTGGGCGAATGCAGAAAAAAAGAAAAAATTGGATTGTGAAATCTATCAGTAATTCAGGTGATTTTATAGAATTAACCGAAAATGACATAAAAGATTATAAAAGCGATATAAATAGAAATATACCAGAATACTATGACATTTTAAAAATGGCTAAAGATAAAAAAGTCACGTTGCCAAATAAAATAGTAGAATTACCTAATGGAGTTCCTGTATTTTATGTTGAGTATAACGATAAAAAAGGAAATAAAAAAATAGCATTTGGTCATACAGGATTTTTTAGATTACCATATGAATTAACTATAGGCGATCATGTACCTAAAGACTTGAAGTCAGATGATATAACAGATTTTGCAGAAGCTATTTTTGGGAAAGAGAGTAAATGGGCAAGTAGAGTATTTTTTGAAGATGCTGTTCTGGAGAAAGAGCAAAATGATATATTTATTGAAGAGACTTCACCTAAAATTCTTTCTTCACCAAAACCTACAGCTTTTCAGCTTTACTTAGAGCAGCCTAAAGGTGAAAATACTGGTTTAAAAGAACTAAAACATTGGGATGATAAAGACGCACTTATTAGAGGCTACAAACTTTACTGGCATAGGAATACACCTGATGATGGCAGTAAATATTCTTGGAAAGTGGGTAAAATTGAAATAAATTATAATGATTTTATAAAGTTTTTAGAAAAGGCTAATATTAGCCTTGATAAATCGGTTATTTTAAATTCTAAAAATATAGTAAAAGATAACAAAAAGATAATTATAAATTGTTTATACGAAAAGTTACCTATTGAAGAAAAAAAAGAATTAAAAGAATATTTGTTATGGGAAGAAACTAAAGCACAATACACTATTATAAAACCTATCAAGAGAAATATCAAATTCAAATCTCGTATACGATTTGAAAATCTTACAAAGGAAGAATTAGGTGCATTACTATTTGTATTAGACTTACCAGAAAATCATTATCATAAGATTGGTATGGGTAAACCATTGGGTTTGGGAAGTATAGAAATAAAACCGAGTTTGTTTATAGTAGATAGAAAAAAGAGATATACATCATTATTTAATAATGATACATGGAACTTAGGAGATGAAGATAAAACAGGTGAAATAAATGACTTTAAAGAAGCATTTGAAAAATATATTTTAAGAAACATTTCTGATAAAGGCAATGCAAGTTCCCTTTGGGAAACTCCAAGACTAAAACAGTTAAAAATAATGCTAAACTGGAGTAATACTGAGATTCCTGATTGGCTTAAGAAAACAAGATACATGATGATAGAATGCCCACATAAAGATCCGGCTTATGATTGTATTTGCTTTGATCCCAAGAGAAATACATGTAATGAATACAAAGATAGGCCTGTTTTACCAAAACCGGAAAAGGTGATACAATAAATATTGCACAAAGTCTGGGAAAAAAGGTTTTTATTAATTCTTATATAAAAAAAGAAAGCTATACTTATGAGTTTGCCATGAAAAAGTAAACTCATGTTTTTTAGAATAAATTTAAAGGGGAACTCAAACTTCTTGCAGAATTTGATTTTACACAGAATATACCAAGAGTTCAAGAAGCAGCCTATTTTACAAATATAGGAAGTAAAATTTTAAACTTTAATGGAATTGATTTGAGTAAATATCGGCTTATTAAGGGCAAATTTATAAAGATAGATTAATTATAAATATATATTATAAAAACAGGCATTCATTAATGCATATTGCCTGTTTTTATTTTCATATATAGTTTTAGAGGATTTTGCAAAGTTTTGTTGAATATATATAAAGATGCTTTGCATGGGAGCTGATAAGATGGCTATACCTACATATGAAGAGATTATGTTACCCTTACTTAAAATTCTTTCTGATGGTGGAATACACAAATATAAAGAGTTAGAAGAAAAACTTAAAAATGTATTTAACTTGACAGAGGAAGAAGTAAATTCAAGACGTGAAAGTGGTGTTAAAATTTTTTATAATAGAATTGGATGGGCGGCTACATATTTAAAGAAAGCGGGGCTTATAGAGTCTCCTAAGAGAGGAGAATTCAAAATTACTGAAGAAGGAAGTAGATTGTTGGTAGAGGGAGTTAAGCATTTAGACTATAAATACCTAATGAAATATGATAGTTTTAAAGAATTTAAACTGCATAAAGAGATAATAGGTCCAGAGGGAGATAAGAGAAAGCCTGAAGATAATATGACCCCATTTGAAAGAATTAGCAATGCTTATGATGAGATAAAAGGTTCTCTAATAGACGAATTGCTACAAAAACTAAAAGAGGTAGATCCATATAAATTTGAGGAAATAGTGTTAGACTTGTTAATAAAAATGGGGTATGGAGGTTCTAAAGAGGAAGCTAAGGAAATGACACAAAAGACAGGTGATGAGGGAATTGACGGTATAATTAATGAAGATAAATTAGGGTTTGATAAAATCTATATACAAGCTAAAAGATGGAAAGAGAGATTTGTTGGAAGACCTATAATTCAAACTTTTGCTGGCGCTTTAGATGGGCAAGGTGCAAACAAGGGAATTTTTATAACAACATCCAATTTTACAAATGAAGCTAAAGAATACGTTGAAAAGTTGCCAAATAAGAAAATAATTTTAATCGATGGACATAAATTAGCTGAATATATGATAGATTTTAATGTTGGTGTAACAGTTCAAGAAGTTTATGAGATAAAAAGAATAGATAATGATTATTTTGAAGAATAATTGTAAATGTGATAAGATTTTAAGCGTGCTAAATACATATTTTGATTTATAGAGGTTTATATAATATTTTTATGCAGTAGGCTATTATATATGATAGGTTACTAAATGGTGAGGGATAGGAGAATGGCTGAAGTAATAAATTCCAATGATGTTTTAATACAACGGATAAAAACTATACTTAAAAATAAAAAGAATAGTACAATAAACATTGTTAATGATAAATTAACACTTTCTGTTTTTAGTGAATTGCAATTCGACATGGAAAAAGTCAAAGAAATAAATCTTGTTCTAAGAGATTCTACTTATATTCCTACTGGCAAAGAAATTTCTCGGGAATTTGAAATTGGTAGAATTGCTGATAATATATTTTTTAACTCCTATGAAATAGTTGAAAAAAATAAATTGGGGCATCTAAGCAAAGCTCGTAGTATGTATAATTTTATTGAAAAACACGTGAATGTAAAAAGGATAAAAAAGAAAGAGCTTTTAAAAAGCAATTTCATATTAATAGATGAAGACTATGGAGTTTTTGGGGATTCTTCTTTGGAAATTATCCGCAAAACCAGGAAAAATGGTATAGTTCCAATGAATTTTAATATAGAAATTACTGATTCGAAACAGGTCAAAGAACTTAAAAGAAGTTTTGAACTTATTTGGAACAATAAGGGATATACAGAAGATTTCAAGAAGCAACTTTTGGAAAACCTTAATTTCATATATAAAGAATACGATCCGGAATTTCTTTATTTTTTTACCCTTTATGAACTTTTTGGAGACCAATTAGATTCCGATATAGAGCGATTTGAAAGCGATCATATTGGTTTTAAAGATACTGAGATTTGGAAAAGTCTTTTTCGATTTCAAAAAGATGCAGTGGTTTCTGCTATACGCAAAATTGAAAAATATAATGGCTGCATTATTGCTGATAGCGTAGGGCTTGGAAAAACTTTTGAAGCATTAGCTATAATAAAATATTATGAGTTACGACAACATAGAGTTTTAGTTTTAACACCGGCGAAGTTGTATGATAACTGGGATTCATTCAGAAATTCTTACATAGATAACCGTTTTGCGAGAGATCGGTTTGCATTTGATATTCTTTGTCATAGTGATTTAAGTCGTCGTTTTGGGAGATCCCGTAGCGGCCTTGATTTATCCAGAATAAATTGGGGAAATTATGATTTGCTTGTTATTGATGAGTCCCATAACTTTAGAAATCGCAATGATAATCCAGAAAGACTTTCACGTTATGGAAGATTGATAAATGAAATTATTAAAAAAGGGGTTAGAACAAAAGTTTTAATGCTGACAGCTACACCTGTAAACAATTCTCTAAATGACTTAAAAAATCAGTTGAGCACAATTACTATAGATAATGACGAAGCTTTTAAAGAAGATGGTATTATAAGCATTGAAGGGGTATTAAAAAAAGCGCAAAAAGTAATAAATGATTGGATTAAAGAACCGAATAGAAATAAAAAGGATTTATTGGATAATCTTCCATCAGAATTTTTTAAACTTCTTGAAATGGTTACAATTTCGAGAAGTCGTAAGCATATCACTATGTATTATGGCAATGATGAAATAGGTAGTTTTCCTGAAAAACTTCCACCAAAAACTTATAAACCAGAAATTGATAGCAAAGGGGAATTACTAAAATTTTATGATACAGATGAAAAGCTTGATATGTTAACACTTGCAGTTTATCAACCTATGAAATACATTAAACCTGAATACAAGCAATATTATGTAGAAAAATTTCAAACAGTTCGTGGTGGTAGAGTATTATTTAATCATGAAGAAAGAGAATATTTTGTTTCCGTACTACACCGATTCAATTTATTTAAAAGATTAGAAAGCTCTGTTTATGCTTTTAGGGAGACTTTACAACGTCTTCTTCAGAGAATTGATAGATATATAGAATTGCTTGAAAAAAGTAGTGAAGATTTAGAAGTAGAATTTGAAGAATCAGATGACGATGAAGAATTATTATTGGATTATAAGTATGAAATAAATGTTAATCATTTAATGAAAGGAATATATTTGGCTGACTTATATCACGATAAAGGGAAAATAGAAGAATTGTTGAAAAGTGTTGATATTGTTCTGCAAGAACAGAGAGATGAAAAATTAAAAACCTTATTAAACTTTTTAGAAGAAAAAATAACTAAGACACCTTATAATCCAGGCAATAAAAAAGTATTAATTTTTACTGCTTTTGCTGATACCGCATATTATCTTTATGATACTATTGCACAAGAAATGAAAAAACATGGAATTCATACTGCGCTTGTAACTGGGACAGGCGAACCTAAAACAACGCTAAATATTTCTAAAGAATTTAATACTATACTATCTTATTTCTCTCCCAATTCTAAATTAGGGAGAAAATTACCCGAAAATGAACAAATAGATATTCTTATTGTTACTGATTGTATTTCCGAAGGTCAAAACCTTCAAGATGCTGATTGTGTGGTAAATTATGATATTCAATGGAATCCAGTTATTTTAATTCAACGCTTTGGTCGTATTGATAGGATTGGAAGCAAAAATGAACGAATAGCTATGATAAATTTTTTCCCGAATTTAGAACTAAATGAATATCTTCAATTAGAATACCGTGTCAAACAAAAAATGCTGGCGGTAAATTTGACTGCAACCGGAGAAGATGATATATTAAATCCAGATTTAAATGACTTCGACTTTCGTAAAAAGCAATTGGAACGATTGCAAAATGAAATAGTTGATATTGATGAATTATCAGATAATATTTCTATAACAGACCTAAATATGAACGATTACCTATATGAGTTGTCCATGTATGTGCGTAGTCATCCTGAAATAAAAAGAGTACCGAGAGGAATTTATTCTGTGGTTAAAGGGGAAAAACCAGGTTGTATCTTTTGCTTTAGGCATCTTGAAGATAATACTAAGCCTGAAAGTAATAGTTCTCTTTACCCCTATTACTTAATTTATGTTACCCATGACGGTGAAATATATTTTGGAAGCGGTAGTTCACGAGAGACTTTAATGCAATTTAGAAAGCTTTCTTATGGGAAAAATAAACCAAATACCGAACTAATTGATTTGTTTAATCAGCAAACTAAAAATGCAACTGATATGAGCTTTTATTCAAATCTTTTGAATAAGGCAATTGATAGTATTAAAGGTGAGGAAGAAAGAAAAGCTGAAACAAGTATTTTTGACTTTGGTGGCTACGAAAATGAATTTGCCCATACAAGTGCTGATGATTTTGAGTTAGTATCTTTTCTTGTGGTGATGTAAATGCTTGGAGTACCTGAGAAATATAAGATTGATAAAAATTTCGATATAAAAACCTTTTTAACCGGGGAACTAACAAAACAAGAGAAACAAAAATTTAAAGAAGATGTTAAAGGAATAACTTTAACACACCAAATAATTGGAGAAGAAATACCGTCATTAATAAACAATGATTATAACTATCAAGCTATTCTTTATTTTGATATAAAAGTTAATGACTTAAAGTATTCGAATTTTATTGGCGGAATTTTACAAAAGATTGTTAAACCTCCTGCGGTATTACGGTTTATTGATAATAAAGGCAATTACCTGTACTGTTTTGCTTTAAAAAGATTAAGTAAAATTGATTCGCAGGAAATTGTCATAGATGATATAATTTTTACTCAGAGAAGTTCTTTATTTTTCCCTGATGAAAATGCAACATTATTTGATCAATATTTAGCTTTTACTAAAATATTAAACACTGGTAACAAACTCACCTTTTACACAGAAATTATAACTAAAGCCTATCTTATTACCTATAAACATTTGTGGACCGGAGCTTTAAAGGCATTAGAGACCAAAATCTTTTATGACATTGAAAAAATGAATGAAATTAGGACGCTTTTAAAGAAAATCATAAATCTTCAAAATCATCTGAGCAAGTCGATCACATTAGCAGAAAAGGCAAGCCTTAATTCAGAAATAAAAAGTAGTTTTTTAAGGTTAAATGAAATAATTGCTATTTAGGAGGGGTAATAAAATGGAAAATAAAGTGTCAAAGGAAATATTTAATCCAGTCCAAGACAATATCAAAAAGTTTGCTGAATTATTTCCTGCTGCTGTAAAAGATGGCCAGGTAGATTTTGAAGCACTAAAACAGGAACTTGGTCAATTTGAAGAAGTAGGAAAAGAAAAATATGAGCTTACCTGGCCAGGGAAGACATTAGCTAAACAGCTTGCCTTAACCGATGTAGTTGGAAAAACCTTAAAGTATGTACCTGAAGAGAGCAAAAATCCGGACACTACAGAAAATCTTTATATAGAAGGAGATAACTTGGAAGTTTTAAAACTTCTCAGAAATTCGTATTATGGCAAAATAAAGATGATTTACATAGATCCACCTTATAATACTGGCAATGATTTTATTTATAAAGATGATTTCAAAAAATTAAAAGAAGAAAGTGATAAGGAAGAAGGAGAATTGGATGAAAACGGTGAACGATTAATTAAAAACCAGAGAAGTTCTGCACGCTTCCATTCCAACTGGTTGAATATGATGTATCCACGCTTAAAAGTAGCTAAGGATTTGCTTTCCGATGATGGAGTAATTTTTATTAGCATTGATGATAATGAAGTGGCAAATTTAAGAAAGATTTGTGATGAGATTTTTGGGGAGGAGAATTTTATTTCAACTATTATCTGGGAGAAAAAATATGGAATTCAAAATGATGCAAAATGGTTCTCAACAAGTCATGATTACATAATTGCAGTAGCAAAGAATAAAGAAGTATTTAGGCCAACATTATTACCAAGAACAGATAAGCAAAATGCTAGGTATAAAAATCCAGACAATGACCCTCGTGGGCCGTGGATAAGTGATAACCTTAGTGTAGGCAGAGTTACTGAAAAGGATATTTATGAAATTATTACACCAAGTGGAAGAAAAGTATTGCCTCCCCCAGGTAATAGTTGGCGAGTTTCAAAAGAAAAATTTGAAGAATTAGTAAAAGATAATCGAATCTGGTTTGGTGAAGATGGTAATAATGTTCCCAGGATAAAAAGATTTTTATCTGAAGTCAAGAATGGGATTACTCCTAAAACTATATGGGAATATAGTGAAGTAGGTCATACTGATAGTGCTGCAAAAGAATTAAGGGCATTACTTAAAGGTTCTATTTTTGATTATCCTAAACCTGTTGATTTAGTAAAACGGTGTATTCATATAGGTACAAAGCATGATTCTATAGTTCTTGACTTCTTCTCTGGTTCAGCTACAACAGCTCATGCCGTTATGGAGCTTAATGCTGAAGATGGTGGCAAACGCAAATTTATAATGGTGCAACTTCCTGAAAGGGTAGATGAAGAATCAGAAGCCTATAAAGCTGGCTTTAAAACCATTGCCGATATTGGTAAAGAAAGGATTCGTAGGGCTGGAGAAAAGATTAAAGAAGAATTTAAGGATAAGGAGTGGATTGATGACCTTGATATTGGTTTTAAAGTTTTTAAGGTAGGTAAAACAAATATTCGATGGAATGATGATGCTCTTAAAGGTGAGCAGATTACTTTAAGCGAAAGCGCTCTTTCTGTTAAGGATGCTTTAGACTTTAATCCTGGCTTTACTGATATTGATGTAGTTTATGAGATTATGCTACGTCACAGAGATTTCCCACTTACATCTAAAATTGAAAAACTTACCAATATAGGGAATCGAACATATATGTTTGCCGATAGTGTAGTAGTATGTCTTGAAGAAACGATTACCAGTGATATTGTGGATAAAATAGCTTCTTTAGAACCAAAACCGATAAAAATTATTTTTAGAGATAGTGCTTTTGATGATGATATTTCTTTGAAGTTAAATATTTTGCACAGACTTGATACACAAATAAAGCTTTTTAACCAGGGAAAAGACCAGACTTACAGAGTAGAGTTTATTTAAGGAGTGGGCTAAATGACAAGGAAAGTTATATTTAACTTTGATGATAATTTAGAATACCAAAAGAAAGCTATCAACTCAGTTGTAGCCCTCTTTAGAGGACAAGATCGGGAGCTGGGGGATGTAATTTATCGTGGGAAAACCCGACATATAGGACGTATATCTGAGGAAATTATAAGGAATAGATTGGACATAGGAAGGAATGTTATTCTAGAAAATTTACGAGAAATACAAACTCAAAACATGCTCTTTCCCTCTACTGATTTACAGCCTATATATAATTTTTCTGTAGAGATGGAAACAGGTACTGGTAAAACTTACGTATATTTGCGGACTATTTTGGAGCTCTATAAAAATTATAATTTTTTAAAGTTTATAATTGTAGTGCCTACAGTGGCTATTCGTAAAGGAGTAGAAAAAAATATTGAAATTTTGAAAGAACATTTAAAAACCCTTTATGACCTTGACATTTCAAATTATGCTTTCGTTTATGATTCGAATAATTTAAATAAGTTAATGGACTTTGTGGAAGCTAGGGATTTACGCATTGTAATTATGAATATACAGGCATTTAATAAAGACAGCAATAAAATTCGCAGAGAAGATGAAAGAGGGCGAGTTTTGTGGGACCTAATAAAATATACTAAACCAATTGTCATTATAGATGAACCACAGCGACTTGAAGGAAATGGGAAAAAGAAAAGTGCTTCTTTAAAGGCTATTGAAGAATTGGATCCGCTATTCATTTTAAGGTATTCAGCAACTCATAAAAAGCTTTACCATCAAGTATATAAACTTGATTCGTACCAGGCTTATAAACAGGATTTAGTAAAGAAAATTGAGGTTAAAACTGTTTATGGCAATATCAGTAAAGACTACCCTTATGTTCGTTATATAGAATTTACCCGGGACTTAAAAGCAAAAATTGAAATTTTCTATCGTGAACCGGGCGGGCAGGTTAAATTACGTACCTTTAATGTGCAAAAAGGGGTAAGCCTTTATGAATTATCTGGAGAATTATCCCAATATAGAGATATGATTGTATTGGAAGACCCGCACAAAATTAACGGATTGAAAATTGGTTATAAGGAAGGTATCTTAATATTAAAAGAAGGAGAAAATAATTATAATTTAGATGAACTGGACTTAATCAGAATATTAATCCGTTTAACTATACAAACGCATTTAACAAAACAACTAAAAATTTTAGAAAAAGGCTATAAAATCAAAGTTTTGTCCCTTTTCTTTATAGATCGGGTTAAAAATTTTAGAGATAGTGAGGCACCTGACGGCCGAGGAATTTATGCCCGCATTTTTGATGAGGAATATGAGAAAGTAATTAAAGATCCAAGATATAATGAACTTTTTAAAAAATATCCTGATTTATTTCCTGAATACAAAAATGTGCAAAAGGTAAGAGAAGGTTATTTTGCACGGGATAAGAAAAATAATGAAACTGAAATAGAGGATTGGGACTGGGGGAAAGATGAATTAGAGGTAAAAGCTAAATCTCAGGAAGATATTGAACGTGGAATACAGCTTATTTTAGAGAAAAAGGATGAACTAATTTCTTTTGATGAACCATTGGCATTTATTTTTT
Organism: Thermoanaerobacter sp. A7A; assembly: GCF_000445185.1. GTDB lineage: Bacteria > Bacillota > Thermoanaerobacteria > Thermoanaerobacterales > Thermoanaerobacteraceae > Thermoanaerobacter. The sequence goes on from NZ_AVAF01000165.1 coordinate 25,762, forward strand.
CTCATTCAGCTTTAAGAGAAGGCTGGGATAACCCTAATGTTTTTCAACTGTGTACCTTAAAAAAAGGAAGTTCGGAAATCGCTAAAAAGCAGGAAATAGGACGAGGCTTGCGACTGCCAGTGGATATTTATGGAAACCGGTGTTTTGACAGTGAAATAAATGTTTTGACTGTAATTGCCAATGACTATTACGATCACTTCGCTGAAGCCTTGCAAAAAGATTTTAGATTGGAGGAAGGACTAGATCAGGAAGAAGTTACTTTTGAAGTTATTTATCAAACCTTGGCAGACGCTGGGATTCCAGAGGAATTTCTTGTGGCAGATACAGTAGAAGCTTTTAGGACTGAACTTATTAATGCTGGAATTATTAATGCTAAAACTAACCAACTAACGAAAGATGCAGCAGAGATAATATATTATGATTTTACAAATGCAATTTTACAACCGTATCAGGAAGCTATTAAAGAGAAATTTATAGAAAATATGAAAGCAAAAGGTAGTAAACGAATTGAGATTAAAAATGGTGATGAAGAACCTGTAGAAAATGGATACCACAGTTTTGTAACGGAAAAAGAATTTCAAAAGCTTTTAGCAGAATTACGTGAACGAATAAACAAAAGAACAATTTACCATGTAAACATTGATAAAGAGGAGTTTATTAAACAAAGTATAGAAGAAATTAATAAACATCTAACTAATAAATTTATTTATCGTCAATATGAAATAGCAACAGGAGGTATAGATTTCAAAAAATCTAATGAGTTGCAAATACATGATCCTGCTAAATTTACAATTAATCTTGGAATAGAAGAAATAGAAAATAATAAAAGTGATTTTGAAATAATAAATTATCTCATGCATCAAACTTTCTTACCAAGGAAAGCTTTAATCAGAATTTATTCGGCTTTGGAAAATAAAATTTTATTACAGAAACAGGAGATTTTAGATGAAGTAATTAAGATTCTTCAGAATAAATTGAATGAATTCCAGGCTAAGAATATAGAATATGAGGTTTTGGATGGAGTTGTGTTTGAAGAGAAGAATATTTTTGCTGTGGATGAAATTGAACAATGGATGCTAAATGAAAGTGCTAAAAAAGCATATAAAACAAAAGAAGAATACCGAAAAGCTCTCCAGAAATATATCCGTGTAGATAGTCATGGGGAGTATGAATTTGCAAGAAGCCTTGATGAAGATCCTGATGTTCTTCTCTTTACAAAATTGAAAAAGGGAGGACTTGTCATTGAAACCCCTTATGGAAATTATACTCCTGACTGGGCAATAATACATAAAGTTGATGATCATAAGGCAAAGTTGTATTTTATTGTGGAATCAAAATTTGAAAAAGAAAGAGTTAATTTAACCGATGTGGAAAAAGCCAAAATTGAATGTGCCCGTAAACATTTTGCCACCGTATCCAGTGATGTAGTTTTTGATTGGGTCAATAGCTATGAAAGATTTAAAGATATTGTAAATAGAAGTATTCAAAAAAATAATGTAGTGAAAGGAAGTTAAAAGAGGAGTCACATTGGCTCCTCTTTGTGTGAATAGTTTAAGTTATAGAAATTGCTTCTAAATATTGAAGATGATGAAGCTACTAAAATAAATATATATTAGAAAACAAAAATATTAGAAATGTGGAAGTTTAGATAAAATTTTGAAGGATTTTTTTTGTTTATGTAGAAATATATAAAAAGATGTTTATTATTTGGTGGTAGTTTATTTAGGGGGACTAATCATGAATGTAATTTATGAGTATAATGATATATGTTATTCTTATGAAGGGTATGAGTTTGAGTACGAAGAAATTGAACTTGAATATTCGAATAAAGTGAAAAATTTTTTGGTAGATAAAGATGAGACAGAAAAATTTAAAGAAGATTTGACAGGATTACTTAAAAAAATTGGCTTTTTTTCTAATGAACAATTGCTTATTGATTTGAGGGCGCTTAACAAAAAGCCTTTTATGAATTTTTCTGATTGGCGTATAGGCGAGGCTTTTGCACATGTAATATTAGAAGAACACTTTAATGTAAGATTTTACTGGAATGAAAAGCGAGATGCCAGAAATCCTAATGGAAATAAAACGGGAGCAGATTTAGTTGGGTTTATAGAAATTGATGATAATGTATTATTTTTATTTGGAGAAGTTAAAACATCATCCGAGAATAAATATCCCCCTCAAGTTATGACAAGTCAAGATGGAATGGAGGAACAGCTAATTGATTTGATTAAAAATTGTGAGAAGAGGAGGTTTTTAATTCAATATTTATCAAATAAAACACGAAGTCTTGATGATAGTCATCCTTTTAAAAAGGACTATAAAAAAGCTTTAGAAAATTATTATAGTAAGTTTTCATATACTAATACTAATTTTCAGATTATAGGTGTATTGGTAAGACATAATGTTAATAGTAATGAAAAAGATGTCTCTAAAAGTTACAAGAAAGTAAAATCATTGATAAGCAAGGCTGGGTTAAAATTAA
>NZ_AVAF01000166.1 GCF_000445185.1 Thermoanaerobacter sp. A7A
TGAAAGCTGGTGTGAGATTTCTGAACCCGGGAAGCCTCGCTGAAGGCTCTTACGCCGTCCTCGAACTGGACGGGGGTGAAGTACGATTCGAGTTGAAGACCTTGTAAAAGAGATCGTCGAGGACATAAGAGAAACCGTGAAAGACGGGAAGCTCTATGTTGCCTTCTCCGGGGGAAAGGACAGTTCGCTGGTGGCAATCCTGGCGAAGATGGCCCTCGGAGAAGAAAGGGTGGAGCTCGTCACCGTGGACTGGGGCCCTTACACCTACGAGAGATCGAGAGAGATTGTTCGAAGCTTCGCAGAAAAACACGGCCTGAAGCACACTTTCATTCCTTCTAACAGGATGCAGGAGAAGGTCTGGAGACACGGTCCATCCTGCAACGCCTGCACCCGCGACGTGAAGACCGTTTTGGTGAAAAGATACGCTCAGGGTCACCTCGTTGCGAGCGGTGCAAACGCCTCCGACAGCTGGGGAAAAACGGGCCTGAAGATCTTCGACGGTGTCTACTCACCACTCTACAGGGTCGGGAAAGAAGAGATAAACGAGATGCTGAAGTTCCTCGGACTGGAAGTGAAGAAGATCGGTGAGTCTGCTGGAAGAGAGGGCTGCAAACTGAAACACCTTTTGAAGATGCTCATAAACCCGGATTACCACGGAAAAGCCGTTTCCACTGCAAACGAGATCCTTCTCAGAGTTCTCGAAGAACATGGCTTCAAGCCGGAACTCGCCAACGTGAAGATCATCGGGCCGCTTTCAAGAAACATCGCCCTCGTGAATGTGAAACCTCTTCCGCCAGAAGAGGTGATGAACAAGATTGTCGAAAAGCTCTCCGCAGAAGAGACGATAGACGAGGTCATCGTGGTCGATGGCCCTATGAGACTCGTGGTTCTGGCCAGTCCCGCGATCTACAGGAACGAAGAGTCAAGAAAGTGGATAAAGGAGGGAAGGCTTCAACCGGAGTTCGCCTTCCCCATCGAGATCGAGTGGAGAGAATCGAAGAACAACAAACTTCGCACCTTTCAGGTGGTCGATGCCAGAAAGGAGTGAGACTGTGGCGTTCAGATGTCCTCTTCTGATTTTTCTGAGAAAGATATTCAAGTTCAGAAGAAAACCGAAGT
>NZ_AVAF01000167.1 GCF_000445185.1 Thermoanaerobacter sp. A7A
TGTAAAAATAGCGGCAACCCATGCTGGTATAACAGTAGGAGAAGACGGGGCGACCCATCAATCAATAGAGGACATATCCCTTATGAGAGGAATACCAGGGATGGTAGTGATAAACCCTGCCGATGCAGAAGAAGCAAGACAAGCCATATTTGCGGCGGCAGAACACTATGGACCAGTATACATAAGGCTGGGGAGGATGGCAGTACCAGATATACATGACCAAAACTACAAATTCGAATTAGGGAAAGGTGAAGTAATAAGAGAAGGAAAAGACGTAGCGATAATAGCAACGGGGGTAATGGTGGCCATAGCGATTGAAGCAGCAGATAAACTAAAAGAAGAGGGAATAGAGGCGACAGTTGTCAATATACACACAATAAAGCCGATAGACAAAGATTTAATAGTAGAAGTAGCTAAAAAGACGGGCAAAGTTATAACAGCAGAAGAGCACAGCATAATAGGTGGGCTTGGTTCGGCGGTAGCAGAGGTTCTTTCAGAGGAATATCCAGTGAAGATAAAGAGAATTGGAATAAGAGATGAGTTTGGACAATCGGGTTCACCTAAAGAGCTTTTAAAACATTATGGTTTGACAGCGGAGGATATTGTAAAAGCAGCTAAGTCATTTTAAAAAATGCCAGGATTTAACCTGGCATTTTTTATCTATCAAAGTATATGTTTTTGCCTGTAGCAGAAAGAGGAATGCCTACCACAATCTCTCCTTCAATTAATTTTAACCTTCTTGCACTTACACCTATTCTATACATAACTCGATTATCCACATTCAAGAGACTGGCGGTTTTAACTGCAGACCCTACTGCTATTCCTAAGTCGATGAGCCTCCATGCACATATGGGACCTGCAAATTCTGTACCTTCTCTAAAATCCCTTAGACTAGTGCAAAGATTATAACCGCAAGCGCCGCAATTTAGTCCAACTTTTTCTGGTTTATTTAATGAAATTAAAAGTACTGCACTGGAGTTAGCGACGTTTTTTGCATCCCTGTCAAAATTTTTCTTTCCGGATTCTTCTCCATATTTCATCATATCCTCTTTTAATCTTATAAGGTCTTCACCTGTGATAACTTTTGTCTCTATAAAGTCTTTTCCAGTTGCTTTAGGCGCTGTTCTCGCTGATAATGCCATCAAATGAGCAGCTAATTCAATTACATCCATAATGTTTCCCTCCGTATTTTTAAGATGAATGCGTTATTTATTATAATTTTCCTATATTTTTTTACTTTTTGCAAGAAGGGTTGATAAAATTTTATCGAAAATTATTATTATATTTCTTTTTGTGATATAATATATCTGAATTACTTTACAATTTATAATAGAATATCACAATGGGGGTATATTATGTATACTAAAAGCAATTGTCTTATAGCACAATCAGGTGGTCCTACAGCTGTTATTAATTCCAGTCTGTATGGAGCTATAATGGAAGCTTCGCGCTCGGAGAAAATTGGCAAAGTTTATGGTGGGATAAACGGCATAGAAGGTATAATAAAAGGCAATATTATTGACATATTTGATATTCCCTATGAAAGAATAAAACAAATGAGATTTAGCCCTGCGGCTGCATTAGGGTCGTGCCGATATAGGCTAAAAGACTATTTAGAGGATGAAGAGGAATACAAAAAGTTAATAGAAATTTTTAAGAAATACAACATTAAATATTTTTTCTACATAGGTGGCAATGATTCTATGGATGCCGTTGACAAAATCAGTAAATATGCAAGAGAAATAGGTTTTGAAATAAATGTAATTGGAATTCCTAAGACTATTGATAACGATTTGATGTTTACAGATCATTCTCCTGGTTTTGGAAGTGCGGCAAAATATATAGCCACAACTACTTTAGAACTTGCGTTAGATGCGGAAGTGTATGAGACTAAAACAATTAACGTACTCGAAGTGATGGGCAGAAATGCAGGTTGGCTTACCGCTTCTTCTGCTTTGGTTAAAGAAAGATTGCCCCATTTGAAACAACTTATTTATCTTCCTGAGATACCTTTTAATGAGGAAAGATTTTTAGAGGATGTAAATAAAGCTTATAAGGAATATGGCAATGTCTTTATAACTGTATCAGAAGGACTTATGGATGAAAAAGGGAATTACATTGGAAGAAAAGAAAATGCTTATCATAAAGATGCTTTTGGTCATCCTCAACTGGGAGGAGTAGGAGACTATATAGAAAAGCTTGTAAAAGAGAAAATATATAAACGTGTCAAAATGACCAGACTTGGTGTAACGCAAAGATGTGCAATGCACTTGGCATCTAAAGTGGATTTTGAAGAAGCTGAGATGTTGGGGAAGGAAGCAGTAAAGTATGCGTTATTTGGTGAAACCGGGAAAATGATAAGTCTTGTAAGAGAAAGAAATTACCCATACACTGTTAAAACGGATATTGTAGATGTTGATAAAGTGTGTAACAAGGAGAAAAAAATGCCTTTAAATTGGATAAATGAAGAAGGTAATTATGTTACTGAAGAATTTTTTGATTATGCAAGACCCCTTATACAAGGAGAAGTGAAGGTCCCTATGGCAGAAGGGTTACCTTATTATATAAACTTAAAATATGCGATAAAAAAGCAGGAATAAAATCCTGCTTTTTTAAAATTCTTCCATTAGAACATTGCTATATTGTTTATTACTTTCTATAAACACGATAAGTATTGATAATATAGGGAATAATAGATTTAAATAAGCATAGGGAAGGTAATCAATGACTTTTACTCCTAAAACTGCAGAAAGAAACATTGCTGCTAAATTCCAGGGTATTATGCCGGCAAGTATCATGCCTGAATCTGCTATTGCTCTTACCATCATATCACTTTTTACGTTAAGATTTCTAAACACTTCTAACATTATGCGGGAAGGTAAAATTACAGAAAGGGCTTGATTGCAAGTTATTACTGCCATTAAAGTGCTTAATAACATTGTGACCAAATAGGCAATTTTAGGGTTTTTAATTTTTTGAGCTTTTTTAAAAACTGCTTTTATAATTCCTGTCCCTTCTAATATTCCAGAAAGAGCGGTAGCAAAGGTTACTACTCCTATCATTGGGAAAATTGAAACCATACCTCCTCCTGAAAAGAAAGATTTAAATTCTGGAATATTAGATACATTTCCCATCATAATGACTTTTAAAGAATCTATAAGGTTATAACCATTTAGTAAAGAGACAAAGTAGGAGAGAAGGACAGCAATTGAAAGATTTATCTTTGTAGGAATTCTAAAAAAAGCTAAGGTTATAATCATTATAGGAGCTAAAAACAAGAAGAAGTTTATTTTATAATTTTTCAAAATTATAGCTGCAAGATTGTCAAAAGTGTAGGGCGAAGAAATATTAATGTGAAGACTTAAAAGATAGTACAATAAACCAGTTAATATATAAGTAGGAATTGCAGTTTTAAAAAGAGATTTAAGTACATTGTATTGCTCAATTTCTCCCATATCCGACAGAAGAATGACATTTCCTGCAAGGGGAGAGGTCCTATCTCCTATAAAAGAACCGGATATTACTGCACCAGCAACTATTGGAAGAGGATAGCCAAAGCCATGGGCTAATCCCATTATTACTATTCCAATAGTACTGGCGGTTCCTACAGCTGTACCTAAAATCATTGAGATAATAGAGGTTGTGATAAAAGACAATAATAGAAAACCTTGTGGTTTTAAAAAGTGGGAGGCATAGTAAACAAGAGCCGGAAGCGTTCCATTCTGTTTCCACAAGGCAACTAGGGCTCCTATCAAAAGGAGTATAATCATCACATTTATACCTTTTTTAAATCCATCAATTGACATATTGACAAGTTCTTGAGGCGAAAAACCGTTTATCAAAACAATAGCAAAGGTTATTATATAGCTTATAAAAAGCGGTATATAGGGAGGTTGGTGAAAAACTAATACCATTGTCATGGTTATGGCCAAAATCAACAAAAAAGTTATAAGTGAGATTCCAAATTTGTTTTCCATTTTTCACTGCTCCTTTTAGTAATGAAGAAGTTATTTATAAGGTATTACGTGAATTTCTATATTTTTTGCTTTTTTGATTAACTTTATAACAAAGCATCGGGTGCTTCTTCAGGAGTTAACCTCCTAAAACCTTCACTCATTAAAATTACACGCCCTCCACAGTTTGATTATATCTTTGTTTGAGCATAATTATTTCATACAACTATAATAATATGAATCTTATTAAAAATCAATAAAAAGAGAGAGCAATTGCTCCCTCACATTTTTTCAAACATATCTTTTGCTACTCCACAGTCCGGACAAACCCAATCATCAGGCAATTCTTCAAAAGGTGTTCCTGGTGCAATTCCTTGAGATGGGTCTCCTTCTTCTGGATCGTATATGTACCCGCATACTGTGCACTGCCACTTTTCCATAAAAATTACCCCCTTGATGTTTTCCTTTATTATAGCAGAAATTAGCAAAGAAAATCAAGGGGGGAATGTAAATAAGGCAAAGGTATTAGCAAGTCATAGCTGAAGTTCCAAGGTACTCACTGACAATTTTCATAGCGCAGAATTTTCCGCACATACTGCAAGTTTTGGCTGTAGATATGTTTTTATTGATGCGATATTTAAAAGCTTTATCAGGGTCTATAGAAAGCTTTATTTGCTCATCCCAGTTTAAGGCTTTTCTAGCTCTAGCCATAGTTAAATCTTTTTCTTTAGCACCTTTTACGCCTTTTGCGATATCTGCAGCATGGGCGGCAATTTTTGCTGCAATAACGCCTTCTTTGACATCTTCTTTGTCTGGAAGTCCGAGATGTTCAGCGGGTGTAACATAGCAAAGGAAATCAGCACCAGAAGCTGCTGCAATTGCTCCTCCGATTGCTGAAGTTATGTGGTCATAACCAGGAGCTATATCAGTCACAATAGGGCCAAGCACATAAAAAGGAGCATTATGACAAAGTTGTTTTTGAAGTTTTACATTTGCTTCAATTTGGTCAATTGGCACATGCCCGGGTCCTTCTACCATAACTTGAACTCCTGCCTCTCGAGATTTCTTTACCAATTCGCCAAGGATTATAAGTTCTTGAATTTGTGCTGCGTCTGTAGCATCTTCAAGACAACCTGGACGCAGTCCATCTCCTAAGCTTAGAGTTATGTCATATTTTTTAGCAATATCAAGGAGTCTATCAAAATGTTTATACAAAGGATTTTCTTTGTTGTTATGGAGCATCCAAGCAATTGTAAAGGAGCCACCGCGGCTTACTATATCCATCACTCGGCCGTTGTCTTTAAGCTTTTTCAATGATTCAAATGTTAAACCACAGTGGACTGTAATAAAATCAACCCCGTCTTTTGCTTGTTCTTCTATAACTTCAAAAATAAATTCTTCAGGCATAGCTACAATGCTACCGTATTTGGATATAGATTCTACAGCTGCTTGATACATAGGGACAGTTCCTACAGGGACAGGGGAATTTTCAAGTATTTTTCTACGAGATTGGTTAATGTCGCCCCCTGTGCTTAAATCCATTACCGCATCTGCTCCAGCTTTTACAGCAACATTTAATTTTTCAATTTCTTTTTCAATTTCAGGGTATGCATCAGAGGTTCCTATATTGGCATTTACTTTTGTCGATAAACCCCTTCCTATGCCTTTGGGAATGAGGTTTTTGTGGTTGATGTTTGATGGTATTACTATTTCTCCTTTTTTAACTCCTTCTAAAATAAATTCTTCGTCTACTCCTTCATACTCTGCGACTATTTTCATCTCTTTTGTGACAATGCCTGAAAGGGCGTATTCCAATTGTGTCATAATAAAAACCTCCTTAAAAAATAAATAAACCATGGGGATTATAGCCATGGCAGATGACCACATCCCTACGCAGGTACTAACCTAACAGGTTCGATGGGTTAAAAGGCAACACCTTTTTCTCAGCCGGTTACGCCGGCACCCCATGTGGCAAATATTAAATTTTTATAATCGATAGGGTATAAATATTATACAATATTATTATACCACTAAAAAAAATCGGCGTATATTATAATTTAGAAAAAATTTAAGAAAGAGTACAAAAAAAAGTTCTTGACTTTACAGTTTCAAAGTGATAACATAGATTACAACATGCAAAATTGAATATAATATTACACACAAACCTCTTATCAAGAGTGGTGGAGGGACTGGCCCGATGAAACCCGGCAACCGGCATTTATATGCGTCTGGTGCCAAATCCTGCAGGTTAGGGTGTCTAACCTGAGAGATGAGAGGAGTGGCGGATTATTAGGCCCTCTTCTCATTGAGAAGAGGGCCTAAAAATTTATTTGGAGGTGTGACATGAAAATAAAAATCGGATTATTAGGACTTGGAACAGTAGGAACAGGAGTATATAAATTGATAACTTCAAGAGGAGGTCATATAAGGGAGAGTACAGGGGTTTATCCTGAGATAAAGAAGATACTCGTGAAAAATCTCAATAAGCCAAGGAAAGTGAAGGTAGAAGGACTACTTACCCAAAATGCTGAAGAAATTTTGAAAGATAAAGAGATAAAAATAGTTATTGAAGCAATAGGAGGTATTTCTCCAGCTTACGAATATGTGAAGGAGGCTTTGGCTTCAGGGAAGCATGTAATCACTGCAAATAAAGAATTGATAGCTAAGCATGGAGAAGAATTAAATGAAATAGCAGAAAAGAATAGAGTATTTCTAAAATGTGAGGCAAGTGTAGGTGGGGCTATACCTATACTGCATCAAATTGACGCCCGGCATGGGCGATAACTTGGCGGTGAAAGT
>NZ_AVAF01000168.1 GCF_000445185.1 Thermoanaerobacter sp. A7A
GAGAGCGTGTGGATTGTGTGATAAGTGACGGATACGATGGAGCGCTTTATGCGACAAATTACCTCATTTCTAAAGGTTTCAGACGAATCGTTCACATTCACGGTCCGCTGCATCCATACGGTTTCAAGATGAGATACGACGGTTATAAAGACGCAATGGAAAAAGCAGGATTAATGCCTCGATTTTATGAGTGCGATGACACAGAAGAAGGAACCAGAAAAGTTATCGACATCATGTTGAACTCTTATGGCACACCGGAAGCTATTTTCACTTCCAACGACAGCATTGCATTCTGGCGATAAAACGCCTCAAAGAGCATGGTATCAGAGTGCCAGAAGATGTTTCTGTAATAGGTTTTGACGATATTGTTGATGCTGAAAACTTCGATCCTCCTTTGACGACACTGAGGGTCTTCAAGTACGAAATGGGTTGTCTTGCGTGTAAGCGTTTACATGAATTGCTAACTGGCATTAATCCACACCCTGTTCGTATTCTTGTTTTCACACAGTTTGTAAAGAGAAAAAGCACAAAATAACATCAACCTTTTATAAAGGAGGGATACGTATGTGGAAGAGAGTACTTCTTGTTATGCTCGTTGTTCTTTCTGTCTTTGCATTCGCCGAGGTCAAGAAAATAGTGTTCTGGACAGCACCAAACCCGAATCAGGAAACTTTCTGGAAAGAACTCGTTGAAAAGTGGAACGCAGAACATCCGGATGTTCAGATCGAGTGGTCGGTTATCCCAGCCGCTGGAAGTTCTGAAGAAGCCATTTTGAACGCTATCGCAGCTGGAAACGCACCAGATATTTGTACCAACATATTCAGTGGCTTTGCTGCCCAGCTCGCAGAAGAACTGGACGTTCTCGTTGCTTTCGATGAGGAGTTTGGAGAAGAGTTCTGGAAACTCGTGGACGCAAGGAAAATGAGAGGCATACTCGAGGGCTGGAAGCTCAACGGACATTACTACGTCATACCCATTTACTCCAACCCCATGCTCTTCTGGTGGAGAGGAGATCTTCTGAAAGAACTTGGATACGACAAACCTCCAAGAACTTACTCTGAGATCTACGAACTGGCAAAGAAATGGGTTGTTCCGAAAGAAAAGTACGTTATAAGAGCAGTCGCTGGGAGAAACTGGTGGGACAGATGGTTCGACTTCATAACGTTCTACTATGCGGCAAGTGGTGGAAAACCCTACATCGAAAATGGTAAAGCCGTCTTCA
>NZ_AVAF01000169.1 GCF_000445185.1 Thermoanaerobacter sp. A7A
TCACTGTTGCCAGCCCTTAATGAGATACTTAGGCGTTCCTGCAACTGTAAGAGCAAGCTTTTATCTCTACAACGATTTTGAGGATATTGATGCCCTTGTGGAAGGACTAAAAAAAGTCAGGAAGTGGTTTAAATGAGCGATTTAAATCAGCTTTATTCTGAAGTTATAATGGAACACTATGAAAACTCTCCTCACAGAAGAGAGCTTAAAGATGCTACTCACAAAGAAAGGGGGCACAATCCTCTTTGCGGTGACGACATTACCATTTATCTAAAAATGAATGGTGACATTATAGAAGACGCATCTTTTACAGGTCATGGATGTGCTATAAGCCAAGCTTCAACCTCTATGATGATAGACCTTATAAAAGGGAAAGACAAAAAAGAGGCCTTAAGGCTTGTTCAAGAATTTATAGACATGATACACAAAAAAGATATAAATTTAGATGAATTAGGTGATGCACAGGTATTGCAGGGAGTATCTGACTTTCCTGCCCGCGTAAAATGTGCTTTACTTGCGTGGAAAACGCTTCAGGAAATTTTGTAAGTCTATAAAATAACGCCACGAGGGCGTTTACCTTCGTGGCGTTATTGAATTTTTCAAGACATTCCACATTTCATCTTTTACAAGTCCTAATCTCCAAATGGCTATTCCATCAAGTCCAAATCTTTTTGCAAGACCAATTTTCACTGCAAAGCTTTCCTGTGTTTCATTTGGTATTGAAATACCAAGCAAAAGTTTTTCTTTTGGGACATTTTTAGTTGCTTGTTCAATTGCTTGGATTACAAGTTCTTCTGGCTCAGGCTTTGTACCATAGTCGTAAGCCATGACAATTATTTTATCTGCAATTTCTCCGAGAGTTTTGTAATCATATCCTTTATATACACTATTTGGGGCATGGAGAGTTAATGTTATTGATTTTGAGGCATCAAGGCGATTTCTAAGCAGTTTAACAAACTCTGTAAATTTTTGCTGGGTTTGTACGAGGTCTTCTTTACTCTCATTAAGACCAAGTCCTTCGAAATCAAGATTTACGCTATCATAAGTTTTTGCTTCTTCAGCGATTGAGGAAATGGCTTTTTCTATGGCTTCTTTAGATGACAGCAAATTAGAGACAGTATTGTCACCATCAGTAACATGAATAACCATTTCAGATTTCAATTTGAATTGGGATATTACATCTAGTACTTTTTCCCATCCATCAGGTCTTTGCCAACCAGTTCGGCTTTTTGTCAAGAGATTGCCATTACTGTCTAAACTATACCAACCAAATGCGATGGAACTAAAATAGCCGGTATTGCCAGAAGTATATTCGGGATAACTTTTACCAAACAAATTTGTCCAACTGCTTGTTTGGCTATCTCCCAAAGCATAAAAGCCTGTTACAAACATTTCTTTTGGTGGCGATGTTATTTTTACTGTATAAGTATTTTCATTCCAATCAACATCGCAATTAAAAGCTTCACTAAAAAATCTAAGTGGTATTAAGGTCCTTTGATTTATCATTTGTGGTGATACTCTGAGAGTAATTGGCACATTGTCTTTTATCGCTGTTTTATTACCAATTTGAAGTTTCACATTTGTTTTGTTATCAGTTGCTATAACTGTTTGTGTTGAGACTTCCCAATTTACAGAAATATTTAAAGCTTCGGCAATAGCCCTAAATGGGACTAATGTTGTGCCATCTTTAAGTACAGGTGCTACATCAAAAGTTACTGGATATCCATCCAAAAGAACTGTAATTTCTTGCTTTTCTTGAGCATTTGCAACCTGTAAATTAAAAATGGTAACTATTAAAAAGGTAGATATAAAGGACAAAACTAATTTCTTTTTGAATGTTTCCATATTTCCCCCCTCCCATTGTATCATTATACATTAAAATTAAAGGGATTTAAAGTCGATTTTTGAATTTTTAGAGTTTTTATATTTTATTTACTGATTTTATAAAACTTTATTAGAATTGCAAAAACAATTATTACACAGGAATTAAAAATTTTTAAAAATTAAGAAGGAAAATAGGGATTAATGTAGAATTATATACATGTAAAACCAATACATCCATATCTTCACTGGAATAAATTTATGGGGTGCTATTATATGAGAATTACTTTGGAATTTGTGGGAGAAAAAAATTTAGTATTGCCAATTCATTATAATTATATAGTTCAAGGCTTTTTGTATGACCTCATGGGGGACAGTGAGTTTGCAGCTTTTTTACATGATGAAGGGTTTCAATATGAAAAAAGAAAATTTAAATTATTTACTTTTTCAAGAATTGAAGGGGAGTTCAAGATTTTAACAGACTCTAAAGGGCAGAAAAAAATAAGCATAAAACCTCCTTTTAAATTTACTGTTGCCTCTCCTTTAGATGAATTTATATTTGATATTTCAAAAAATGCGTTAAAAAAGGAGTATTGCCATTTTAATGGTCAAAAATTTATTTTGAATTCACTCAATATAGACAATCCTCCTGTTTTTAAAAATAAAGCAAGGATAAAATTTATTTCTCCAGTTGTGATGTATACTACTTTAAAGGATGGTGACATAAAGTATACTTATTATTATTCCCCTTGGGATGAAAAATTTTCTCCTCTTTTACTTAATAATCTGCTTAAAAAGTATGAATTAGTATACAAAATAAAAGCGGAAGATCCATATTTTAAGCTTTATCCCTTATCAGAAAAGGAAGATAGGAGATATTCAAAGATGATTAAATACAAAAATGTTTATGTGAAGGGATGGATGGGTATATACGACGTAGAAAGCAGTCCTGAATTATTAGAACTTGCTTACTATACAGGTTTGGGTGCAAAAAACTCCCAAGGATTTGGATGTTTTGAGATAATTGGGTGAAAGAAAGGAGGGAGAGAGGATGATAACAGCAATAAAAGAGTTAGGGGAGATGGTGTTAAAATCTCAAAACAAAACTTTGCTGGACGTACTTATAGAAAATCCAAATCAAGATGGTAGATACTCTAAAATAATTGCTATAAATTTCATTGTAAAAGAAGATGAGATTGAATATGAAGGAATTAGACTTGAAGAGTATGACGATTCAAAAATAAGTAGATACCTTTTTACAGATACAGGTGGTAATGCTCCTGGATATACCCCTGCTGCAAAAATAACAGAAGTGCCAAAAACATTTAATGGCAAAATAAAAAATTGGTTTAATAAGGTGCTAAAAGACAAGTCTATAAAAATCGATGAAAAAGATAGAGCTTTTCTTGAAAGAATAAAAGACATATTAGAAGAAAAAAGTGATGAAATTATCAAAGAAGCAGAGAAAATTCGAGGAGATTTTCCCAAAAAAGAAGGATTATCTCTTATACTCAAATTTAATGTAGATGGAGAGTACAAATATATTGGTGATTTTAATGTATTTAGAGATTTGATGCTACAATTAGACAGTCAAAAGTATCAGAAAATTTATGCGGAAGATAAAGTATGTTCAATTTGCGGACAAAAGAAAGATATTGTTTTTGGTACAGTTGATACATATAAATTTTATACAATTGACAAACCAGGATATATTGCAGGCGGCTTTAATGAAAAAGAATCATGGAAGAACTATCCTGTATGTGCAGAATGTAGACTTGCTTTAGAAGAAGGGAAGAGATACCTTGAAAATGAACTTACTTTTAGATTTTATGGTTTGGAGTATCAGTTAATACCTAATTTCATTATAGGAAAAGAATTTGTAAGAAAAGAAGTACGAGAAATATTTGAGAGTTCGGAAAGACTTTTGTCTCTTAAGAGAGAAGTAAAAAAGAGATTTATTGGAGATGAAGATGAGATATTAGATTACCTGGCTGATGCAGAAGATTCTATGACTGTCAATTTGTTGTTTTTAAGAAAATCAAATTCAGCAGAAAGGATATTGCTTTTAATAGAAGATGTGTTTCCTTCTCATTTAAGAGAAATTTTTAATGCGAAAGAACAAGTAGATAAAATTTTTGGCAATAGTTTTACTTTTAAAAATATAAGAAGCTTTATGTCTAAATCTGACTCAAATAAAAGGGATAATGATTTGGACGGTTATTTTCTCGATATAACTGATAGGATTTTTAGAGGAAGGCCAGTGGATTTGGGATTTTTATACAACCTTATAATGAAAAAAATAAGAGAAGAGTTTGTGAAGGATGGTTATTATAAAGCTGCAACTGCAGATGGGTTAATGACGATAGCTTTTCTTGAAAAAATGAAATTGATAAAAATGGAGGTTATCCCAATGGAGGAAAGAATATTTGATAGCTTTTTTGCCAAATATGGTCCTACTTTTGAAATGCCTTTAAAAAGAGGACTTGTTCTTTTAGGGGCTTTAACAGAACTTTTATTGAGAAAACAGTACTCAGATAGAGAAGCTAAGCCTTTCATGAAAAATTTAAAAGGATTAAAAATGGATGAAAAAGACATAAAAGGTCTTCTTCCTAAAGTGCAAAATAAACTTGAAGAATACGATTCTTTTGAAAAAGGTAAAAGACTCTTAGCGAAAGAAGCTTCTAATTATCTTCTCTTAGCGGGAGATAATTGGAATATGTCTGTTGACGAAATAAATTTTTACTTTGCTTGTGGTATTAATTTAGCTGATGAATTGACAAGTATTATTTATAAAAAAGAAGGGGAGGAAAAATAAATGGAAAATGTTATTAAAAATCGTGCAGAGATTTTATTTCTCTATGATGTGAGCTTTGCAAATCCTAATGGTGACCCTGTAGACGAAAACAAGCCGCGTATAGATGAAGAAACGGGAATAAACATAGTGACAGATGTAAGACTTAAAAGGACGATAAGGGATTATCTTGCTTATTACAAAGGCAAAGAGGTGTTTATAATTGAAACAAGAAAAGATAATGGAGAACTCAGGACAAAAAAAGATAGGATAGAGGACTTTGGTACAAATGAAGACATAATAGCAAAATGCATTGATGTGAGATTATTTGGAGCTACAACTGCAGTAAAAGACAAAATGATGATTCTTACAGGTCCTGTCCAATTTAAATATGGTAAATCTCTTCACAGAGTAAATTTAATGTACGTAAAGGGTACAACGGTTATGCCTTCTGGAGAAGGTAGAGAACAAGGAACTTTTACAGAAAAATACATATTGCCCTATTCGCTAATTGCTTTTTATGGGATTGTTAATGAAAATGCTGCAATAAATCAGAATATACCTTTGACAGATGAAGATGTTGATTTGATGTTAGAAGGAATGTGGAATGGTACCAAAAATTTAATGTCAGGTTCAAAAATGGGACATATGCCAAGATTATTAATAGAAGTGGTATACCAAGAGAACAACTATCAAATAGGTGAGCTTGAAAAACGCATAAAATTTGTGCATGAGATGGAAGACGAAGAAATAAGAGATATACAAGATGGCAAACTCGATATAACAGAACTTGTGGCAGTGCTAAAACAAAACCAAGAGAAAATAAAATTGATAAAATACATTTACGATGATAGAGTTACATTTACATGTAATGGAGAAGAATGTACATTAGAGAAAGCTTTGAAAGGATTAAACATTCAAAAACTCCAATATTAAGGGGATATAGAGATGAAGACTTTAGTTTTTGATGTGTTCGGGGACTATGGACATTTCAGAAAATACTATACTACTTCTTCCCCGCTTACTTTTTCCTTTCCACCACCCCCAACTGTCAAAGGCATGTTGGGGGCGATAGCGGGGATTGACAAAAAAGAATATCTCAAAGTTTTTTCAGAGGAAAACTGCAAAGTTGCTATCAGGATATTGAACCCTATTAAAAAAATCAGAGTGGGACTGAATTTAATAAATACAAAAGGGAATTACTGGATACCTTATAAAGCTAAAAATCATGAGGCGAGAACGCAAGTGAAGACAGAATTTGTAAAAGACGCAGCGTATCGGATTTACTTTATGCATAAAGATAATGATTTATTTGAAGACATAGTGGAAAAAATAAAAAATCGCCGAAATGTGTATACTTTGTCTTTAGGGTTAAGTGAAATGATTGCTGATTATAAGTTTATAGGGGTATATGAAGCAGAAGAAATAGAAAATGCAGAAGTAGATATTTTATCAGTACTACCATTTCAATCTATTGTAGAGGACAAAATTTATTTTGAAAATGGCAAAAAATATTTTAAAGAAAAGATACCTGCGGGTATGAATGAAGATAGGGTTGTTTTAAGTTACGAAGATATTTTATATGAAGTAAATGGACAAAGCATAAAGTGTCATGTAAAGAAATGTTGGGAGGTTAAGGGTGAACATGTCATCTTTTTCTGAATTATACTCCCATCCTAACAAATTTTTAGAAGACCATCTCATCAATACTTCTAAAATAATTAGAAGCTACTTTAACGAAAAAAAGGTGGCGATAATAGATAAAGAGACTTTCTTAAAAACAGCTACTATAATTTCTTTATGCCACGACTTTGGAAAAGCGACAAATTATTTTCAAAAGTATTTGTTTACTGAAAACGAGAAAGAGAGAAATAAATTAAAAACAATGGAAGAAACGCACCATTCTTTATTATCTGCAGTTGTAGCCTTTTATTTGGTTAAAAATGAAATAAATGCTCAGGATAGAAAGGGGATATTGTTTCCTTTTATAGCTTTTTTAATTGTTAAAAATCACCATGGAGATTTAAAAAATGTTTTTAATGAAGTTATATTAGATGATAAAGAGTTAGAAGTACTTAAAAAACAGCTTAACAGTATAGATGATGAAAAATTACAAGTATTAAATGGAAAGCTTAGAAATGCTGGCTTAAATGAAAATTTGACTAAATCAGCGATAAATGATTATATTGATAGTATTAATTCTGAATTAAGAAAAATCAAAAGAGAATTAAGAAGACTTAAAGAGGAACAAGATGTTTCTATATATTTATTATTAAACTTTTTGTTTTCTTTACTTATTGATGCCGATAAAACTGAAGTTGTCGTGGGAATTGACAATATAAAACGGCCGGAAATAAAGTTTGAAGAACAGCTTGTAAAAGAGTATAAAGCATCTTTTCCCGATAAAGAAAGTAAAATTAATTTATTGAGAGAGGAAGCCTATAAAGAAGTATTAGAGAAGGATATAGATATTAAACAAAAAATAATGTCTATCAATCTTCCTACAGGCCTTGGCAAAACATTGACTACAATTGCTTTTGCGATGAAATTATGGGACAAATTGTATAAAGAAACCGGTGTAAAATATAGAATTATTTATTCTTTGCCATTTTTAAGTATTATAGAACAAAATTCTAATGTGCTTGAAGATTTGTTAAGATACAATGGAATTCAACCAGATACAGAAATAATATTGAAACATCATCATTTGTCAGATATAAGATATACTAAAAATAATACTGAATTTGAAGATGAACAAGGCAAAATATTGATAGAAGGATGGAATTCAGAAATAATAATAACTACTTTTGTTCAATTTTTTCATACATTAGTGTCTGAAAAAAATAAAACTTTGAGGAAGTTCCACAGATTAGCGAATTCTATAATTATACTTGATGAAGTCCAATCAATACCATTTAAATATTGGCTTTTGACAAAAGAACTTTTAAAAGCGGTTGCAAATGAATTAAATTCATATATAATTTTTGTAACTGCTACTCAGCCGTTAATATTTAGAGAAGAGGAAATTTATCCATTAGTAGCCAAGACTAAATATTTTACTCAAATGGATAGAGTAGAAATTATTCCCAAATTGAGTCGAGATATTACCTTAGAAGAGCTAAGCGAAATGTTTGATTTAAATGATGGTAAAAGCTATCTTTTCATACTAAATACTATAAAATCTGCTCAACAATTTTATAATATATTAAGGGCTAAGATACCTAATGATGAAATAATTTACATGTCAACACATGTAGTACCTATGGAAAGGATGGAAAGAATAGAAAAAATAAAAGAAGGTAAGATAAGGTTTGCTGTAACGACTCAATTAGTAGAAGCAGGGGTAGATATTGATTTTGATGTTGTTGTAAGAGATATAGCACCTCTTGATTCTATTAATCAATCAGCAGGAAGGTGCAACAGGAACTGGAGAGGAAAAGGAAAAGTCTATGTTGTATCATTGATAGATGAAAAAGGTCAAAAATATTCAAAATATGTTTATGATAAAATATTACTTGGCATAACGCGTGAAATACTAAGTAAATATGATACTATAAAAGAGCAAGAACTTTTGAAGATTATAGAGAAATATTATCAAGAAGTATCAGAGAGAATGTCCTCAAATGAAGGAAGAGAGCTATTAGATGCTATATACACATTGAGGTATGATAGCGAAGATGGAAATATGTGTATTTCCAAATTTGAATTAATTGAAGATGACTATTATAAAGTAGATGCATTTATTGAATTGAATGATGAAGCTAAAGAATTGTGGCATAAGTATGTTGAGCTTAAAGACATAAAAAATCTATTTGAAAGGAGAAATATTTTTAATCGATTTAAAGCTGACTTTTATAAATATGTAATATCAATACCTGCAACAGTGGAAAATATGCCTCCTGATATTTGGGGTTTTAAGTATGTAAATTATGATAGTTTAAATGATTATTATGACAAAGAAACAGGTTTTATAACAAAAGGAGTCACAAGTATATGGTAACAAATTTGTCGTCGATCCCAAATAAGGCAAAAACACCTGGGGATAGACGACATTTTTATTTTTCTGATTTTCATAAAGTAATTGATTTTATTGGACAATATGGTATAATAAAGTCAAGATACTTGACAGAAATTAAAAAATTGTAAGGTGTATAATGTGCTATTTATGCATGTTAGAATGAGTTTTTAGCCTACCTATAAGGAATTGAAACCA
>NZ_AVAF01000170.1 GCF_000445185.1 Thermoanaerobacter sp. A7A
GAACTTTGACGTATTCGGTATCTATGAATTTGTTGTGTTTTTAGCCTACCTATAAGGAATTGAAACGGATATGATAGCACAATGGAATTTGGCACCGCTGTTCAGTTTTTAGCCTACCTATAAGGAATTGAAACCCTGCGCTTGCAATATTGCTACTTGCAGGCTTAAGGTTTTTAGCCTACCTATAAGGAATTGAAACCCAAACTGGAAGTTATTCGGAGGCAATTGGGACTGTGTTTTTAGCCTACCTATAAGGAATTGAAACTCACAAAAGCCCCTGCTGTGTCGTATTCGATAGTTCCGTTTTTAGCCTACCTATAAGGAATTGAAACTCCTTGATGCTATCTTTTTTACGATTTCTGCTCCTTTGTTTTTAGCCTACCTATAAGGAATTGAAACCTATGTGGAGTTAAAACGGGAGGGGACAAGCTATAAAGTTTTTAGCCTACCTATAAGGAATTGAAACGAGTCTCTTCTGGATACAAAGACCAGCGATAGTGACGTTTTTAGCCTACCTATAAGGAATTGAAACCCTCCTTGGTAAGACAGACATCCGCAACCCCTCTGGTTTTTAGCCTACCTATAAGGAATTGAAACAGGGTTGTAGCGATTTGAAATAAAACTTGCAAAAAAATGTTTTTAGCCTACCTATAAGGAATTGAAACTGTCTTCTGGGTCATCAACATAACCTGGGCAATATTCCGTTTTTAGCCTACCTATAAGGAATTGAAACGGAATAAGTTACTGGCTTATTCTTGAAATGGCCAAAGTTTTTAGCCTACCTATAAGGAATTGAAACATTATCCTAATCACCTGTTTTATGTCTTTTGGTGAAAGTTTTTAGCCTACCTATAAGGAATTGAAACTTTTGCAACTATATCTTCCAGTATCCTACCCCAATAGTTTTTAGCCTACCTATAAGGAATTGAAACCGTCTCCTTCTTTTATCTCTTTTGTTTTTTGAACTAAGTTTTTAGCCTACCTATAAGGAATTGAAACAGAAAGACAATGCCACGATTGTGAAATCCACGTACAAGGTTTTTAGCCTACCTATAAGGAATTGAAACCAAAGCAAAGCCAAACGTTTAGAGCTATTATATCGAGTTTTTAGCCTACCTATAAGGAATTGAAACAACTCAGCAGTGTATCCGCCACACCTTTAGTGATTGTTTTTAGCCTACCTATAAGGAATTGAAACTATAGTTTTTGATTGAATAAACCATAGTTAATGCAATCGTTTTTAGCCTACCTATAAGGAATTGAAACATAAATACACATCAGTGTGTTGGTTGTGTTGAAAATGTTTTTAGCCTACCTATAAGGAATTGAAACCATATATCCGTAATCCCATGTGAATTTGATAAACGCGTTTTTAGCCTACCTATAAGGAATTGAAACATCATCAAGCGGATTAAACAGCTTAAGGTGTAATACCGTTTTTAGCCTACCTATAAGGAATTGAAACATGGAAAATATCTAGATGTGCCTGTAACTGTCTTTGGTTTTTAGCCTACCTATAAGGAATTGAAACAATGCCTTCTGCTGCGCTTCCTTATCAAATTTGCCCTGGTTTTTAGCCTACCTATAAGGAATTGAAACGAGCGCTTCT
>NZ_AVAF01000171.1 GCF_000445185.1 Thermoanaerobacter sp. A7A
ATGTTTCATTACCATCCATTTCTTCAACTTCATATTGGTTTTTAGCCTACCTATAAGGAATTGAAACCATTGCTTTGAAAAGCAATTGTTTTACCTAAAATTCGTTTTTAGCCTACCTATAAGGAATTGAAACCGGACCCAGAAGACTGTTCCAGGGAGGACAGGCTCTTTGGTTTTTAGCCTACCTATAAGGAATTGAAACTTGAATGGGCCAGGAGCGGACCGAAGGACATCGGAGTTTTTAGCCTACCTATAAGGAATTGAAACGGTCCGCGTATGAACGCGGCGAAATTGACGAGGAAAGGTTTTTAGCCTACCTATAAGGAATTGAAACCAAGCCGGTGTTCCAGGAAGGATTCGTCCACCCAGGGTTTTTAGCCTACCTATAAGGAATTGAAACATTCACAGTAGAATTGTACTGCTGCATTTATTTTTCGTTTTTAGCCTACCTATAAGGAATTGAAACCGGACCCAGAAGACTGTTCCAGGGAGGACAGGCTCTTTGGTTTTTAGCCTACCTGTAAGGAATTGAAACAGTGTTTTTTGACGAATTTTTTAATTTTTTTATAAAGTTTTTAGCCTACCTGTAAGGAATTGAAACAGGAGGTTGATGATATTTGATAGATTTTGATAGCTTACAGTTTTTAGCCTACCTGTAAGGAATTGAAACATTGTAAAATGTGAGTGAGGATTTTTTTCTTTTAAGCGTTTTTAGCCTACCTGTAAGGAATTGAAACCTTCTTCTTCTAAAAAATCAATGTCTAAAACTTGACGTTTTTAGCCTACCTGTAAGGAATTGAAACGAAAACAAAATTCTAATTAGACAAAATAAATATTTCGTTTTTAGCCTACCTGTAAGGAATTGAAACCCATTTACAGCTCCATAACCCACATTTTGAGCTCCGGTTTTTAGCCTACCTGTAAGGAATTGAAACCCTTCTTTCTCTTTGTCTCCAAAACGTATTTCATGTTTGTTTTTAGCCTACCTGTAAGGAATTGAAACTATGTGTGGTGGCTATAATTCTGGTAGCGGTGCTGTGTTTTTAGCCTACCTGTAAGGAATTGAAACTATACTCAAGTTCAGAAACAATTCCACGACTTTATTTGTTTTTAGCCTACCTGTAAGGAATTGAAACTATATGATGAAGCAGGTCAAACAAAAACGATACAGTGGTTTTTAGCCTACCTGTAAGGAATTGAAACCGATTTGAATGATTTTGTGATATATGTGAATGGGACGGTTTTTAGCCTACCTGTAAGGAATTGAAACGCAGCACTGGCTATCTTGGGTAATGCAGGTATTAAAGGTTTTTAGCCTACCTGTAAGGAATTGAAACTAATCGAGTTTACGCCGTTCGAAGCAAACAACAACGGTTTTTAGCCTACCTGTAAGGAATTGAAACTTTTTTATGCTCTTAGAAAGAAGAGGATACAACAGGGTTTTTAGCCTACCTGTAAGGAATTGAAACTTTTGCAGTTTGCAGCTGTCGCAGCAGCAATAGGGCCTGTTTTTAGCCTACCTGTAAGGAATTGAAACCACTGCTTGGGGCCATAGTGGCGCTATTTGTGGGGCGGGTTTTTAGCCTACCTGTAAGGAATTGAAACATAAATGAAATCATTATAGCTCCAGATGGCTTAACTAAGTTTTTAGCCTACCTGTAAGGAATTGAAACTCATCGGTTTTTACATGCAGTATTAGAGACTGCGTAGTTTTTAGCCTACCTGTAAGGAATTGAAACTATCCATAGGTCCTGTGATCTAATTCATTTATAAACGGGGTGAGGATATGAAAAAGGTAGTTGCCATAGGGGGAGGAGAGATTTCAAAATTTGAAACTTTTAAGATAGATGAAGAAATAGTCAAACTAACTGACAAGGCTAAGCCAAAAGCCCTTTTTGTACCAACGGCAAGTGGCGAACCTGAAGCGTATTGTGATAATTTTGACTTTGTCTATGGTAAAATGCTTGGATGTGAGACAGATAAAGATAATGAAGTTAGAGTCATTAATAGCTGATAAGTTTATGTATTCCGGTTTTGATGAGGATTGAAAATAGTTTAATTAAAAAATATAAAAAACTTTTATAGGTGATACTATGGAATTTGAGGTTACAGGGGCATTGATGCAAAGCTATACCATTTGTAAAAGGCAAGTTTGGCTTATGGCACATCAGATAGTGCCTGACCAAGAACATCCTTATATTGAAATAGGTAGGCTTATTGATGAAAATTCTTATCAAAGGGATAGAAAAAAGATTCATTTTGAAAATGTGGTATTAGACCTTGTGAGAATGGAAAAAGATAATATTTTAATTGGCGAGGTAAAGAAAAGTTCAAAAGCGGAAGATAGTGCTAAAATGCAACTTTTATTTTATCTCTACAAGTTAAAGCAAAGCGGAATAACTGCAAAAGGGCAACTTTTTTTTCCAGAAGAAAGGAAGCGGGAAGTAGTAGAACTTACACCAGAATTTGAAAGAGAAGTTATAAAGGCAATTGAAGAAATTAAAGATATAGTATATAAAGAAAAGCCACCTGCTTTTATAAAAATTCCATATTGTAAAAATTGTGGGTATAAGGAGTTTTGTATGTCATGAAAAAAACGATTTATATTTTTTCAGATGGAGAATTAAAAAGAAAAGATAATACTCTATTTTTTGAAGGAGAAAATGGAAGAAAATTTATACCAGTAGAAAATACTTCTGAAATAATGGTTTTTGGAGAAGTAAGCCTTAACAAAAGACTTCTTGAGTTTTTAACACAATCAGAGATTATACTCCATTTTTTCAATCATTATGGATATTATGTAGGGTCTTATTATCCAAGAGAACATTTAAACTCAGGCTATATGATATTAAGACAAGCTGAGCACTATAATGATGGAAGCAAAAGGCTTTATCTTGCTCAAAAATTTGTCGAAGGAGCTTATAAAAATATAAGGCAAGTTTTGAAATATTATTCAAATAGAGGTAAAGATTTGGAAAATGTCATTTATTCCATAGAAAAATTAGGGGAGAGCGTTGATTCAACTTCTACAATAAATGAATTAATGGCAATAGAAGGTAATATTAGGGAATATTATTATAAGGCTTTTGATGAGATAATTCAAAACCCAGATTTTAAGTTTGACTTTAGAAGCAAAAGACCACCTCAAAATTTTTTGAATACATTGATAAGCTTTGGAAATTCTTTGATGTATACGACAACTTTAAGTGAAATATACAAAACCCACTTAGACCCGAGAATAGGTTTTTTGCATGCGACCAATTTTAGACGTTTTTCTTTAAATCTTGATGTTTCAGAGATTTTTAAGCCTATCATTGTAGATAGGACTATATTTACCTTGCTTAGCAAAAAAATGGTTACTAAAGAAGACTTTGAAGAAGATGCAGAAGGATTATTACTTAAAGAAAAAGGGAAAAAAGTATTTGTGCAGGAATTTGAAGATAAGCTTGCTACAACTATTAAACACAGGAATCTTTCTAACAATGTTTCTTATAGAAGACTTATAAGGTTAGAGCTGTATAAATTGGAAAAACACTTGATTGAAGAAGAACAGTACAAGCCTTTTATTGCACAATGGTGATGTCATTTTAACGTGGATTCGGTAAATGAATTATCAAAATGCCTAAATAGTGCTAATTGACAGCCAATTAAGTGAAAAAATTTTTTACAAAAATGTATATAGAGATTCCACTTTTTTTGATAAAATTTAAGTGTCAATGAAATATATCCAAAGATTATCAAATGGGATAGAGCCCGCAAGATTATAATTGTACTTAAAGAACTATCACAGCTTAAAACAGGATAGATTGCATGGACATAGACGAAGCGATAGCACGGGTCTTTGCATTTTTGGGAAGCCTTCCGCCTATATGAGCATATCTCTGGCTCTGGTGAGTTGGTAGGCCATATAACCTGTCGAAAAGAGAAGCAGGAGAGAGAGTAACGGTGGAACCGTTATAAAAAGGTGCGCGACCTCAGGAGATTTTCCTGTAGCCTTTATTGTTTCCAACAGCACCGTCTGGTAATCGACCAGGACCCTGTATCCAAAGCGAAGCCACATGGTCGACACTGCAAAAGACACAGGCACTATTAGCATCGCCAGGCTGTAGCCTACAGCTCGCCTTTTTTTGAGGGCATTGAGGCCAAGGAGTATGGGCGCCACAAAGACTAGCGAAAAAGCTGCCCCAAGAAATTGAGGGGAAAGGGCTATGAACAAAGCTGATGTGAAGGTGAAAAACCGAATCCCGATATTCAAAGGAGTCAGGGCGTTCATGAAATCGAAGTAGGCGGCGTTGGCGTATCGCAGGTAGGAATAGACATGATCCTTTATTTCGCTTTTTTTGAAGTTCAGCTTTTTTTTCAGTTCTCCGCCCTTTTTTACAAGAGCCTCGTAGACTCTTTTCTGTTCGTCGCTTTTTATCTCGCTCGGATCGAAATTCCGGTAGCGTTCTTTGGCCTTTTCAACTTCCTTTTTTATTTTAGCAAGGTGGTATGCAGGGATGTCGGCGAAATTTGTCCACTTTTCGATAGAAATGAGCGTTTCAAATACTTCGTTTGCCAAAGTATTACCTCCAAATCTTCCAAATTTTTTTACTGCAATTTATTATATCATATAAAGATTTTGTTGGAAAGTATTTTGATGATTTCCTTTCTAAATGGTGAAGCAGAATGCATGATAAATTTTATGAAAACATCATTGGAAGACTTAAATTCCAAATAAAAAACCATAGCGAGAGATATAAATTTTTATAACCAAGATTTCAGAAAATTTGCAAATAGATATATTAACAAATATTTAACAATTATTGAAAAAGGTAAAATTATATTATATAATATTACCATAATTTTTACACAACTTTAATATAAAAAATAAATTTACCTAATTACAAAATGGACGTGCAATTGAATAGTGGGGATAGAAATGATTTTTTTGAATGATAATTGGAGAAAGCATAAATTCAAGACTAAATTTCCTATGGTGACCAAAATGAGAGTAAGGAATGCTCATAGAAAGAAAGTAAAATAATTTTAGACAAATTGACTAATGATTCAAAGAGAGATTAATAAACTTAGGTTTATCTTTTTAAAAAGGATTGAAGATGATCATAAATGTCGGAAAGAGATAATTGTTTAACTTTGTTTTCAGAGGATTTCCTCCGTTTTTTGTATTTATTGTATTTATGAATTTAATAAAAGAGGGGGAATTCCTTTGAAAATATATAGCAGAATCCCTTAATCTGTGAGGGTTTTGGGGTTCTGCAAAAACCTAAAAAAATAAATTATAAAGGAGGGCATTTATGACGGAAAATAGGGAAAACTGGGGGACTAAGGTGGGACTTATTCTTGCTATGGCTGGTAACGCTATAGGTCTCGGCAACTTCTGGAGATTCCCTTACCAGGTTGCCAAAAACGGTGGCGGCGCATTTATGTTACCCTATTTTGCTGCACTGCTGATTATTGGCATACCACTCATGTATGTCGAGTGGATGCAGGGCCGCTATGGTGGTAAATACGGGCATGGAACTACTGGCGCTATGATATACCTGGAGTCCAGAGGAAAGCTAGGACATTCCTCTGCAGCAATAATAGGTGCTATAGCTGGTATGCTGACGTTTTCGGTGACGGTCCTTGTAAACGCGTACTATACCCAGATCATCGGTTGGACCCTTGGTTACAGCTACATGTCCCTAACCGGTGGCTACATGAATGCAGCCAAGTCGACTGGCGAGATTTTCGTAAGTTATATCCAGAATCCCGCCATGTCCATAACTTTCTGGGTCATATCGCTGGGTTTACTAGCGTTCGCCCTCAGCCGTGGGATACAGAAAGGTATTGAGGCGTGGGCTAAAGTTATGATGCCGGTGCTCTATGTGTTCGGCTTCATCCTGATTATAAGGGCGCTGACCCTCGGTTCGCCTGTAAACCCCGACTGGTCACCGATTAAAGGCCTTGACTACCTCTGGAGTCCGAAATGGAGCGAACTTAAGTGGGAATCAGCACTGGCTGCTGCGGGGCAGATATTTTTCACGCTGTCTGTCGGAATGGGCATTGTCTCTAATTACGCCTCTTATCTCAAGCCTGATGACGACATTGTTCTTTCTGCTACCAGCATGATCTTTCTAAACGAATTTGCCGAAGTCATTTTGGGCGGTACCATCGCTATCCCAATAGCCTTTACATTCCTCGGCCCTGAAGGCATAAATAGTGGTGTCGGGCTTTCGTTCATAGCCCTTCCCAACGTGTTCCGTATGATGCCAGCAGGTCAGATTTTTGGTGGGTTGTGGTTCCTGGTGCTTTTCTTCGCGGGCTTCACCTCGGCTATAGCGATGTACAATTATCTGATAGCCATACTTGAAGAGGACCTCAATGTGCCGAGAAAAGTCGGGGCTCTGGTGATATTCGGACTATATATACTGGTGGGGCTACCGTCGGCCTTAGAGCCTATCGTAACCAAAACTGCTGAACTGGCCTTCCTCACTGAGCTCGACAACTGGGTAGGCAGCTACTTCCTGGTAGTCGTGGGCTTAATCGAAGCTCTGGTGGCAGGCTGGTTGTTCGGTGAAAAAAACGCTCTTGAAGAAATAAACAGAGGTAGCTACTGGAAGGTGTCTTCTGGTTTATTTAACCTGATGATCAAGTTTCTCACGCCGCTTTCGATCGCGATACTGCTTATCTTCTCTACAAAGAGCTATATACAAAACGGTTACTTGAAGTGGGTGCCAAGCTTTGTAGAAGGAATGCCGGAGCTCCTTCCTTGGGTGCAGGGTGCGCGCATGCTGATGTTAGTAATACTTGTCATGGGTTTCGCTGAAGCCTACTATGCTATTCAGAAGAAATACGGCAGCGCTCAGACACAAAAAGGCGCGAAAATTTAAAAGGAGGCGTAAGCATGTCTGGAATTGCGCTATTTTTCATGATTATGAGCTGGGCTATAATACTGGGAGGAGTTTACATTACCCTGAGCAACCTTCTAAAACACCAGGCAAAATAAGAAAAGCTGCGGGTTTACCGCAGCCTCAGATTGTGGGTAAAGTCTAAGGGACCATTTATAATAAGGGGGTCCCTCAATTTTTATAGCATAGCAAATTAAACAAAAGAAAAGGTTGCAAAAATGTTAACTAAAAAAAGACAATAGCAGAACACAAGTTGATATAATATAGGTAGTAGTCTGCTTGGGAACAGCACGTACAAATTAACATAAAAGCCATAAAAACTATAGAGTCGTGATAAAAAATGTCAATTTAGGTTAATATACTGTACTTTGAATCTAAATGTTATGAATATGTAATAAAAACTAAAAACAAAGCAGGGATAAGGCGTTTTATAGATTACTTTATGTCTGGACGCGAACAGATGAAACCTTTAGTGTCAATGAAATATATCCAAAGATTCCTAAATTGGAGAGAACCTGCAGGATTATAATTGTAGTCAAAAACCTCTCACAGTCTAAAACAAGACAGATTTGCATGGACATATACGAATTCAAGTTAAATTTAAGGTGATTGAAATGTTTTTAATCCTTGTCTACGATGTGAATGAAAAAAGGGTCAATAAAGTTTTAAAGACTTGCAGAAAATACCTTCATTGGGTCCAAAATTCTGTTTTAGAAGGCGAAATATCAGAAGCCAATCTTAAAAAACTAAAAATAGAGCTTTCAAGAATAATAGACAAAGATGAGGATTCAGTTATTTTTTATATTTTACGGACTACCAAATATTCTGAAAGAGAAATCCTTGGGCTTAGAAAAGGTGGAGAAGACATAATTATATAAAATTTACATTTCAGAGCAAACAAAGACAAAAATTTAACAAAGCAGGAATTGACTATTTTATGTCGAATTTAATAATTATGAACATTATTTTAAAATACACTGCACTAAAGGAGTGATATAATGGAGCTTACAAAGCCAATAAAAATAGGTAATTTAAATTTAAAAAATCGGGTAGTAATGGCGCCTGTTAAAACTGGTTATGCTACATCAGAGGGACAGGTTACAGAGGACCTAATTCAATATTATGTCAATAGAGCAAAAGGGGGAGTAGGTTTAATTGTTTTAGAATCAGCATATGTAGACCTTTCAGGGAAAGAAATTCCGCGTCAATTAGGTATTTATGATGATTCAATGGTAGAGGGGCTTCGCCACCTTATTACCCCCATACAGGAGGATGGTAGCAAAGTCGCAGTCTACATCAACCATGCGGGGCGGATAGCAAATCCAATGGTAACTAAATTACCCCTTATCGCACCTTCTCCAATAGCTTGTCCAACTATTGGAGTTGAACCACAAGGAATACCTCATGAGGACATAAAGAAATGGCAAAATACTTACGTAAAAGCTGCTGTCAGAGCTTATGAAGCTGGTGCAGATGCATTGGAAATTCAATTTGGACATGGTTATCTCATTCACCAGTTTTTTTCACCTCATACTAACAAAAGAGAGGATGAATATGGTGGCAGTTTTGAGAATAGAATTCGCTTTGGGATGGAAATATTAGATGAAATAAAGAAAGAGATAGGTGCTGATTTTCCAATTATTGTACGCATTAGTGCTGATGAATTTGTGCCAGGAGGTTGGACATTAGAGGATGCGATCCGTTTGGCTAAAGCATTAGAAGATAAAGGTGTTGCTGCTATTGATGTTTCTTTAGGAAGTAGCTGTGAGTCTGGTGCTATTACATTGCAAACTTTGGGAACGCAAAAAGGATTGGCATGGGAATTTGCTTCAAAAATAAAAGAACAGGTCAATATTCCTGTTATCGCTGTCGGGCGAATCAATACGCCAGAATTGGCAGAAGAAATATTGGTATCAGGCAAAGCTGATTTAGTTGCTCTTGGACGGCCTTTGGTGGCTGATCCGCTATTTGTAGAAAAGGCTATATCAGGACGCAGCAAGGAAATACGCCGTTGTGCTGCTTGTCACCAAGGCTGTTTAGATGAATTAAGAGCAGGACGCCGTTTTGGTTGTAATTTCAACCCATCAGTTGGCAATGAGGAGGAAATCGAAATACAAAAAGCACCTCAACCTGGGAAGAAAGTATTTATCATTGGTGCTGGACTTGCAGGCTTGGAAGCAGCTTATACTGCTGCTGTAAGAGGACATAAAGTATACATTTATGAAGAAAAAGGAGAGATAGGAGGTCAAGTTTTGCCCGGTTCTGTTCCTCCTCACAAAGAAGAATTGAAAGGTATCGTGGAATACTATAAAGAGGTACTTCCAAAGGTTGGTGTCACTTTAAATCTTAAGCATAAAGTTACAGCAGAAGAAATAGCAAAATGGGAGGCTGACGAAGTCGTCTTTGCGACAGGAGGACAGCCAATTGTACCACCTATTCCCGGACTTAAAGAATATGGCTTTTTGACAGCTGTGGAAGTATTAAGAGGAGAAAAACAAGCAGGCAATAAAGTTGCTATAATTGGTGGCGGCTTAATAGGCATGGAAACTGCTGATTATCTCTCAGAACAAGGCAAAGAAGTTATAGTTATTGAGCTTTTGGAGGAAGTAGCAAGAGACATGGGAATTTTTGAGAAGAATCTCATTATGAAGCGCTTAAAAGAACGTGGGGTTGAAATTTATGTAAAAACTCGTCTAAAAGAAGTAGGAAAGGCGCTTTTGGTGGAGACACCTGAAGGGGAAAAAGAGCTGCCACTTCCCGATACTATAGTTTTAGCTGTGGGTTTAAAACCAGATCCTTCTCTTTACGAAGAGGTCAGTAAGGTTTTACCACAAGAAAAGCTTCATGTTATAGGAGATGCTAAAGAAGTAAGAAAGATTGTCCACGCTATTTCTGAGGGACGTAATTTAGGTTTTTCCCTATAAGAGGGGTTATTCCCCTCTTATATTTTTAAATTATCAACTTATCCACAAATGTATGTGAATATGTTGATAATTTGATGTTAAAAGTCTTTCGGTTAAAATATGAGAAGTTTTTGAGCTATGAAAAATTTGCACACAGATTGGATGTGAATAATTTCTTTTCCTTTAAAAAGAAAATTTCTTCACTTGCCTTAGGAAAATTGTTATAATTAATTGTGAAAGCAAAAGAAAGGGGGATACCCGCAATGCGGGTATATTGGCTATGAAGTTTTGTTCCTTGAGGTCAGGAAGTAGTGGAAACGCTATTTACATAAATCATAAAGATGTACATATTCTAATTGATGCAGGTTTAAGTGGCAGAACAATTGAAAAAGCATTATTCAATATAGGGGTAACCCCTAAAAGCCTATCTGCCATTCTCATAACTCATGAGCACAAAGACCACATCATAGGGGCAGGTGTACTTTCAAGGAGATACAATATACCTATATATGCCAATAAAGCTACGTGGGATGCGATGGAGAAAGACATAAAAGAAATTTCCGAAAAAAACAAACTCTATTTTACCACAGGTGAAGAATTTGAAATTGGGGATGTAAAAATAATGCCCTTCAAAAAACCCCATGATGCCGTAGAGCCAGTAGGTTTTTCCTTTAAATGCGGAGACAAAAAAATTTCCATTGCTACTGATTTAGGGTACATGACAAGAGGTGTTGCAAATCACCTTATAGGTTCTGATGTAGTACTTTTAGAAGCAAACCATGATATAGAAATGCTTATCAATGGTTCATATCCTTGGCCTCTTAAAAAAAGGATTTTATCTAATTTAGGTCATCTTTCTAATGATGCAGCTGCAGATGCTCTCATGAAACTGTTTAAAATGAAAGCGATAGGAATAGCTTTTTTAGGCCATTTAAGCCAAAATAATAACAGACCAGAACTTGCTTTTGCTACTGTAACGAATATGCTTAAAAAATCAGGAGTTAAATTTGAAGTGCGTATGGCGCTGAGAAATATTGAAAGTGATGTGGTGGAAATATAAAAAATATAAAAATGCGGCAAAGCATGAAACTTTGCCGCATTTTTTGATATTGTTGTTACCTTTCTGACGTTTTGGCCAGTATACTGTGGTGTCTTCCATAACCGAAATAAATGAAAAGTCCTATTATAAGCCATACAATGAGCCTCACCCATGTCTCCCACGGGAGAGATACCATAAGTGAAAGTACAAAAGCTATTGCCAAAAGGGGTGTCCATGGTACACCTGGGGCTTTAAATTTTCTTGGTAAATCTGGTTGTTTATATCTCAATACTATTACACCGATAGAAGTGAGTATAAAAGCTAACATAGTTCCTATATTTACAAGTTCTGCGATTATGTTAATTGTTAAAAATACATACTATTGAATAAATATACTAATTAGTAATGGTAAAGTGAAATATATTGGACAAAATATATTTTAAAAATAATGCTTTTAGTGAGTATTTATGATTAAAATTATTTGCATGGGTTAGATGAATAGATAGACAATAGGTTAATTTTTTGTTTAGTAAACGTAAACTGCTATTGATTTTTATAATTTAATGTGATAAAATGTATTCCATATATGGAATGATGTTTATTCAACAAAAACAGTGGAGGTGAAATTCATGGGAGAAGATGGGAAACTCTATATAATAAGAGAAGAAATCCTTTCAGACTCTCTTAAAAAGACTTTAAAAGTGAAAGAATTATTAGAATCGGGCAAAGTGAAAACCATCAATGAAGCAGTAAAACAAGTAGGCATATCTCGCAGTGCTTTTTACAAGTATAGAGATTATGTTTTCCCTTTTTCTAAATTTAGCAAAGGGAAAATCATAACTTTATCTATGGTATTAGAGCATATGCCAGGAGTGCTTTCTTCTATTCTTGACGTTGTGGCAGATGCGAGGTGCAATGTTGTTACTATAAATCAAAGTATACCTTCGATGGGGGTTGCCAGCGTAACTATTTCTATTGATACCCAGTACATGGAAATGAGTTTGGAAAATTTCCTTGAGAAATTATCCAGTCAAAACGGAGTTAGGAAAATAGAAATTTTAGGAGAATGAGAGGGATTGAGAATGAAGATAGGACTAATGGGCCTTGGCACAGTTGGAACAGGTGTAGTTCATTTAATCAACCAAAACGGTAAAAACATTGAAAAAAAGATAGGTGAAAAGATTGAGATAAAGAAGATACTTGTGAAAGACCCCAATAAAAAGAGGACACCTCTTGCAGAGGGAAAAATAACTTTTGATGCAAATGATATTTTAGAAGATGAAGAAATAGATGTAGTGGTAGAAGTGATGGGGAAAGAACATCCCGCTCTGGATTATATTATAAAAGCTCTCAAAAGTGGTAAGCACGTCGTCACTGCCAACAAAGAAGTCATAGCAGTTCACGGTAAAGAGCTAATAAAACTTGCGACAGAAAATAAAGTTAGTCTTCTCTATGAGGCATCAGTTGGTGGTGGCATTCCCATCATCAGGCCATTAAAACAATGTCTTGCAGCAAATAAAATATACGAAATCAAAGGAATATTAAACGGAACTACAAATTATATATTGACAGAAATGAAAGAAAAAGGTTTAGACTTTGAAGAAGTTTTAAAGGAAGCTCAGCAGAAAGGTTACGCAGAGATAGACCCGACAGATGATGTGGAAGGTTTTGATGCGGCAAGAAAACTTGCCATACTATGCACTTTAGCTTTTAACAAATTCATTTTGCCTGAAAAAATTTACACAAAAGGTATAAAGTCTATTTCTAAATTTGACATAAAATATGCAGAAGAATTGGGGTACAATGTAAAACTTATAGCTTATGCAAAAATTGATGAAAGAGACAATTTAGAAGCATGGGTACATCCTGTCATGATAAAAAAAGACAATCCTTTAAGCGGCGTAAATGGAGTCTTCAACGCTATTTTAGTTGATGGAAATGCAGTAGGGGAAGTTATGTTTTATGGGCAAGGTGCGGGTATGATGCCTACTGCCAGTGCAGTTGTTGCGGACATAATGGATGTAAAAAACCATATTGTTATTCAAAATGGGTGCGAAGATGCAAACCTTCTTCCTATTGTGGATACTGTATCCAAATATTATATAAGGCTCATAGCCTTTGATAAACCTGGCGTAATGAGCAAAATTACTGGTATATTAGGAGATAAAGGAATAAGTCTTTTGTCGGTAGTACAAAAAGGGGTTTTGGGGGATACTGCGGAGATTGTGTTGATCACTCATATTGCGAATACAGGTAAAGTATTTGAAGCCCTGGAGAAAATACAAAATCTGAGGGAAGTAGAAAGTATAGAAAGTGTCATAAGAGTAGAGGGGGAATAGTCAATGGGGTGGGAAGGCCTAATAAAAGCTTATAGAGAGTTTATGCCTAAAATAAAAGAGGAAAACATAGTTACATTAAAAGAAGGCAATACACCTATTTATGAGGCTACCAATCTCCAAAAACTTTTTCCAGGCATAAAAATATATCTGAAATACGAAGGGTTAAACCCAACAGGCTCTTTTAAAGACAGGGGTATGACTGTAGCAGTGTCGCAGGCAAAAGAAGAGGGTTCTAATGCAGTTGTGTGCGCTTCAACAGGGAATACTTCCGCTTCTGCAGCTGCCTATGCAGCAAAGGCAGGGCTCAAGAGCATTGTACTTATACCTGGCGGCAAAATTGCTTTAGGAAAGCTTGCTCAAGCGATTGCTTATGGTGCTAAGGTTATTGCTATAGATGGAAACTTTGATGATGCTTTGAGGTTAGTTAGAGAGATTTCAAAAAAATTTCCCATAACGCTGGTGAATTCTATAAATCCTTATAGGTTAGAAGGACAAAAGACAGCTTCTTTTGAAATATGTGACGAACTTAAAGATGCTCCTTCCTATGTTGCGCTTCCTGTGGGGAATGCAGGGAATATAACAGCTTATTGGATGGGCTTTAAAGAATATTATAATGCGGGGAAAATAAATAAACTTCCTAAAATGTTAGGTTTTCAGGCAGCTGGGGCTGCACCTATAGTTGAAAACAGAGTAATTGAAAACCCTGAGACTATTGCAACAGCGATAAGAATAGGTAACCCTGCCAGCTGGGAAAAGGCTGTCGCTGCGAGAGATGAGTCGGGGGGACTCATTGACAAAGTTACAGATGAAGAAATACTGGAGGCTTATGCGCTTTTAGCTAAGAAGGAAGGTATTTTTGCAGAGCCTGCTTCAGCAGCTTCTATTGCAGGGGTTATTAAGAAATACAAGGAAGGATTTTTTAAAGAAGGAGAATCTGTTGTTTGTGTTTTAACGGGAAATGGATTAAAGGATCCAGATACTGCTGTTAAATTAGGTGGAGAGATAAAAACAATAGAGGCGAATCTAAAAGCATTGGAGGAAGTTTTATATGGAGAGTGACATGGTAAAAGTGAGAATTCCCGCTTCTTCAGCAAATTTGGGACCGGGCTTTGACTGCATAGGAGTGGCACTAAATTTGTATACAGAAATTTCTATGGGATTTATAGAAGAAGGGCTCTTGATAGAGGTTTCAGGAGATGACTATAAAGAAATAGAAACAACTGAGGATAATCTCGTCTATAAAGCGGCTAAAAGAGTTTTTGAAAAAACTGAGACACAATATGAGGGATTAAAAATAGAGATAAGAAATGGTATTCCCATAGGCAGTGGTCTTGGAAGTAGTGCGGCGGCGATAATTGGTGGGATGTTAGCAGCAAATGAACTTGCAGGAGGTATTTTAACACATGAGGAAATTTTAGACCTTGCGGCTTCTATGGAAGGACACGCTGATAATGTAGGCCCTGCTCTAAATGGTGGATTAAATATAACTGTTTTTGACGGGGTAAGTACTTATTATGTAAAAAAAGAATTAGAAAATGATTTAAAATTTATCACTTTTACTCCAAAAAAAGTTTTAAAGACGGAAATAGCAAGGAGTATATTGCCCAAAAAAGTAGATTTTAAAGATGCTGTATTCAATACAGGTAGGTCTTCTCTTTTGACAGCTGCTTTGTTTAGTGGAAGGTACGACTTGTTAAAGATTGCCTCTCAAGATATGCTCCATCAAAAATACCGCTCTAAACTTATACCTGAAATGTATGCCTGTTTTGAAAAAGCTTTAGAAGCAGGCGCTTATTCTGTTTTTTTAAGTGGAGCAGGCCCCACAATTATGGCTATTTGCTCGGAAGATAAGGTAGATACAGTAGTAGAAGGAGTAGGAAGTGTGTATACTAGCATGGAGATAGATTATAGAGTATATAAACTCCATTGTGAAAATAACGGTGCTCAAGTTTCAAAGGTTTCTCTATCAGTATAGGGAAACCTTTGAAACTTTATTATGTGATAAATTTTTATGATTAACCAATGTGATATAGTAACAAAAAAATATTAAAATGCTTTAAACATATTAAAGTTTTTAATAAAATATATTTACTTTGCTTCGTGAGTTATGCTATAATATTTATGGGTGATATAAATATGAAAGCAAAAGAAGTTTTAGAATTATTAAAAATATCAAGGCCAACACTAACCAAATATGTAAAAGAAGGAAAAATAAGAGTAACAGTTATGCCAAATGGATTTTATGATTATAATGAGGAAGACGTATACAAAATTTTTATGAAAGGTGTTGAAAGGAAAACATACATTTACGCAAGAGTTTCAACCCCAAAACAAAAGAAAGATCTAGAAAATCAAATTGAATTATTGAAACAGTTTTGTTTTAATAATGGCTATAAAATACATGGAGTATTTTCTGATATAGCAAGTGGAATTAGCTTTGAAAAGAGAAATGAATTTTTTAAAATGCTTGATGATGTTCTTGCGGGTAAAGTAGAGAGGGTTATTATAGCCTACAAAGACAGGTTAAGCAGAGCAGGATTTGAATTGTTTAAACATTTATTTAGAAAATTTAATACTGAAATGATTGTTGTATCAGAAGTTGGTAATGAGGAGCTTGATTCTCAGGAAATAATTGAAGAAATTATAAGTTTGCTGCACTGTTACAGTATGAAATTCTACAGCAAAAGAAAAATTCAAAAAATAAGAAAGCTTTTAGAAAGCGAGGTGTTTGAAGATAATAGTCAAGAGAGTAGAACAAATACAGATAAATAAAAATCATGAATTATGGCCTTATTGTGATAAAATATGCTTTGCAGCAAAAAACTTATACAATTATGCTAACTACATTACAAGGCAGGAATTTATAAACAACAAAAAATGGATAAGGTACAGGAAGCTCAATAAGATGTTAAAAGAACACGAGACTTACAAAAATTTACCTGCCCAGACAGCACAACAAACCTTGAGACTTCTCGATAGAAACTGGAAATCATTTTTTAAAGCAATGAAAGAATGGAGAAAAGATAAAAGCAAGTTTAATGGGAAACCTAAATTACCAAAATACAAAAAGAAAAATGGGAGAAGCATTGCTATATTCACCAATCAACAGTGTAAGATTAGAGACGGATATTTAACTTTTCCAAAGACAGATCTAAAGCTTAAAACGAGAGTGGAAGGCAAATTAAAAGAAGTCAGGATAATCCCAAAAGGAAGTGTTTATGTTATTGAAATAGTTTATGAAAAAGAAGTAGTTGAAACAAAGAAATCCTCAAAAAGAATAGCTGGAATAGATTTGGGACTTAATAACTTTGCAACTTTGGCAAATAACATAGGCATAAAGCCTATTGTTATTAATGGCAAAGTTATTAAGTCAATAAATCAATATTACAACAAGAAAAAGGCTGAGTTAATGAGTTATGTAGGAGACAGAGGTACCAGCAATAGAATTAAAAAGCTATCAATAAAGAGAGACAACAAAATAAAAGACCTTATGCATAAAATAAGCAGATTTATAGTAAACTTTTGCAAACAATATAATATAGATACACTTGTAGTTGGATACAACCCGGGATGGAAACAGGAAATAGAATTAGGGAAAATAAACAATCAAAATTTCGTGAGTATCCCTTTTTATGGCTTTATAAACATGCTCAAATATAAATGTGAAGAAGAGGGAATAAATTTCATACTTGTAGAAGAAAGTTATACAAGTGGTTGCAGTTTTTTAGATGGAGAAGAAATCAATGAAATAAACTACAATCCCCAGAGGAGAATAAAAAGAGGCTTATTTAGGAGCAATGAAGGAATTTTAATAAACGCGGATGTAAACAGCGCATACAACATTATAAGAAAAGTATTCCCCGAAGCATTTGCGGAGGGGATAGAGGGTGTGGGGTTACACCCGGTTAGGCTGAATGTAGCCTAACAAAGAAAAGTGTTTAATAAAATTTTGAATAGTTTTTAATATTTTGAACGCTATTCATAACCTAATTAAACTGTAGTAACGGAGAGATTATAACTCAATATATTAGAAATGGAGGTATATATTGTGAAAAAATTTTTGGCGCTAATTTTGACATTTTTAATCGCTGCAAGTCTTGCTTTTACTGTTCCAGTACATGTTTTTGCTGAATCTTCAACGCAAACCACGACAGATCAACAACTATATGATAACCTTGCAGACATTGGTTCTATAATGAAGTATATTACAGATAATTATATTGGAGATGTGACGTACAATCAACTCAAAGAAGCAGCTTTAAAAGGAATTTTTTCAAGCCTTGACGAGTACAGTACATATTTTACAAAAGAGGAGTTTAAAGATTTTACCAAAAATACTTCTGGAACTTTCAGTGGGACAGGAATGGTCTTGACTGAAAAGGACGGAAAAATTGTTGTAACTTCTGTTTTAGAAGGTTCACCTGCTGAAAAGGCTGGAATCAAAAGTGGTTATATTATAAAAGCGGTAAACGACAAAAGCGTTGAGGGAATGAATATAAATGACGTAGTAAACATGATAATTGGGGATGAAGGTACAAAAGTAAAGGTCACTTTTGACGTAGGAGGGTCAATAAAAGAATTTGAACTTACCAGACAAATAATTCGTGTCAATCCAGTTTCTTATAAAATAATCGATGGAATTGGATACATAAAAATACAAGAATTCAATGAAAATACCACATCTAATATAGCAAAAGCCCTCACGTATATGGATAATAACGGCATAAATAAAATCGTCCTTGATTTAAGAGATAATCCCGGTGGACTCCTTACAGAGGCGGTAAGCGTTGCAAACTTTTTTGTTCCAAAAGGAGTTGTATTGACTGTAGAGAGAAAAAATGGAGAAAATGAAATATATTATTCTTATCTCAATAATCCTAAGTATAAATTAGCAGTATTAATTAACGGCAATACTGCTTCTGCAGCTGAAATATTAGCAGGGGCTATACAGGATACCAAAGCGGGTATATTAGTGGGAGAAAAATCTTTTGGGAAAGGGACTGTCCAATCAGTAGTGCCATTGCCAGATGGAAGTGGTTTTAAGCTTACAATTGCAAGGTATAAACTCCCTTCAGGCAGATATATTGACAAACAAGGCTTAAAGCCAGATATATATGTGGTAAATACTCAATATACTCCTTCAATTAAATTTAATGGCACATTGAAGGTAGGTTCCAGAGGAAATGATGTAAAAATTTTACAGAAGAATTTAAATATATTGAAGTTTAATGCGGGCCCAGAAGATGGTATTTTTGGACCTAAAACGGCGAATGCTGTAAAACAACTGCAAGAAAAAGCGGGATTAACTTCGACAGGGGTTTTTGATAAAAACACTTATGATGCAATGGTTAAAATGCTTGAAGAATTAAATAATAAGGATATTCAATTAGATAAGGCAATAGAAGTATTAAAGAAAATATAAAATTTAAAAATACTTAAATTTTATAAAAGCGTTTTCTAGCCACATGCAAAGCATGTGGCTTTTTAACTTTATAAGATGAATAATTTCTTGCAAAAAGCATGTTTTATAAATAAAAAATTTTATTTTCCCAAAGAAGGAAAAATGTAATTTATGTAGAATAATATTGAATATGAAATTTATATAACATTAAATATTAATCATACAAATAACCAAGCAAAAGATTAGTATATTATATTTTAAATAAAATGTCTCAAATTCAGCAATAATTACAAATTTTATTTATAATTATTAAACTTATGCAATCTAAGGGCTTATTACCTTAGATTATAGATATTTCATAAAGGGGGGTGAAGGAGAGAAAATTGCATTTTTTTGTCGGAACATAAGAAAGATGAAAAACAAGGGGGTTAAGATTTTATGGGCAAAAGGTTTTTAGTTTTTCTGATTACATTTACATTGGTATTCAGTGTTTTTAGCTCTTTTGGTTATTCGGAGCAAATGCCATCATCAGATAACCCAAAACTTACTTTAGATTCGCTAAAAATCGATTATAATCTTGTAAAACAGATTGCTAAAGATAATTTTAAAGAAACTGCTAAACCCTATCAAAGCAAGTCAAAAATTGTAGAGCAATTTGGAGAAGAAATACAAAATTTAAGAGATGGTTCCAAGCAAGAGATTGAAAAATATAATCCTGATGAAACCGTACGAGTTATTGTGCAATTAGAAAAGGATAGTCTTGCTTCTTTTGCATTAAAGTCTAACAAGACTCTCAAAACTTTGACGCAAAATGAAAAAACGACTGTTTTAAACAAAATTACTCAAGAACAAACTCAATTAAAAAGCGTATTGAGCAAAAATTTCAATTTTAAAACAAGACATACATATAAAACCGTTTTAAATGGCATAAGTGGCGAGGTAAAGGTTAAAGACATAGAAAAAATTAAAACATTGCCTGGAGTAAAAGATGTAAGAATTGTAAATGAGTATTTTCTTGACATGACAACAGCGATCTATTCAACAAATGCACCAACCGTGTGGAATGACTTGGGATATAAAGGTGAAGGAATGGTTGTTGCAATAGTAGATACAGGAATAGATTATAGGCACCAGGATATGAAAATAACAGATAGTTCCAAAGTAAAATTGACTCAAGCAAAAGTACAGGAAATAGCAAATACAACAGGTCTTCCTTATAAATATTTTACAGATAAAGTACCTGTTGGTTGGAACTGGGCAGACAACAATGATCAAATTATAGATATTGGGGCTACACAGTCAATGCACGGGCAACACGTTGCAGGTATAGTTGCAGCAAATGGTAATATTAAAGGGGTTGCACCTGAGGCACAGCTTATAGCTGAAAAGGTATTTTCAAACAATCCTAATTTTGCATCTGCTTTTTCGGACGATATAGTAGCAGGTATTGACCACGCTGTCGCATTTGGTGCAGATGTTATAAACATGAGCTTAGGCTCAACAGCAGGTTTCGTTCGCCCTGATGACCCTGAGCATCTGGCGATAAAAAACGCTGTTGACAATGGCGTAATAGTTGTTGTTTCAGCTGGTAACTCCAGTTATTCCACGAGTGCAGAATTTTATCCATATGCAATGGATCCAGATATAGGAACTGTCGGCTCGCCTGGCTTGTGGCTTGATGCTATTCAAGTGGCTGCTTCTATAAATCCTGGACTTACAGGAAAAAGTTTTTCTGTAAATCCTGCTCCACAAGGTTTTGATAGAGTAGTATATTCTGTAGGAAGTCCTACAGACCATGACCCTATTGACCCTGCAGATATCTTGAAAGGAGAGTATGAAGTAGTATATTGTGGATTAGGTAGACCCGAGGATTTTCAAGGTAAAGATGTAGTGGGTAAAGTTGCCCTTATTTCAAGAGGATCTATTACATTTAACGCAAAGACGATAAATGCACAAAATGCTGGTGCTATAGCTGCAGTAATTTTCAATAATACTACAGGAACAATTTCAATGGCATTAGGAGAAGGTACGAAAATTCCTTCTGTGTCTATTTTAAGAGATGCAGGTCTTGCAATTAAAGCTTTGTTAGATCAAGGGCAAAAAGTCACAGTAAAATTTGATGGTGCTATAGGAACAAATAATTTAGGAGTTCCTCCGGGAGACAATGTAACGGACTTTTCATCCTGGGGGGTTACACCAAGCTTTGACTTTAAACCGGAAATAATGGCACCTGGCGGCGGAATATATTCAACACTTAACAAAGATTCCTACGGTTTGATGAGCGGTACATCTATGTCATCACCTCATGTGGCAGGTGCAATGGCGCTAATTGCTGAAGCTCTTAAAGATAAAGTATCTAAAGGTGAATTGACCTTCAAAGATGGCAGAGATTTTGTTGAAATGGCTAAAATAATGGCTATGAATACAGCCAAAGTTATAATTGATACAAATGACAATGCTGCTCCTTATACAGGTAAAATCTTAAGAAGTCCTAAGCCTTATTCACCGAGACAACAAGGTGCAGGTATGATTCAAATAGATAAGGCAATCAAGACACCTGTGACAATTACAGATGCAAATGGGAAAGCAGGTATTGCACTTGGCAGTATTGGAAATAGTGCGACTTTTACCTTGACTCTTAAAAATCATAGTAACAGCGATGTTACGTATACCTTAAGGGACGAGTATGGAGTTTTGACAGATTATGTTCTTTGGGGATTTAATTTTGCTGAAACAACAACCCTTACAGGAGGGACAGTTAAATTTGATAAAGATACTGTGACAGTGCCTGCGAACGGACAAGCGACTGTCAATGTTACATTGATAATTCCTCAAAATGCTCCACAAGATATTTTTGCGGAAGGATTTTTAAGCTTTATTCCAGAAGATAGCAATCTTCCCAAACTAAGCGTACCTTATACAGCTTTTTATGGAAGTTGGGATGAACCAAGAGTAATAGATTCACCTCTTTGGGAAGATGACACTTATTATGGATTTACAGGTATGGCAGGAGTTATAAACAATGAATTATATTTCTTAGGGAACCTTGGGAGCAAGACGCCTGATCCATCTACAATTGCCATATCTCCTAATAACGATGGTGTATTTGACTATGTACAGCCAGTGCTTTCATTTATGAGAAATGCAAGAGAGTTTAAAGTAAGTGTTGTAGATGAGAAAGGAAATGTAATAAGAGAAGTATCCCAAGAGGAATATTTAAGAAAGAACGTAGCAGAGACATCCAAAGCTCAGATTTCTGATTTTTGGATATGGGACGGCAAAGCATTTAACCCTGTAACAGGACAATTTGGAGCAGTTCCTGATGGACAATATTATATGCGCTTTGAATCTAAGATAGATTATCCGAATGCTAGAACCCAAGTTCTTCAAATGCCTGTTAAAGTCGATACAATGCCTCCTGAAGTTTTGCTAAATGCGGACTATGTTGACCAAAATGGATACTTAAAGGCAGATTACATTTCAA
Organism: Thermoanaerobacter sp. A7A; assembly: GCF_000445185.1. Lineage (GTDB taxonomy): Bacteria > Bacillota > Thermoanaerobacteria > Thermoanaerobacterales > Thermoanaerobacteraceae > Thermoanaerobacter. Next base: position 22,060 of record NZ_AVAF01000171.1, read on the forward strand.
ACGGAAAAGCAACAGTGAAGTGGGCAGGTAGTGATAAAGGTTCGGGTATAGAATCCTATATAATTTTTACAGGGAAGATTGACCCTATTACTGGAAATGTCACAAATATTGAAACAAAATCACTGCCAAGTGATGCTGTTTCAACAGAAGTAGACCTTCCAAACCGCTATACATTTATTGCTGTACTTGGTGTAGACTATGCAGGAAATATTTCTGATATAATGGGTGTAAATAATAGCTGTATTGCATTTAACCAAGAAATAAAAGACAATTTTGGACCTGTAATTACTGTAAAAGAACCTCAAGTAGCACAAATATTTAATACAAGAGATATTGTTGTTTCAGGAACCATAGAAGATGAGACGACATTTATGGGTGAATTGTATATTAATGATGAAAAAGTAACGGTCAATCCAGACAATACTTTCTCAACAACAATACATTTTGACAGTGATGGAAAGAAAGAGATAAAATTCCTTGCATTTGATAAATTGTATAATGCAGACGACCCTTCAACATATGAACACAAGACAGAATTTGCGATACCAATTTATATAGACGTTACAAAACCCGAAATTACTTTAAATGTAGATAATTTCAAAGGCTTTATTTCACCTGAGGGAGTAAGCCTTACAGTAGCAGGCAGTGTGTATGATACAGGATTTGGATACAAATTGTTTATCAATGGCAACAATATACTTAACAAAGAAGCTGATGATTACACAACATTTAATGATACCTTTACTGCCAGAGTACCGCTTAACGTGGGAAATAATATCATTTCGATAAGTGCAGTAGATGTGGCGACAAATAAAGCCGAAGCTACAGTAGCTGCAAATGTATATACTTCAGATACTCAGAATTATGTTACAATAACCTATAATGGAACACAAAAGACAATACAACTTGAAAAAGTCATGCTTAACTCACTTAATGCTAATCCAAATCCACTTTATATACCGGTTGGGGGAACAGGCAAAATAACCGTTAATGCAATATATACAGACGGTACAACAAAAGATATAACAGATAAAGCAGTGTTTGAATCTGTATATGGGGACATTGCCAAAGTAGAGGGTAATGGAATTGTAGTTGGAATGAATCCAGGTGAAACTACAATAACTGCAACATATGATAATAAATCTGTTGATATAAAAGTTGTAGTTTCAGAAGCTGTATCATTGGGTATAAGTGTTGACCCGCCATCTATAACAGTTCCAGCAGGCAAAATGGTGCCAATTGCAGTTTATAATCATTTTTCAGATGGTAGTCAAGTAGATGTGACAAATTACACTAAATTTATAATTGCAAATCCGCTTATTGCTGACTACACTATGGGAGTTGTAAAGGGCCTTTCTAAAGGAAGCACTGTGCTTACTGCTGTGTATAACAATAGTGCGTTAAATGTACCAATTACAGTAACAGATCCAATACTTGAAAATATAACAGCACAACCACCTTCCATTGAAATAAAAGTTGGAGAGACAGCACAACTAAAAGTTACGGCATCCTATTCTGATGGTACAACAAAAGATGTGACGGCAAATGCTCAGTATAATTTTGATTCAAATATTGTTACAGTGGATAAAGGAATTGTAAAAGGAGTCAAAGATGGAACTACAACAATTGAAATAAGCTATAGTGATAAAACCAGTAATAAAACTACCAAAGTTAATGTCACAGTAAAAGAAGTACCTTCTTCTGGCGGAGGTGGTGGCGGTATTACACCTATTGTTCCACCAGTGACCCCACCTGCAGGCACTGAAGAAACAACAAAACCATCTCAAGAAGTATCACAAGGCAAAATAGTTGTAGAAAATAACACAACAACACTTACAATAGACGAAAACAAAGTAGCAAAAGACATAAAAGACACTTCAAAGAAAGAAATACAATTTGACTTAACAAATATAGGAACTACACCTCAAAAAGCATTAGAAATACCTGTAACTGTACTTAATTTAATAGCAGAGAACAACAAAAACGTAGTAGTAAAATCAGACGAAGTAGGTCTTCAATTTGATGCAAAAACTTTAGCAGTATCACAAGAAGCAATTGACCTCATAAACAAAGCAGGAACAATAAAACTTAACATACACAACAAAGGCAAAATAACCGCATCATCTTTCGAGCCGGTAACAAGCGCCTATGACATAACAATAAAAGCAGGAGACAAAGACATAAAAATAGGGTCACCAGTAAAAATGACATTTAACATAAAAGGTGGAAAAGACATAAGGAAAATAGGAGTATACTACTTAAACGAAAAGACAAATCAATGGGAATATGTAGGAGGAAGAATTGACAAAAAGACAAACACAATAACCTTTGAAGCCAAACACTTCTCAACATATGGAGTCTTTGAATACAATAAAGAATTCAAAGACGTAACAAAAGACAATTGGGCATATGACGTAGTAAATGTACTTACATCAAGGCACATAATAAAAGGGGTAGACAGTGAAACATTTGTACCGAACGCAAAAATAACAAGAGCAGAATTTACAGCATTAATGATAAGGGCATTAGGGATAGAAGAAGAGCCATACAAAGGAGAATTCAATGACGTAAAAGAAGGAGCATGGTATGCAAACGCGATAGAAGCAGCATATAAAGAAGGGATAATATTAGGAGACGGCAAGAATATGAGGCCGGATGACCCAATAACAAGAGAAGAGATGACAGCAGTAATAATGAGGGTATACGGAAAGCTTGCAGAGTACAAAGAGGACAGCATAGGCAATACCACTTTCAGTGATAACAACAAGATAAGCGAATGGGCAAAGAATGTAGTAGCGAATGCAGTAAAACTTGGAATAGTAAGAGGATATGAAGATAACACTTTCAAGCCAAAAGACAACGCCACAAGAGCAGAGGCAGCAGCTATGCTTTACAGAATTTTAGAGAAAACAGGAAATATATAAAATGAAGATGCGCCCTAACGGGCGCTTTTTTATTCTAATTGTTGTGAATGATTTTTAATAATTCTTATTTTTTAGATAAGATATTTTCATTTTTGCCTATCAGTAATCGATATTTTTTTAACAATGTCCGCTTTATGTGGACAAATGTATTTTTACTATTGCATTTTTTACTTTATTGATTTATCATATTAAATATATATCTAGTAACAGGGAGTGATAAGATGAAAGAGATGATATTGATGACACCGGGGCCTACAATGGTACCGGAAGAGGTAAAAAAAGTTGCTGGTGCACAGCCATTACACCATAGAACGGAAGAATTTTATGAATTATTTTCTAATCTCAATAGAAATTTAAAAGAAATATTTAAAACTAAAAATGAAGTTATAACTTTGACCTCATCAGGAACAGGTGGAATGGAAGCTGTCATTGCGAATCTTTTTTCCACCGGTGATAAAGTATTAGTAGCCAGTATAGGTTACTTTGGAGAAAGGTTTTATGATATAGCAAAAGCTTATGGCCTTGATGCAGAACTTCAAGACTTTGGCTGGGGAAACGCCGTAGACCTTAACGTATTGGAGGACAAATTAAGAAATGGCAATTACAAAGCCCTTTTAGTCACTCACAATGAAACTTCTACAGGAGTTACAAATAACGTAAAAGAAATTGCAAAAATTGCTAATAGGTACGGTGTGGTAGTCATCGTTGATGCTGTAAGCTCTTTAGGTGGTATACCACTTGAAATGGACGAATGGGGTATTGATGGAGTAATAACTTGTTCTCAAAAATGCCTTATGTCGCCTCCTGGACTTAGCTTTGTTGCTTTAAGTGAAAGAGCATGGAAAATGGCTGAAACTTCTAATCTTCCAAAATATTATTTTAACTTAAAAAAAGCAAGAGAAGGCGTTTTAAAACTCAATCCCGATACTCCTGCTACTCCTGCTGTCTCTACAATAATGGCTGTAGCAAAAGCGACAAATATGATTTTGGAATTTGGGCTGGATAATGTATACAAAAGGCAAGCCACCTATGGGAAAAGAGTAAGAGAATACGTAAAGAATTTGGGATTAGAGCTGCTGCCGGAAGAGGACATAGCTTCTGATTTAATAACTGCTATAAAAGTTCCTGAAAAGTACAAAGCATCAGAGATTATAAATCACATGAAAGAAAAACATGGAGTATTGATAACAGGAGGACAAGGACCTTTAAAAGGTAAAATCATAAGAATAGGTCACATGGGTTATGTTACTGAAGAAATGCTTACTAAAACTCTTGAAGCGTTGAAAGACGCAATAGAGGGGTAAGGAGGGATATAACTTGAGGATAATTGTCACAGAGAAAATATCAGAAAATGGCATTGAATATCTAAAAAAACACGCTGACGTAGACGTGAAAACTAATATTTCAAGAGATGAGCTTTTAGAAACTATTAAAGATTATGACGCCATTATTGTCAGAAGTGCTACAAAAGTAGATAGAGAACTTATCGAAAAAGGTGAAAAATTAAAAGTCATAGGTCGTGCGGGAAATGGCGTTGACAATATTGATGTAACAGCAGCTACTGAAAAAGGAATTCTTGTTGTAAATACTCCTGCTGGAAATACTGTAGCTGCTGCGGAATTGACCATTGGCCTTATGCTGGCTATAGCCAGAAATATACCGCAGGCATATCACGCTGGTATTAATGGGGATTTTAGAAGGGATAAATTCAAAGGCGTTGAATTGAACGGAAAAACTGTCGGTGTAATAGGATTAGGAAGAATTGGTTCTCTTGTGGCGTCTAGACTTGCAGCATTTAATATGAGAGTAATTGCATATGACCCCTATATGCCAGATGAACGTTTTGAAAAATACGGTGTGGAAAAAGTTACTTTAGATGAATTGCTTCAGCAATCAGACTTTATAACAATTCACCTTCCAAAAACGGAAGAGACCAAAAAGATGCTCAGTGAAAAAGAGTTCAAAAAAATGAAAAAGGGAGTTAGAATAGTAAATGCAGCACGAGGAGGAATCATTGATGAAAAAGCCCTTTACTATGCCATTAAAGAGGGCATTGTAGCGGCAGCAGGATTGGACGTTCTTGAAGTAGAACCCAAATATAATATAGAACGACAAGATTTTAACAATCCACTTCTTGAACTGCCAAATGTCGTTTTTACGCCTCATATTGGAGCTTCAACTTATGAAGCGCAAGAAAACATAGGTATATCCATTGCGCAAGAAGTAATCTCGGCTTTAAACGGTAATCTGTACGGAAATATAGTAAATTTACCCGGGGTAAAATCCGACGAATTTTCACAGCTCAAACCTTATATGAAATTGGCTGAAGCCATGGGAGCATTTTATTATCAAATAAATGATACTCCTGTTAGATTAATTGAAGTGATATATAGAGGAGAAATTTCGAAAACTAATACAGATATTGTTACTCTCTATGCTCTTAAAGGCTTTTTAAAGCCCGTATTAGAGGAGGATGTAAGTGTTGTAAATGCAAAATTAAGAGCAAAAGAAATGGGAATAGAAGTTGTAGAGGGTAAAATCGAAGAAATAAACCACTATTCAAGCCTTATCATTCTCAAGATTACAGATACCAATGGCAAAACAACACAATTTGCAGGAACCACATACGGAGAAGAAGTGAGGATTGTAGAGTATATGGGACATAAAGTAAATTTTGAACCTACGGAGTACATGCTATTTGTCAAGAATAAAGATGTACCAGGGGTTATAGGTCACATAGGGAATGTATTAGGAGACTTTGGCATAAACATCTCTACCATGCAAGTAAGCCCAAATAAAAATGATGGAACAGCATTAATGATTGTAAGCACAGACAAAGAAATTCCTGATGAAGCAGTAGAGTCTCTAAATAAATTAAATAGCATAATAAAAGCAAGAGCGGTTAGAGGATTGATATAGAGATATGAATTGTTGTCAGAATATTATAAAGATGATATAATATATGTAAAGTAAATTTTATTAAGGTGATAAAAATGCAAAATAGTAGCATGATAAAAAAATTAAATGAAATTATAGATTTTTTAACGGAGAAGGAAATTGCTGAAGTGATTGACTTTGCTGAGTATCTTAAAGAGAAAAAAAAGAAAGAGCTTATAAAAAAATTTAACGATTGGGATAAATCTTTAGAAGTAGAACAAATGACCCATGAAGAGGAAAAATTGTTAAAAGAAAGCGAGGGAGAATATATAACTTTAGAAGAAGCAAAGAAGGCATTAGGGATAGAGGACAATGGGATATAAAATTATAATTGACAAAAAAGTGTTAAAAGAGTTAAAAAAACATGATAAGAAAACAGTCAAAAGAATTGTAGACGCTATTAGTAAGTTGCCTTTTGAGGGAGATATAAAAAAACTAAAAACATCTAAAAAGGAGCGTTTATATAGGTTAAGAGTTGGAGACTATAGATTGATTTTTGAGATTGACAACGTAGATTTTGCTATTAAAGTGAAAGCTTTTGATACAAGAGGAGATATATATAAATAAATGAAAAAAGGAGCAAGGTCTTTCTTGCTCCTTTTAAATATTATAGGGTAGTTTTTTTCTCCCTTCAAAATAATAAAGAGTATTTATCCCGTATGATTTTACATAAGCATAAGCTTTGTCAAAATCTCTTGCCACATCTTGAGGCATGTGGGCATCAGAATTTACTACAATCGGTATATTATATTCCTTAATCATTCCCATTATCTCTTTTGAAGGATAAATTTCTCCAACAGGTTTTCTCAATCCTGCAGTTGAAACCTCAATCACTATGCCAGTCTTAGAAATTTCTTCAATATTTCTTTCTATCTTTTCAAAAACTTTATAATTGGGTCTAAATCCAAAAATTTTCACGAGGTCAATGTGCCCTATTATATCAAAAAGTCCTGTCTTGGCCATTTTCTCAATTATATTAAAATATTCTAGATATACTTCATCAACATCTCTCCTGTGCCATTCCTCTATTGATTCTTCAAGGTCTATTCCCCAATCGTCAATCCAGTGAACAGAGCCTATTATAAAGTCCCACGGGTAAGTAGCTAGGAAATCCTTTATTTCTTTTTCCTTTTCCGGGAAATAATCGGCTTCAATTCCCAGCTTAACTGGAAGAGCCATTTGTTTTGCTTCTTTGATAAGTTCCACGTAATCTTCAATGCTTTGGTCCATGTAAGTTTTTATCCACTCTCTTCTAAATCCATTGCTCTTATATACTTCAAAACCTTCTTTAAACCTGTGACCGTGTTCAGAGATACCAATCTCAACTAGACCTTTACTTAAACCAGAATTTATAAACTTCTTAAGCCATTCTATAGTATAAGGGCCGTTTTCTATGTGGACGTGATAATCTGCAGCCATATTTTTCCTCCTTTTCAATAAGATAAAGCTTTGAGATTTTAATATCTTACAACATTATAATATTTTGCAAAAACTAATGCAATTTGTGTTATAATAATTTAAAGTGATTGATTTAATTTGTGAGGTGAGATGTTTTATCCTCTTTACAATCACTTTAAAATCCTATATAATAAATGAGTATTTATTTTTACGAGGTGCTTTTTTATGAACTGCCGGGATGACAAAAATTTAAAAAAATTTATTTAAACTTAAAGGGATACGAGTCTCTATTTTTCCAAAATAGAGATTTTTTTATGGGTTATAAACTATTAAAAATTAATCATAAAAAACGATAATACACTTAAGAGGTGAGATGATGGCAAAATACATTTTTGTAACAGGAGGAGTTGTGTCTTCCTTAGGCAAAGGCATAACTGCTGCATCACTGGGTAGGCTTTTAAAAAGTCGTGGCATATCAGTTGCTGTTCAAAAATTTGACCCTTATATAAACATAGACCCTGGTACCATGAGTCCATACCAACATGGTGAAGTTTTTGTTACAGAAGATGGGGCGGAGACAGACTTAGACCTTGGTCATTATGAGAGGTTTATAGACATTAACCTTACCAAAAATAGCAATGTAACTGCAGGTAAAGTGTACTGGACTGTCATCACAAAAGAGAGAAAAGGGGATTATCTTGGTGCCACAGTTCAAGTGATACCTCACATAACGAACGAAATTAAAGAAAGAGTATACAGAGTTGCAAAAGAAAAAAATGTGGACGTAGTAATAACAGAAATTGGTGGTACAGTAGGAGACATAGAAAGCCTTCCTTTCCTTGAAGCTATAAGACAAGTGGCAATTGAACAAGGAAGAGAAAATGTCATGTTTATTCATGTGACATTAGTACCTCATCTCGGAAAGACGGGAGAATTAAAAACAAAACCTACTCAACACAGCGTAAAAGAACTGCGTTCAATAGGTATTCAACCCGATATGATTGTATGCAGAACAGAACTTCCTCTTACGCAAGATTTAAAAGAAAAAATTGCACTCTTTTGTAACGTAAGCGTAGAAGCTGTCATAGAAAATAGGGATGTAGAATCAATTTATCAAGTGCCTTTGGAACTAGAAAGGCAAAAAGTAGACGAATACGTGTTAAAAAGGTTGAATTTGCCTATTGGAGAATCGGACTTAAAAGAATGGAGAGAATACGTGGAAAGAGAAAAGAACCCCACAAGACAGGTAGAAGTAGCTTTGGTGGGAAAATACGTTGACTTACACGATGCTTATATAAGTGTTGTAGAAGCTTTAAAACATGCGGGAGTTTATCATAGAGCTGCTGTGAATATAAGGTGGGTAAATGCTGAGCATGTAAATGATGAGACAGTGGAAAAACTTTTAAAAGGAGCAGACGGTATATTAGTGCCGGGAGGATTTGGTGATAGAGGCATTGAAGGCAAAATAAGAGCTATCCAGTATGCAAGGGAGAACAAAATTCCTTACCTTGGATTGTGCCTTGGGATGCAGTGTGCGGTCATAGAATTTGCAAGGAATGTGGCAGGGCTTAAAGGGGCCAATTCCACCGAATTTGACCCCAATACCCCTCATCCTGTAATTGACCTCATGCCCGAACAAAAAGACATAGATGAAAAAGGAGGTACAATGAGATTGGGGGTGTATCCTTGTAAAGTAATTGAAGGAACAAAAGCTTATGAAGCCTATAAAGACGAATTAATTTATGAAAGACATAGGCATAGATACGAGTTCAATAACCAATATCGGGAGCTTTTAACCTCAAAAGGCCTTGTACTTTCAGGTCTTTCTCCTGATGAGAGGCTGGTTGAAATGATAGAATTAAAAGACCATCCTTATTTTGTGGCATCCCAATTCCACCCGGAATTCAAGTCAAGACCTTTAAAACCTCATCCATTATTTAGAGATTTTATAGGAGCAATGTTAAAAGAGAAAGAATAAGGGTTGGATAATATCCAGCCTTTAAATTTTACTTGATAATTATGAACAAAAAGGCTATAATATATCTAGAAATTAATTTTAAAATTAATCTGGAGGTGAAAACAAATGGAAGAAGTCATTGGAGTAGACAAATTAAGGCCCAAATTAGGTGAATATTTAGAAAAAGTAGAAAAAGGCGATGTGATAATAGTTTCTTCTCGATCTGAACCCAAAGGAGTTATAATCAGTTATTCTATGTACAATCAATTAAAAGAACTTGAAAAGAAGGCAAAACAATTAGAGATTATGCAAATTTTAAACGAATTTAGAAGTAAAGCCGAAACAGCAGGCTTATCTGAGGAAGACGTACAAAAAGAGATAGAGGAAGCACGAAAATGCGTGCAGTAATTGATACTAATGTTTTAATTTCAGCTTTTATTAGCAAAAAAAGCTATCCTGCAAAAGTTATTGATTATTGGGTCTTAAATAAATTTGACCCAGTAGTAAGCAAAGAAATTGTGGAAGAATATGCCAATGTGTTGACGCGAGATAAGTTTGCTGTTTTTGGCACTATTGAGAAAAGACTTGACTTGCTAAATAGGCTTTTATCTTTTGATTGGGTTTTATTTGTATATCCAAAACAAAAAATAGAGGTTATAAAAGAAGACCCAAAAGATAATATTTTCTTAGAGTGTGCTTTAGAAGGAAGTTGTGACTTCATAGTCACAGGTGACAATCATTTGCTTCAACTTAAAGAGTATAAAAATATTAAAATAGTAAAAGCAGAAGAATTTGTAACCATATTGTAATCCTTTTGCAATATAACTGTAACATAAGTGTATTACAATAAATCCAATAAAAAGTAGAGAAACAAAAGAGGAGGAGGCCGATGCGAAGAAAGGGAAAGTATCTGTTCATTTTTTTATTAATTTTTCTAATTTACAGTGGAACATTTGCATATGCGGCTGAAACTTATAACATCGATGGAAAAAACATCTCCTACAATTACCCACCTATAAATATCCTCATAGACGGGGTAAAACAAAATCCGAATATGAAGCCCCTCATGATTGACAATCATGTATTTGTGCCAGTAAGGTTTATTTCAGAAAAAATGGGGGCGCAAATAGGTTATGACAGCACTAAAGTGTGGATTACTTACAATGGAGATAAAATCGTCCTCTATTTTTACAAAGACACTGCCTATGTAAATGACAAGCCTGTAAAACTTGACTCATCTGTTAAACTTGTAAACTATGGCTATACATATGTCCCATTGCGATTTATAAGTGAAGCTTTCAAAAATAACGTCAATTGGGATGAAAATACAAACACTGTGTATATAGACAGTAAAACAGGGACAGACACGCAAATTGCTTCTGCAAAATTGAGTGATCAAAGTTCAAATACTACCAAGACTTTCCAATCTAATTTAAACAATACTTCCACAAATCAAAATACACAAGATACCTCTGTCAAACCGTATACTGTAGATAGTATAGGATTTACTAATATGAATGATGCAAGAAGTGTAATTATTTTAACTCAAGATTCTAACTATAACATTTCAAAATCGCCAAATAAGGACGCAATTTTTGTAGATCTAAACAATGCAGTTTTAAAAAATGGAGTATATGGATTTGCCCTTGATGATAAAGTTGTAAAAGGTGTTATTCCGACACAGCTTACTCCTAACACGGTGAGAGTAATTATTACCTTGAGCAGTGATGCTGATTATTCCGTAGCGCAACAGGATGGCAAATTGATAATTAACATACAACCGATTATTACAACTCTACCTTCCTCTTTAATGGTAAACGCTGATGTAGTAAATATACGGACAGGCCCAGGTACACAGTATGACATTATAACGCAGGTCAATAACGGGGACATATTAAGTGTAATTAACAAATCAGGCGATTGGTATAAAGTCAAACTTCAAAACGGAGTAGTAGGCTGGATTGCAGGATGGCTTACAATTGCATATAACAATCCTAATCAAGTAGCGAGTGATATTTCTAATTTTGATAGAAGGACGCTGACAGCTGGTGGCAGTCAATCTTCAAGAGGAAATATCGGTCAAGCTCTTACGTCTTTACCCTATGCAGGAAAAGGAGTATGGTACAGTATATATTCTACGATGCCTACTGCAAATGATTTAAGCCGCTTTGTAAATGCCAGAGTAACTCATATTTACCTTGAAGTTGCTACATCAAAAGCGGGATTTCCAGACAAATGGAAAAAATGGCTGGATGACTTGCTTCCTGCTGCACATAGAGCTGGAATAAAGGTTATAGCATGGGTGTACACAGACTTAAAAGACACCACATATGATGCATCTTTGACGGCTCAAGTTGCCAACTATGTTACCCCAAGTGGTTATCGCGTAGATGGGATTGCTGCAGATATAGAAGAATTGCCTCAAAAAGATCCAGTTACAGCTTCAAAGATGGTAGAAGACTATGCAACACAAACTTTAAAAAATTTACCTGCAGGAATGCCTTTTATCGCGATCACTTATCCGCCTCAATACAGACCTAACTACCCTTATGCTACAATGGCAAAATATTTTGATGCAATTGCTTTAATGGACTACTGGCACGTATCAAGCGCAAACTACACTTATGATGATGCAAAAAATTTTGTATCTGATTCCATTAAAAAAGTACAATTTTTAGCAGGAAACAACGTCAACATAGAAGTCATTTTGCACGGTTATGATGACGGCTATGGACTTCCCTCTGTAGATGAATTAAGGGGTGCTCTTGATGCTTCAAAAGATGCAGTTGGATATTCAATATATACTTGGAATACACTAAATGATGAATTAAAAGACGTATTTGCTAATTATTAAAAATGAAGGAGTGGCTTTTTTCGCTACTCCTTCACTATTTTATCTAATAGTACTGCTGCTTCTTCTCGGGTCAAAGGCTTTTTAGGATAAATGTATATTTTACCATCTATATTGGTACCAGATATTAAATTATTCTCATAAGCTTTTTTAATGAAATCATATGCCCATGGTGAAATGTCATTTTTGTCTGCAGGATCAAAAAAGGCAAAATCAACATTCTCTTCTGGCTCATAAAATTTCATAATAACGCTAATGGCTTCTTCTCGCGTTATGGGATTATGAGGTTTAAAAGAGTTATCCTCGTATCCTTCCATAATTCCATTATTTACTATATTTGCAATAGGTTTATAATACCATGCATTTTGAGAAACATCTTTGAAGGAAATTTCTTGCTGCAATGTCGGTTTATCTTTTAAAAATGCTCTGTCTATCAAAGAAGCAAATTCTGCTCTAGATATAATTTTGTTTGGCCTAAAAGATCCGTCTTCATATCCTGCAAAAATCCCTTTTATTACCGAACTAAGTATATTCTTTTCAGACCACATATTTTTAATATCCCAAAAGGGAATAAACCCTGTATCCTTACTCAACTTATTTATTTTTTCAACAATGTCTTGACCTGTATCGGAATCCTTCACAGTAATTCTTTTTAATTTCATAATATTATCGCCATAATAATTTACTCCTTCTTTAGTGCTAAATGCCATCTCAAAACCTACTTTTTTTGCTATCTCGTCGCTTATTTCATTTCCTGAACCAAAAGGATATGCTAAACATATAGGCGCTTTACCTATTTTTTCTTTAATTATTTCTCGTGAGCGCAAGAAATCTAGATAAAGCCTTTCTTTATACTGTTCCATTGTTTCAAGATGTCCATCAATGATTACAGGTCCCATTACCATTGGGATTTTCTTAAAATCATTTGACCTGTAACCGTGGAGGTCATATGTGTGACTCTCAATCTCTATTACTCCGCTGTCTGCCATTTCTTTTGCTTGTTGCTACGTAAAATGCGGTATAACAACTTCGGGTTTTTGCTTGTTTACTTCATCTGGCACATAACTTACTATAATATTTATTTCAGCTTTCATTCCTAATTTTTTAAGTATAGGATATGCATACGTGTAATTGCTTAAATATCCGTCATCAAAAGTTATTACAATAGGTTTTGGTGGCAAAGGCTTGTTGTACAGTACAAAATCTCTGAGCTGTTCTAAAGTTATAGTGTGATATCCTGCCGCTTTAAGGTAAAGCATTTGCTTTTCAAATCTTTCTGGGTCGATTATCACACCACCATACTTTTTAGAATCAAATGTACCTTCTTTTTGAAGGTGATGGTACATTAAAACAGGCACAAATGGCTTTTTAGATTGTGCCTTTGAATGTAGCACTGGAATTGATACAGCAAGTACAATTGTTACCATGATTGTAAGGATGATTAACGCTTTTTTGCTCATGTTTTCCAACCTCTCACACAAATTTATCATAAATATATCACATAATTATCACAAATATGTTACAAAAAAGTTAACAAAACATTAAATTTTTTATAAAAGAAATATTTGTAATTATGAGCCAAGTTTTCTTTTTCTGTAATTATGAGGAGTGCAAAGTACTCAGAAGAATCCCCAAGCCCAAAAAAAGATTATAATAAAATGAAAATTCCCTTTTGTTATGGTATAATTTATACAAAAAGACAAGCAGGAGAAGGATATGTTTAAAAAAGCTTTGTGGTTTGTACTGACTTTATGTATATTTTCCTTGCCAGCTTCTACTTACAATGAAAAATTTACAATGCCAAAAGACGACATAATTTTTATTCCTCTTGACAGCCGGCCTGTAAATACCCAAAATGTAAGCCTTCTGACAAATATGTGGGGGAAAAACTTGATTTTGCCTCCACAAAATGTACTTGATGACTACACAAAGCCGGGAAACTTTGAAGGGCTTAATGAATGGCTTAATGAGGTTATTCCTAGAAGTAACGTTTATGCTGTTGTAATATCACTGCAACAGTATTTGAATGGAGGCCTTATAGCATCCCGTGATATCAAAAACTATAAAGATTATGAAGAAAGACTTTCGCTACTTTACAAATTTTTGACAGAGAATGAAATCAAAAATATAATCATATTTTCAATAATACCTCGCCTTACACCTACACAATTTTCCGACTACCAGTATGTAAAATACAGTGACAGACTAAAAGAATTTTCAGAGTTAACTGATAAAGTGGACCTTTTTAACCAAGAAAAGGATAAAGCCGGGCTTGAAAAAATAAGAAAAAGCATACCACCTGATGTGCTTACTAAGTACACTGAACTTTTTGAGTTAAATAAAGAAATAAATGAAAAGCTCATTGATTGGACAAAAGAAGGATATATAAAAACATTAGTAATAGGCATTGACGACACACAGAAGTTTAGCATGTCAAATATGGTGGCGCGAAAACTTAACCAATATGCGAAAACACAGCAAATATCGAATAAAGTATACGTACTCCATGGCGCTGATGAAATTGGCATGGAGATAACGGCAAGGCTTGCAAATGAGTACTACAAGCAAATTCCTCGTTTTAATGTCGTTTATGACGTAAAAGACCCTGATAAAGTTATTTTGCCTTATGAAGGAGCAGACCTTAAGAAAATTGTAGAAGAAAAAATTAATTTTATAGGAGGAAAAACCGATTCAAGTGGCGAATGTATATTATATGTCCATACACATGAAAATTTAGGAATAAAAAACGACATACAAAAATATAAAAATAACGGACAAATTTTCGGAATAGCAGATGTTGCATATGTTAATATGGCGGATAAAAAGCTAATCAACGTGCTCTTTGACTTAAATCCCTTAAGCTTTCTCTATGCTGGCTGGAATACTCCCAGCAACGCAATAGGGACAGTTATATCTGAAATGTCTTTAAAAATGGTCCTTGACAAAAGCATACTTCCTTCTTACAAAGAAGAAGATGCTATAAAAAGTTTTATAGCTTTTTCCTTTATACGTTATGCGGATGACTTTGCCTATCAAGCTGATGTAAGAAATAAAATGTACAAATGGGCAGAGTCAAACCACATGGCAAAAGATAACATAGACAAAAAAACTGCAGATAAAGAACTTTCAATAAAGATGAAGCCCCTTATTAATACAATAAAGGGAAAATATGTTGGAGAAATAGTAAAGGCGGGAAATAGTTCTGTTGGCATAAAAGATATAGAAGTAAAAGTGAGATACCCTTGGAACAGAATGTTTGAAATAGAAGTTTTACCCAAAATAATATTACAACAGGGTTCGTAATGTTAAATTAATATTACAGAAATATTACAAATTGGTAACATTTATTGACTCATTAAATACCTGATGCTATAATATAATCAGGTTGTTTATCCAAAACATACTACATGCTCTAAAATGTACTTACATAGGTAAAAAATTTTTGAAAGGCATTATGCCTTTCAAAACAAAAAATATAAAAATTAAAATACAAATACAAGGAGGAGGATTGACTGTATGAAGAACCTCAAAAAGTTAATAGCAGTGGTTCTCACATTCGCATTGGTGTTCAGTGCGATGGCAGTAGGTTTTGCTGCAACGACACCGTTCACCGATGTGAAAGATGATGCACCTTATGCATCAGCAGTGGCTCGTCTGTATGCTCTAAACATTACAAATGGTAATACAGACGGCACATATGGCGTAGATCAGCCAGTTACAAGAGCCATGATGACTGTTTTCGTAAACAGATTATCTGGCTACAGAAATTTAGCTGAAATGGCTAAAAATGATGCACCGGCTTTCAAAGATGTTCCAAAGAATTACTGGGCAATTGGTGACATCAACTTGGCAGCAAAACTTGGCCTTACACATGGTGTAGGCAATGGCATGTTTGCTCCAGAAGAAAAAGTAACATATGCACAAGCTCTTGGCTTCATGCTCAATGCCCTTGGCTATAAGAATCTCTCATGGCCATATGGCGTTGTTGCTCAAGCACAAAAACTCGGTCTGACAACGGGTATAAATCGTGGCTTCAATGATGTGATAAACCGTGGCGATCTTGCAATTATAATGAACAGGGCTTTAGATTGTACTGTTGTAAGTTATGATGCAAACGGGAACATTGTAGTAGATCCTAATACAGGATTGCCAAAGGGACAAACATTGTTGGCATCAGGTTTAACATATCTTGGATATACCCAAATAACAGGTGTAGTTACAAATGTAACTGCAACACAGGCTACAGTGGGTTCAACGACTGTTAATGTTGGTTCTGTTGACTTTAAGTCATTGATAGGACAAAATGTAACGGTTTATGTGAAAAACGGTACTGCACTTATAGCGGTTCCAACTGGCAATACAATAATCACAACAACACAAATTACTAATAGTACAGTAGCTGGAACAATATACTATGTTGCATCTGATAATACAGTAAAAACGATACCTGTAGCAGATAACAATGTAGTGATCTACAATGGCCAAAATATAGGTAAATTATCTGACAGTGTTAATAACAAACCCAATGTGACTACGATAGCAAATTCCTCAGCAACCTTAATTGACAATAACAATGATGGCAAGGTTGAATATATCATTGCAACTGGATATGCTGCTCCTGAAAAGATTAGATTTATTGATGCAACAAATAAGGTAGTATATGCTAATGGCACATACAATTTGGGAGCTGCGAATGTAACTTACACAATTACGAAGAATGGAAAAGCAGCAACATTTGCTGATTTAGCAGTTGGAGATGTGATTCAAGTAGCAGCATCACCTGATGGAACGATCTATCAAATACTTGCATCAAGTAACACAGTGACAGGCAAAGTAGTAGAAGTAAAACCATTAACCAAGACTATTAAATTGGACAATGGCGTAGAATATGGATTTGCAACAGGGGCACAAGTATCTACCAGTTCCTTTACAGCGGGTAATACTTACACATTGTATCTTGACAGCAATGGCAAGATATATGATGCGAAGTTGGTAACAGCAACCTATGCTGCTAATTATGCATATGTAGTAAATAAAGGTAAAGTAACAGATGCATTTGGCAATGCAACATACAAATTCCAAATTGTCAAGCCGGATGGAACCACAGCAGTATATGATTTAGTAGATAATGTAACAGCTTATAATGGAACAACTGTATCTACTAATGTTTACAACGATATTTGGTCAGTTACTACAGTACCAGCACCAATCACATATGATGTAAATGCTAATGGTCAGTTTACAAATGTATCGCCAGTAACATTGCCTGTTTCTGGCAGTGCTAGTGTAGATCAAACGAACAAGACTCTTACTATTGGAACAACCACTCAGAACCTACCATACGGGTATTACGGAGAACCGGGTAAAGTGTATGTAGACAGCAGCGGCAGGGGATTAATTAAGGGTAATATCAACCGCAAAGGAGAGAAAATTTACCATATTCCTGGAGATCCATGGTATGACAAAACAAAAGCGCAGGTATGGTTTAAAACAGAGGCAGAGGCGCAGGCAGCAGGATTTAGACCGCCGAAAACGAACAAGACTCTTACTATTGGAACAACCACATACTATGTAACAGACAGTACAGTAATTTATCAAGTATATAATGGTACTGTAAAACCGATTAAATTTGCTGATATAGGAACAGGTAACAAAGCAGTTAAACTTTCCACAACAGGTTCATTCAACCAAGTACAATATCTGCAAGTGAATGATGCAATAGCTCCAATAACAACTGGAACAGTTGGTGTAT
Source organism: Thermoanaerobacter sp. A7A (assembly GCF_000445185.1). Lineage (GTDB taxonomy): Bacteria > Bacillota > Thermoanaerobacteria > Thermoanaerobacterales > Thermoanaerobacteraceae > Thermoanaerobacter. The sequence goes on from NZ_AVAF01000171.1 coordinate 39,879, forward strand.
ACGAAGGATATGCATTAGTTGCTGGCGGATACAAACTTTATGTAAATGTGAGTGGAACAGATACTGCTTATACAGTATTAACTAGTGCACCACCTACAACAGCTCCATTTGCATATGGGGATATCATTACCTTTGGTGTAGATTCTAATGGAAATGCAACGAATCCTGCAAAAGTTGATGTAACAACATTAGTAAATGGTGAAGTATATGCAATTAGCAATACATTCATCAATATTGGAGGAACTGTAAAACCATTAGATCCAGCAGTTAAGATATTTAAACTTGTGAAAGATACAAGTGGTAACGTAACGGGTGTGACAACAGCAAGCTTTGGTGAAATAGTGCCGCAACAAACTGGTACTGATGCTAATGGTAATACAATTGTATATGTACATGGCTCAAATGTTAATGCATATGTTGATGCTACGAGCGGCAAAGTTACTATAATAGTAATTCAATAATTTAGTCTTTAAAGAGTCCTCCTCCTTGGGGGACTCTTTTATTTTCTCTCAAACAGGCATTGCCTGTTTTATTTTTTTGCCTATTGACAAAACAAAAATGATAATATTTAATCAAAATTAAGCAAAATCAATCACATTTGAGCGGGATAATATTGAATGGATGTGAATGAATATGAGTATATCTGATAGGATGTTTGGTGAGGAGAGACGCTTAAAGATTGCAGAAATTATAAGCAAGGATAAAAGTATCAGTGTTTCTGAACTGAGTAAACTTTTTAATGTTTCTGAATCAACAATAAGAAGAGATTTACATGTACTGGAGGAAAAGGGTTTCATACAGAGGACTCACGGTGGTGCAATATTGAATGTTGGCACTCATTATGAGCCTGCATTTTTTGAAAAAGAAGATGTAGAACTTGAGGCAAAAAGGAAAATAGGTAAAATTGCTGCTTCAATGATAGAAGAAGGAGATTCTATAATTTTAGATGCTGGTACGACTACTCTTGAGATTGCGCGAAATCTTAAGAATATGAAACTTACTGTTGTGACAAATTCTCCTCTTATCGCGATAGAGCTTTCAAAATATGAAGATATTGAGCTTATTGTCACAGGTGGTATACAGAGATGGAGGACTAAGGCTTTAGTTGGTCCTATTGCTGAAATGGTGATAAAGCAGTTTAAAGTTGACAAAGCCTTTATAGGTACAAATGCTATATCTTTTGAGGATGGTCTTATGACTCCAGACTTAATTGAAGCCAATACAAAAAAAGCGATGTGTGATGTGGCAAGTGAAGTTTATATAGTAGCAGACCACACTAAATTTGGGAAAAAGTCTTTTGTCAAATTTGCAGATATAAAAGACATTACGGCAATAATAACAGATGATGAGGTTGATTATGAGATAGTGAGAAAATATGAACAGGCAAATATAGATATAGTAAGCTTTGGAAAGGATGAAAATAATGATAACAACAGTAACGGCGAATCCAGCAATTGACAGGACAATAATTGTTGAGGATTTGAAACTTGGTTATGTAAATAGGGTAATTCGAACAAGAGTAGATGCTGGGGGAAAAGGTATAAATGTCGCCAAAAACCTTAAAAATTTTGGAGATGATGTTATTGCTCTTGGCTTTATAGGACCGAATGCTAAATATATAATCGATTGTTTAGAAGATGAAGGCATAAAAACTGACTTTGTGAAAATAAAAAATGAGACGAGGACAAATATAAAGATTTCTGATATTTCAAGGATGGAAGTTACTGATTTGAATGAATATGGCCCTTATGTAAGCGAAGAAGAAATGGAGCTACTTAAAAAAAGTATATTTAAATATGCTGAAGAGTCAAAGGTGCTTGTGCTTTCTGGAAGTTTACCACAAGGAGTGCCAAAGACTTTTTACAAAGATATAATTAGAGAAAAAAGCGGTGATTTAAAAATAATTCTCGATGCTGACAAAGAAGCGCTTTTATACGGCATAGAAGAAAAGCCTTACATGATAAAACCTAATGTGCAGGAGTTAGAAGATGTAGTAGGCAAAAAGCTTGAAAGTTTAGAAGAGGTTATTGAAGAAGGAAAAAAGCTGAAGGATTCAGGCATAGAAATAGTTGCAATTTCTATGGGAGGCCGTGGCAGTGTTGTGATAACAAAAGAAGGAATATACAGGGTAATGCCTGTAAAAGTTGAAGTAAAAGGGACAGTTGGAGCAGGAGATGCCTTTGTTGCAGGCTTTGCCCATGGAATATATAAAGGACTTCCCATTGAGGAGACAATAAAAATAGCAGCAGCTTTATCTACCTCAGTTGTCATGAAAGAAGGCACAAGAGCAGGTACTCTTGAGGAGGTAAATATATTAAAGGATAAGATTGAAATAGAAAGGATTAAAAGGTGATGGAAATGGAAATAAAAGATGTATTGAACGAAAAAATGATGGTTTTTGACCTAAAGGCAAAGGACAAAAATGGAGTGTTGGAAGAGTTAGTAAGTGTTTTAAAAGAAAATGGAGTTGTAGATGATGAAGAAGGCTTTTTAGAAGTGGTGAAAAAAAGAGAAGAGGAGTTTTCTACAGGTATAGGTTATGGGGTTGCAATACCTCATGGCAAAAGCAGTCTTGTGAAAAAGCCAGCAATAGTATTTGGTAAGTCTTGCCAAGGAATAGACTATAACTCAATGGATGGCAAACCTGCCCATTTATTTTTCTTAATTGCTGTGCCAGACAACTCTGATGAGTTACATCTTAAAGTTTTGGCTGAGCTTTCAAGGTCTTTAATGCATAAGGAGGTGAGAGAAGAGTTAGAAAAAGCTTTGACACCTGAGGAAGTCATAAACGCTTTTAATAAGTAAATTTTTAAGAGAGGGGATTAATTATGAAAAAGGTAGTTGCTGTTACAGCCTGCCCTACAGGTATTGCTCATACCTATATGGCGGCGGAAAATCTTCAGATGGCAGCCAAAGAAATGGGAGTAGACATAAAGGTAGAGACTCAAGGGTCAATAGGTGCAGAAAACCAGCTTACTGAAGAAGATATAAAAGCTGCTGATGCTGTCATAATAGCAGCTGCGACAAAAGTTGATAAATCAAGATTTGCCGGTAAACCTGTACTTGAGGTACCAGTTGAAGATGCTATAAAGGATGCAAAAGGACTTATTGAAAAGGCTCTTAAGATGGAAAAGCCAAAAGATTATGTAGAAAAGGTAGAAGAAATTCATAAAGAAAGGTCAGCGCAAAGGACAGGTGCCTACAAACACCTTATGACAGGTGTTTCCTACATGATACCTTTTGTAGTTGCAGGTGGTATTTTAATTGCACTTTCCTTTTTCTGGGGATATAAAGCCTTTGAGGTAGAAGGAACTCTTCCTTGGGCTTTGATGAAAATTGGCGGTGGTTCAGCTTTTGCATTGATGGTGCCGATTTTGTCTGGCTATATAGCATTTTCTATTGCAGATAGGCCTGGTCTTGTTCCCGGTATGGTAGGCGGTATGCTGGCAGTATCCACTGGGGCAGGATTTTTAGGCGGTATCATTTCAGGATTTTTGGCAGGATATACGATAGTTTATCTGAAAAGGTTAATAAAGCTTCCTAAAACATTAGAAGGTTTAATGCCAATACTCATATTGCCGGTATTATCGACTTTAATAGTAGGACTTTTAATGATATATGTAATTGGTTCTCCAATGAAAGCCATAATGACATCTTTGACTGCCTGGCTTACTGGGATGAGTTCTACAAATGCAGTGATTTTTGGAGCAATATTGGGACTTATGATGGCTTTTGATATGGGTGGTCCTGTAAACAAGACAGCTTATACTTTTGCAACAGGTCTTTTAGCATCAAATGTTTTTGCTCCAATGGCAGCGGTCATGGCAGCAGGCATGACACCTCCTCTTGGACTTGCACTTGCAACTGTTCTTTTCAAGAATAGATTTACAAAGGAAGAGATAGAAGCAGGTAAGGCTGCATGGGTTTTAGGGGCCTCCTTTATAACAGAAGGTGCTATACCATTTGCAGCAGCAGATCCCTTCAGGGTAATACCTTCTATAATGGTGGGCTCTGCTGTGACAGCCGCTCTTTCAATGCTTTTCCACATTGAACTTCGAGCTCCTCATGGGGGAATATTTGTAATACCGATAGCTGTGTCAAATCCTCTTCTTTACATTGGAGTAATAGCAGTTGGTACAGTAGTTACTGCTCTTATGATAGCAGTGCTTAAAAAGAAAATTGACTAAAAAATTGGGGTAAGCAAGAGCTTGCCCCTAATTTTTTATTTGCATACAGTTTAGGTATAAATGAGAACTTTAATTATTTCTAGATGACAGTGTAAGGATGCGATATTGCTACGAGAAGCATTAGCAAGATATAAAGGTGAAGAGCTTAGAGAGAAAGAAAGTGAAGCTTGGTCAAGTGCGGTGATGGAAAAATAGGAATACTCAAAAGTCATTGCCTAAGGAAAATGGATTTTGTACTTTTACTTTGCTAAAATACTGGCCTGAATTTAAATCTTCGCTCCATATTATATTACAATCCAGGTTTATTGCACTAACGATTATAAGCGAATCCCAGAAAGAAATCATGTAGCGTTGTGAAACTTTAATTGCGTCAAGTATATCTTCAAAATCTATTATATTTAGTTTCCAACTCTTAAAAGCTGAAATAATTTCTGCTGCTTCAGCTGGAATCAAAGGTTTTTTTACTTTTCTTGTAATTGTTACATAAAATTCTTGAAGCACTTGTGTGCTTAAGCATCCATTTCTTTCATACCATAATTCTTTTAGTAGTTCTTTTGCAATTTCATGTTTTTTACCAGCAGATACATCATGAGCGTAAACTAAAATATTTGTATCAATGAACTGCAAATTTCTATTATCTTTCATATAAATCTTCTCTCCTCCAGGTAACTTTTCCCTCTGTACCTAAATCAAAACCTTTTTCTAATATTTTTATATGATATAATCTAGCATTTTCATAGGAGTCTTCTTTTTTTACTATTTCTTCTAGCGTGTCTGTTAAAAGCCTAGATACAGATGTATTTTTATCTATAGCTATATGTTTTATCCTTTGTAATAAATTTTTAGGTAAAGACAATGTGATGTTCTGTGTTTCTATTTTTTGCCTTTCTCTATTCATAATATCACCTCCACGTAATTTAGTATAACACATTTTTACGTGTAAATCAATTGTTATGTTAACAAATGCATAGATATAAGCCAAGGAAAATTTATATGGTAAAGAACGTATAGGTACAATTATAGAGAATGACAAAGAAAGCAAATAGAAATAAAGAAATTGGGTAAAAACTTACCCAATTTCTTATTCTATATCTATTTTTCTTCCCTTTGGCTTACTTGGATGTAATTTTGGCATTGTGATTTTGAGGATGCCATTTTCAAATTTAGCAGTGGTTCTTTCAGGGTCTACTTCTGCTGGTAGTTCTATTCTTCTGGCAAAACTTCCGTAATATCTTTCTCTCATGTAATAATTTTTATCTTCTCTTTCTTCGTCTACTGTGGTTTGCCCTTTTATTTCCAGTATATTGTCATAAACATTTATTTCAATGTCTTTTTTGTCAACACCAGGCAGTTCAGCAGTTGCGACTATTTCTGTTTCAGATTCGGTGATGTCTACTCTTGGTCGAGAAAATAGACCTGAAAAAGATGGAAAGTTAACGTCTAAAATACTTGGCAAATTTTTGAGATTGATGTCAAATGGCCAATCCCACCAATCACGTCCTCGCCTCATAAGGCTCATTTACATCACCTCCATATTTTTCTATTATTTATTATATCACATTAATTGAAATTTTCAATTATTAGGTTTCACAAAATCCTCACATTTAATTCTTACTTTTTTATTCTTTTTATGTTAAAATCTATAAGGGTGAAATTGACGATGTAAAAAAGGAAGTGATTAAATGCGACCAGATGAAAAAGATGTAAGTAAGTTGTACTTTTTTGTCATGTTACTTCTCATAACAGTGGGATATTTGGTGCAAAAGGCTTCTTTATATATAGGTATACTAATCACAGAATTTTTTCTTGTTTTACTGCCTGTTATTCTTTACCTTCTTTTTAAAAGATATGATGTAAAATATGTTTTAAGGTTAAATCCTATAAAGGGTGATCAAGCTTTTTTAGTGATAATAATAGCTGCTTTAGGTTGGATAGTATCAGGTTTTTTTGCACTTTTAACAAATTACTTTCTATCTAAATTAGGTAAAATTCCGGTTATGCCAATACCTGCAGCTTCCAATACACAAGAACTTTTTATGCAAATTCTAATATTTGGAGCTGTAGCTGCCTGCTGTGAAGAAATATTTATGCGAGGACTTGTTATGAGAAGTTTTGAAATGAGAGGTTCTATAAAGAGTATTTTTATAACCGCTATATTCTTTGCAATGCTTCATTTAAATGTGCAAAATTTTTTAGGTATACTTTTTCTCGGTAGTTTATTGGGATATGTGGTGTATAGAACTAATTCCATATATGGAGGAATGATAGGCCATTTTACAAATAACACTATTTCTGTATTGTTATCCTATTTTATAGCACAACAAAACTTAGGAAAAGCAACTCCATTACAACAGGTAGATATTCCATTTATTGTTGTCATTGGTTATGGGATTTTTGCATTATTTGCTGCTATTCTTTTGTATGTGCTATTGAGATATTTGAAGAAAGTAACTGACCCATATGTTATTCGCGGTATTACAAAGTTAAAAGAAGACTTATATATTTTCTTGCATTGGCCTGTACTTTTATCAGTGTTAGTATTTTTGTATAGAATTACTGAACAGATATTAAAAATAGCTGGGGTTATATAAAGAATGCTTAAAAGAAAATGAAAACTGTTGACGTAAATAAAAGAATAGGATAGAATAATAAATAGAAGAAATGCAATCGGTTTCATTTTAAAGGTGGTGATATACATGAATGTAACGATTAAAGATGTGGCAAAGAGGGCAAATGTTGCTCCTTCTACTGTATCGAGGGTTATTGCTGATAATCCGCGTATAAGTAAAGAGACAAAAGAAAGAGTTTGGAAGGCGATGGAGGAATTGGGGTATTATCCAAATGCCATTGCCAGAAGCCTTGCAAGTAAAGTGACAAATACTTTGGGACTTATAATGCCTCGCTCCACAGAAGAAGCTTTTTCAAATCCTTTTTTCCCAGAAGTTATGAGGGGCATAAGTGTTGTTGCCCATAGAGAAAAGTATGATTTGCTTTTGTCGACATCTGGAAATCAAGAAGAGGAAAAAGAAGCGGTTATAAATATGGTAAAAGGCAAACGAGTAGATGGAATAATTCTTTTATCTTCTCGTACAACCGATGAGCTTATACCTTGGCTAAGAGATGAAAAATTTCCTTTTGTAGTAATAGGTAAACCTCTTGATGCTAAAGGTGTATATTGGGTTGACAATGACAATATAGGGGCTTCTAAGCTTGCTACTAATTACCTTATTAAACATGGGCATAGAGAAATTGCTTTTATAAGTGGTTCATTGGAATATGTAGTGAGTTTAGATAGGTTAGATGGTTATAAACTTGCCCTTGAGGAAAATGGAATACCTTTTAAGAGAGAGTTGGTGGAACAAGATGAGTTTTCAGAAGACGGTGGATACAGGGCGATGATGAGAATATTAGAAAGAGAAAAACCTACTGCAGTTGTGGTTACTGATGATGTTATGGCATTTGGTGTTATAAGGGCTGCAATAGATAAAGGATATAGAGTTCCTGAGGATATATCAATAGTAGGGTTTAACAACATTCCCTTGTCAGCTTTTGCAAACCCACCCCTTACGACAATAGATATTTCTACATTTGATTTGGGAATTAAGTCTGCAGAACTTTTGATTGCAAGGTTAAAGCAAAAGGATGTAGACACAGACCACATCATTGTGCCTGTAAAGCTTGTGGAGAGGAAATCTTGTGTTGCAAGATAAAAAGCTGTAGGGTTTACATTCCTACAGCTTTTTTATGGCCTTTTAAAAACGTTTCTCCTACTTCGTAGATATTTCCTGCTCCAACTGTTAATACTAAATCGCCTGCTTTTGCATTTTTATTTAAATACTCAACTATAGAGTCAAAATCTTTTAAGTACAAAACATCCTTTCCTCTTTGAGAGATTAGTTCCACTAAATCTTTAGATGAAACAATTCCTGTGTCTTTTTCTCTTGCGGCGTATATGTCAGCTATTATTATTTTATCCGCATTGTCAAAGGATCCTGCAAAATCATTAAGCAAAGATTTAGTTCTTGAGTAAGTATGTGGCTGGAATATACAAATAATTCTTTTATGAGGATAATTTTTTGCTGCTTCTAAAGTTGCTTTAATTTCAGCAGGGTGATGAGCATAGTCATCCACAATTGTTATGCCATCAACTATTCCTTTTATTTCGAATCTTCTATGAGTGCCTTTGAATTCAGTTAAATAATGAGAAGCTTTTTTTATGTCAATTCCTACAAGGTGACTTACTGCCAAAGCAGCTAAGGTGTTGTAAACATTGTGTTTTCCGGGTATTGATAATTTAAAATTGCCCATATATTCCTCTTTATAATAAACGTCAAAAATTGCACAGCCTTTGTCATCAAAACTTATGTTTTTTGCTTTCCAATCACTATCTTGGTAAATACCATAGGTCACAATGTTTTTATTTAACCCATTTACAACATACATGGTGTTTGCATCATCTTTGCATGCTACCACAAATCCATCTGGTGGAACTAAATTAGCAAATTGCCTAAAAGACTGTTTTATGTTGTCAATATTTTTGAAGTAATCTAAGTGGTCTGAATCGACATTTAGTATAACAGCTATGTAAGGATAAAACTTTAGAAAACTATCTGTATATTCACAAGCTTCTGTGACAAAATATTCACTGTTTCCAACTCTCACATTTCCTCCTATTACATCTACTTCTCCTCCTACTAAAACTGTTGGGTCAAATCCCATACCATCGAGTATTACAGATATTAAAGAAGTAGTAGTTGTCTTTCCATGACTTCCTGCAACAGCAATGCCGTATTTGTATTTTTTCATAATGAGACCTAAAAGGGTAGCTCTATCTATAGTAGGTATATTTAATTCTTTAGCCTTTTGATATTCAGGATTATCTTCATGGATAGCAGCTGTATACACTACTAAATCAGAACCTATGACACTGTTTTCATTGTGAGGTATTGTTATAACTGCTCCTTCTTGTTTTAACCTTTCGATTATATGAGAATTTTTTATATCTGAGCCTGTTACTATATGGCCGTTATTCAAAAGTATATGAGCTAAACCGCTCATGCTTATACCGCCAATTCCTATAAAATGCACTCTTTTAAAGTTTTCAAGATTTATATCCATAGTTTACGCTCCTCTCAGTTCCTATTGTTATTATTGCCTTTTCATGGTTAAAATATGATTAAAGCTTGTCAAAAGCCCCTATATTTATAAAAAAATTATATCACATGTTGCACAAAAGTGAACTTTTAAATATAATTTTGGTATAAAAGTTTGTATGTGCGGAGGTTATTTTTTATGGATAAGTACAAACGGTATGAACGATTGGCAGCAATCGTTAAGATATTTAGTGAAAATCCTAATACACTAATAAATTTGGAGTATTTTATGAATTTTTTTGGTATAGCTAAATCTACTGCCTCGGAAGATATCGATATTTTAAAGAGTGTAATAGAAAAATTTAATTTTGGTAAATTAATTACGCTGCCTGGAGCTGGTGGTGGAGTAAAATACATTCCTATAGCTAATATTAAAAGTTATTTGCCTTTTGTACAAGAAATAAAGGAAAAATTAAAGGATCCGTCGAGAATAATTCCCGGAGGTTTTTTGTACACTGCCGATTTGATTTATTCTCCCAATATTGTAACAAAAATTGGTGAAATTTTAGTATTTCCTTTTTTGGATAAAAACGTTGATGCGATTGTAACTGTGGAGACAAAGGGTATACCTATTGCCTTAATGTGCGCAAGGACGCTTAATGTTCCCCTTGTAATAATTAGAAAAGATAGCAGAGTTACAGAAGGTTCTTTTGTTTCTATTAATTATATTTCTGGGTCTCAAAGACACATACGATCTATGTCTTTGGCTAGAAGGTCTTTACAGAAAGGTTCTAAAGTATTATTGATAGATGACTTTATGAAAGCAGGTGGGACGATTAAAGGTATGATGGAACTTATGGAGGAATTTGACGCTGAAGTGGTTGGTGCAGGAGTTATGATTTCGACGGAAAAACCGGAGAATAAGCTGGTAGATAATTACATTTCGGTTTTCGTGTTAAAAAATATGGAGGAAGAGAAAAATATAATTGACATTGAAATAAGTGATTGGATATTGAAGGATTAAAATGAATAAAATTTTTTAAAAATTTTTCGGAATTTTAGTTTTTCCTGAAGGAAATTTTGATTTTATGGCGAATATTTATTAGTGTAAGAGTAGTTCCGCAAATGCTAACTTAGGGTTTAACTTCAGGAAGGTGGTGAGCTTATGGAAATTACAGACGTAAGGGTGAGAAAACTTAATGAGGAAGGCAAAATGAAGGCTGTAGTTTCTGTAACCTTTGACAATGAATTTGTAGTTCACGACATAAAGGTTATAGAGGGCCAAAATGGGTTGTTTATTGCTATGCCAAGTCGAAAAACTCCCGAAGGGGAGTTTAAAGATATTGCTCACCCTATAAATTCAGACACAAGAAATAGATTACAAAGCGCTATTCTCAAAGAATATGAAAAAGCAAAAGAACAAGAAGCTGCACATAAGGAATAAAAAGGAGCTTGTCTCCTTTTTATTTTTTTGTTGAACTTTGCTGCAATTATAGTTAAAATAGTATAGGGTATGAGAATTAAATTTAGTATAGAGGGTGTGGAAAAATTGGAAGGGCTAGTGACGCTTATTTTAGCGGCGGGTCTTGGGAAAAGAATGAAATCTAAGCATCCCAAGGTGATTCATAAAGTTTGTGGTAAACCGATGATAGAATGGGTAGTAGATGCGGTGGAAAAAATAGGAAGTAACGAAGTAATTGTAGTAGTCGGCCACAAAGCAGAAGAAGTTAAGGAAGTTTTAAAAGAAAGAGTCAAGTATGCTTATCAAGAAGTGCAGTTAGGCACAGGTCATGCTGTGATGATGGCGGAAGACTTACTCCCTGAGGAAGGTAATGTTCTGATTTTGACTGGAGATACGCCCCTTATTACCTCCAATACCTTAAAAGAATTAATAAATTTTCATATTAAAGAGCATAACAGTGTCACTATTTTGTCTTCAGTATTAGAAGACCCTACAGGTTATGGGAGGATAATAAGGGATGAAAGTGGAAACGTTATAAAGATTGTGGAAGATAAAGATGCGACGGAAGAAGAAAAAAGCATCCATGAGATAAATTCTGCCATGTACGTTATGGATATAGCCAAACTAAAAAAGGCGTTAAGAAGGATAACCAATAATAACGCACAGGGTGAATATTATCTGACGGATGCTGTGGAAATTATAAGAGATATGGATGGAAAAATTGGCGCTTTTACTGTACCTTCAGAGGAGATAACGGGAGTAAATTCAAGGGTCCAGCTTTTTGAAGCAGAGAAAATAATGAGAAAGCGGATTAATTATCGTCACATGGAAAACGGAGTAACAATAGTGGACCCTGATACCACTTATATAGGAGCTGAAGTGGAGATTGGAGCAGATACTGTAATATTGCCTGGTTGTGTTATAGAAGGGAAAACGAAAATAGGAAGTGATTGTGAGATAGGGCCTAATTGTAGGATTGTTGATTCAGAAATCGGTGATGGATGTAGTGTCACGTATTCGGTAATACTCTCTTCAAAAATAGGAAATAATGTTAAAATAGGACCTTTTGCCCACATAAGGCCAGAAACTGTGATACAGAGTAATGTCAAAATAGGGGATTTTGTAGAGATAAAGAAGTCAATAATTGATGAAGGGAGTAAAGTTCCTCATCTTACGTATGTGGGAGACGCGGAAGTTGGTAAAAATGTCAATATGGGATGTGGCTCTATTACAGTTAATTATGATGGTAAACAAAAGTACAAGACAGTGATAGGAGATAATGTTTTCGTGGGATGTAATGTAAATCTTGTAGCGCCAGTAAAGATTGGAAATAATGCTTATATTGCTGCTGGTTCAACTATAACAGAGAATGTTCCTGAAGGAGCCCTTGCCATAGCCAGAAGTAGGCAAACTAATAAAGAGGGCTGGGTACAGGAAAGAATAAAAAAAGGGAGGCTTTAAATTAAATGGTAAGATATAATAGTTCTCTAAAAATTTTTTCAGGAAATTCAAATCCTAAGTTAGCCAGTGAAATAGCAGAACATCTTGGACTTAAACTTTGTGATTCAGAAGTAGGGACTTTTAGTGATGGAGAGATAAGTGTAAGGATTGGAGAAAGTGTAAGAGGTGCAAGCGTTTTTGTAATACAGTCAACTTGTGCGCCTGTTAACAACAACTTAATGGAATTATTGATAATGATTGATGCTTTTAAAAGGGCATCTGCGGCTGAAATTAATGCAGTTATACCCTACTATGGTTATGCAAGACAAGACAGAAAAGCAAAGGCGAGGGACCCAATTACTGCAAAGCTTGTAGCTGACCTTATAACTGCAGCAGGAGCCCATAGAGTTGTTACAATGGACCTTCATGCTCCACAAATACAAGGGTATTTTAATATTCCTGTAGACCATCTTTTAGGAGGACCAATACTTGCGAAATATTTTCTTGACAAGGAATTGGGAAATGATGTAGTAGTTGTTTCCCCTGACCATGGCAGTGTGACAAGAGCGAGGTATTTTGCAGAAAAATTGAATGCTCCTCTTGCTATTATTGACAAAAGAAGGCCAAAAGCTAATGTAGCAGAGATAATGAATATAATAGGTGATGTAAGAGGGAAAAAGGCTATTTTGGTAGATGACCTTATTGATACCGCTGGTACTTTGGTACAAGGGGCGGAGGCTCTTCTTGACAGTGGTGCTACTGAAGTTTATGCTTGCGCGACTCATGGGGTGTTGTCAGGCCCTGCGATTGAAAGGCTTAAGGAATCACCAATAAAAGAATTGGTTATAACCGATACAATCCCTCTTCCCGAAGAGAAAAAAATTGACAAAATTAAAGTGAGGTCTGTAGCTCCTTTATTTGCAGAAGCGATTTGGAGAATCCATGAAGGAATGTCTGTAAGTAAATTGTTTGTATAGGCACTTTATGTGCCTTTTTTATATTATTTAAAATTTTATTATGATATAATTTAAGCAAGGAAACTTGAAGTAGAGGGTGATTTTGTGGGAGATAACCGAAAGATTTATGTAGTGGATGATGACAAGAATATATGTGAAATAGTTTCTTTGTACCTTGAAAAAGAGGGTTTTGATGTAGAGCAGATATACGATGGGCAAACCGCACTAAAGAAAATACAAGAAAAACCTCCAAAGCTCGTCATACTTGACATAATGTTGCCAGGAATTGATGGTATAGCTCTTTGCAGAGAAGTCAGAAAATTTTCAAAGGTGCCTATAATAATGCTTACCGCAAAAGGGGATACACTTGATAAGGTATTGGCTTTAGAGATTGGCGCTGATGACTACATCGTAAAGCCATTTGACGGGAAAGAATTGGTAGCAAGAGTTAAAGCGGTTTTAAGAAGATATGAACCGGAAAGTGAGGAAAAACAGGCTGTTTCTTATCCAGAACTTTATGTAAGTTTAAGCGAATATAAAGTTGTTTATAAAGGGCAAAATGTAGATTTAACTCCCAAAGAGTTAGAACTTTTATATTTCTTATGTACACATCCTAACAGGGTTTTCACGAGAGACCAGCTATTAGAAAATGTATGGGGTTATGATTATATGGGAGATAGTCGTACAGTAGATGTTCATATAAAGCGGCTTAGAGAGAAAATGGGAGATGGCCCTAATTGGAAACTTACCACCGTATGGGGTGTAGGTTATAAATTTGAGGTGAACTAAATTTGAGCAAAAATAGACTTTTTAAAAAACTTTTTATAAGCAATATGATTATCATCCTTATTACTTTGTCTATTCTTTCAGGGATGTTTTATCTGATGTTTCAAAACTATTACTTTGCTGACAAAGAAAAAATAATGTTAGAAGAGGCTCAAGAAATAAATGCAATTTTAAATGAATTTGCGGTAGGAGACATAAACATAGATAAATGGAATCAAGAACTAAACGTTGTTACTAGATTGATTAATGCTACTGTATGGATCGTAGATAAAGAAGGGCTAATTTACAGTCAATCACAACAGCAGGGCAAAGCATGGACAGGAGTAAGCCTCAGTAAAGAAGAAATAAAAAGCATTTTAGATGGACAATCTGTTGTAAAAAAAGGATATTTTGGTGGCAAATTCAATCAGCCTGTTTTGACAGTAGGAGTGCCTCTTGTTATAAATGGCCGAATTGAAGGTGCTATATTTATGCATGCTCCTTTGACAGAAATGAATAAAACTATTATTAACATCTTTATTTTAATGCTTTTATCTGGAGGAGTAGCTCTTATAATAGGTTTTGTGCTCATTTCTTATACTTCCAGTAAAATATCTCAGCCTCTTAAAGAGATGAGCTTAGCTGTTCAGCAGGTAGCGAAGGGGAATTTTTCTGCAAGGGTACAACATAAGGAAGAAGATGAAATAGGGGATTTGGCTAAATCCTTTAATATTATGGCAAAAGAATTAGAACAATTAGAAAACATGAGAAAAGATTTTGTGGCAAATGTTTCTCACGAATTGAGGTCTCCATTGACCTCTATACAAGGATATATAGATGGGATATTAGACGGTACTATTCCAAAGGAAAAAGCTTGCGATTATCTTAAAATAGTACAAAAAGAAACACGGAGGATGTCTCGGCTCATAGACGATTTTCTTGAAATGACTAAACTTGAGTCAGGTCAATTTCCACTTAATAAGACTGAATTTGATATAAATGAACTTATAAGACTGGCTGTTATAAAGTTTGAAAAAAGGATAGTTGAAAAAGATTTAGCTGTTAAGGTTGATTTTGAAGAAGACAGACGAATAGTTATAGGGGATAGGGATAAGATAGAGCAAGTTTTGACAAATCTTATAGATAATGCAATAAAGTTTTCTAAAGAAAGGGGTATAATTCATATTTTTACTGAAATAAAAGATGACAAAGTATTCATTACTATAAAAGATAATGGAATAGGTATTTCTCCAGAAGACCAAGAGCATATATGGGATAGATTTTATAAAGCGGACAAATCGAGAGGAAAAGATGGAGCAGGCCTTGGGCTTTATATAGTAAAGCGTATTATAAATGCTCATAACGAGGAAATATGGGTAGAAAGTGAAGTTGGTAAAGGTACAGCATTTACTTTTACTTTGTCGGTGAAAAAATTTTAAAAAATCACAATAAAATATTTACACTTTGTTAACACTTTATTCATAAATAAGGGATACAATAATATTTGAGAGCGACAAATGCCTCTCCTTGACCTCCCTTATCATAGCGGTCCAAGTGAATACTTGGGCCGCACATTTATTTATAAAAAACAACGCGGAAATTTTTTAATAAAAACTACTTAAAATCTTTACATCATGTTCATAATTTGTTAATAAAAAGGGGTTATAATTAAAAGCAAGAAAGAACAAAAGGAGTGAGTGATTATGGATTACGAAAAAGACTTTGAAGATAAAATTGAAAAGAATGATCCGGAGAATGTAGTTCTTCCAGAAGAAAATGAAAAAGAAGAGCTATATCAAACAGAAGAATTAAATAGCGAAATATTAAAAGCAGAGGAACAAAAGCAAGAGGAGTTGGAAACTACTGCGCCAATTCCTAAAGTGGTATTTAGAAACAACAAAAAGAGTTTGGGGAAGATGGTAAAAAGATTCAGAAAGAGAATGTTAGCTTCTTTTATCGCAGTAGCGTTGGTGGCAGCTTTAATCGGCGGAGGAATTACAGGAACTGTAATGAAATACTACGTGACCCCAAATGATGCGTCAGCACAAGTTGTTACAAGATATTTACCTCTAGATGCTACTTCGTCAGACGAAAGCGGTATTTTAAATTTGATACCCAACATTTACAAAATAGTGAGCCCAGCAGTTGTAGAAATTAGTACAAGTGTTGCTTACAACTACGGTTATAGAACTAGAGGTAGCGGTTCTGGATTTATCATAAGCTCTGATGGATACATTGTCACAAATAACCATGTAATTGACGGAGCATCAAAAATCACAGTAAAACTTTCAGATGGAAGAAGTGCTGATGCAAAACTTGTAGGAAAAGATGATAGAACAGACCTCGCAGTACTTAAAATAAACCTTCCTAATTTACCCATTGTAAAACTAGGAGATTCTTCCAAACTCCAACCTGGGGAATTGGCAATTGCTATAGGCAATCCTCTTGGAGAATCCTTTGCAGGTACAGTCACAGCAGGTATAATAAGCGGACTCAACAGGAATCTCCAAAGTGATTATGGGCCTGTCAAACTCATACAAACAGATGCAGCTATAAATCCTGGCAACAGCGGCGGACCTCTTGTGAACAGTAAAGCAGAAGTTATAGGTATAACAAGTGTTAAGCTCACTTCAATAGGACCAAGTATTCAAGACCCTTTTGGAATGTTCCAGAGCCAAGAAACTCCTGTTGAGGGTATGGGTTTTGCAATTCCAATAAACGAGGCAAAACCTATAATTGACCAGATAATAAAACACGGCTATGTAGAAAGGCCTATGATGGGAATAGGTGCTCAAACTATTACACAACAAGATGCAGCCCGATATAATTTGCCCGTAGGAGTGTATGTAGTTCAAGTTCAGCCAAATAGTGGAGCAGAAAAAGCTGGTATTCAACCAGGAGATGTGATAATAAAGGTTGATGGTAAAGACATTACTTCCTTTGAGGATTTACAAGGCATATTAAATAACCACAAAGTTGGAGATGTAATAAATGTAACAATTTGGAGAAATAGCAAAACATTTACAGTTCCTGTAAAGTTGCAAAGCAGTGCAAACTTTCAATAAATAAAATAAAGGCCTCCCTCGCACAAAGGCTACCGGCAAGTTATCGCTTGCCGGTAGCCTTTTACACATACTATAGCTTTTTTTCGTTTAATTATGTATAATTAATTTGATAAGGAAGGGTGGTCGTATGTACATAATTGCAGGTTTAGGAAATCCTGGTAGAGAATATGAAGAAACTAGGCATAATATAGGGTTTATGGTAATAGATGAGTTGGCAAAAAAATTAGGTATAAATGTCACAAAATTAAAATTTAAATCCCTTGTGGGTGAAGGGAATTTTAAAGGAGAGAAAATAATTCTTTTAAAGCCTCAGACATTTATGAATTTAAGTGGTGAAGCTTTATACGATGCTGTAAATTTTTATAAAATTCAACTTGAAAATGTAATTGTAATTTATGACGATAAAGACCTGGATGTGGGCAAAATAAGGATAAGAAAAAAAGGAAGTTCGGGCGGTCACAATGGAATGAATTCTATCATATATCTTTTAAATAGCGAAGAATTTCCGCGTATTAGAATTGGAATTGGAAAACCGCAAAAGGATTTAGTAAGTTACGTATTAGGAAAATTTGAAGAGTCAGAGAAAAAACTAATTGATGAAGCTGTTATAAAAGCAGCAGATGCAGTGATAGATATTATAGAAAATGGGATAGAACATGCTATGAGCAAATTTAACGGTTGATAAAAAGGCAATAAAGGAGAAAAAAGAATACATGTGGCTATTATCTGGAATTGGTGGTGTAATTTTAGCATATTTTCTAAATAGGATGGCAGTAACTAAATATAAGAGAAGAGCTATAATTTATTTTGTACCAATCATTGAAGAAACGTGTAAGACAGTGGCGGGGTATTTGACTTCCTCTATTCTTTTGTCTCATTTGATATTTGGAATTGCAGAGGCAGTAAATGATTACATAAAAACTTCCTATAAGATCAATTTAAGGGCTTCTATTTTAAGTATCTTAAGCCACAGCTTTTTTGGTATAACCTCTTACATATTAGTGATGCAAACAAATATTTTTTTGGCCATTATTGTAACTTCTTTAATACACGGCTTATGGAATAGGCTTATGTTGAGGTGATGAACATGTTTACTCGTCAAATAGAGGAATTAAAAGAGATTAAAACAATAGAAGAATTTCTACAACACGGGAAAGGACCTATTTTGGCTTATGGGCTTACAGATTCTCAAAAAGCCCATATTGCCCATTATATAATGACTAAGTTTAACAAAAAGGTGTTAGTTATTGCTCCTGATGAGGTGGAAGCAAGAAAAATATACGAAGATTTGTATTCTTTTAATTTTGGCAATGCTTCTTTATTTCCCAAAAGAGAAGCCTTGTTTTATAAAATAGATGCTGCGAGTCAAGAAGTGGTGTCTCAAAGATTACAGGTAATTAAAAAATTGTCAGAAGAAAGTTCCCATGCTGTAGTCACTTCTATAGATGCAGCATTAGGTAAGCTCATACCTATGGATTTATTTAAAAAGTATCACTTTGTTTTTAAATTAGGTGATACTGTGAATTTGGAGAAAGTTATAAAAAATTTGGTGACCATGGGGTATGAAAGAGTTCAAATGGTAGAAGGAAAAGGACAATTTAGTGTGAGAGGAGGAATAATTGACGTTTTTTCCCCTACCGAAGAATATCCATGGAGAATTGAACTTTTTGGCGATGAAATAGATTCCATAAGGACTTTTGATGTGATTACACAAAGGTCTCTAGAAAATATTGATAATATAAATATTTTCCCAGCTACAGAGTTTATCGCAGAAGCAGAGCACATCAAAAAGGGGATTTCTGCAGTTTCGAACTATTTAAATTCCTATTTGTCAAAAATAAAAAAATCGAAAAGTGGAATTGCAGAAAAATTACAGCAAAAATTTGAAGAGATTATGGAGGAGATTACCGAGGCTAAAAGGGTAGAAAATATTCATGAGCTTATAGATTATTTTTATGATGATGTCTATTCTATTGTTGATTATATGGGAGAAGAGGCAGTTATTATTTTAGATGAAAGCAGTCGTATTAAACAAAGGGTAAATAACCTTCAAATGGAATTTAATGAAAATTTCAAGGTTTTACTAGAAAAAGGAGAGGTTTTGCCCGAGCAAAGTAAGCTTTTTTTTGATTATGATGAAATATTAAAAAGAGTGAAAAATAATTTTTTACTCATAATTAATACTTTAGCAAAACCTGATAATGAGTTACAACCCCAAACGATTGTTAATTTTATATCAAGGTCTATGCATCCTTTTCACGGCAAAATGGATATTTTAGTAGATGATTTGAAATATTACAAAAACACAGGATATAAAGTGTTGCTTTTAAGTGGGAATCAAGAAAGAGCAAGAGTTTTAAAAGATACGCTTGAAAGTTTTAACATTGATACTGTAGTGATTAAAGACAGTGAATACGATATACAAAAAGGGCAAGTGGTCATATATCCTGCCTCTGTTAGCAAGGGGTTTGAGTATGTGGATGCAAAATTTGCGGTTATAAGCGATGGAGAAATTTTTGGTCAGACTAAAAGGAGTAAAAAAACTATAAAAATTAAAAATGCCGACAAGATAAAGAGCTTTACTGAATTAGAAGTAGGGTCATATGTTGTTCATGTAAATTATGGTATAGGAAAGTATGAAGGTATAGAAAAAATAAAAGTAGATGGGATTATAAGGGATTATTTGAAGATAATTTACGCGGGAGGAGATACCCTTTTTGTACCAGTGGAACAATTAGACCTTGTGCAAAAATATGTAGGACCGACAGACAATCCTCCTAAATTAAATAAATTGGGGGGGAGTGAATGGATTAGAGTTAAAAGAAAAGCCAAAAAAGCAGTAGAAGACATCGCAAAAGACTTGATTAAGCTTTATGCAAAAAGACAGATAGCTAAAGGGCATGCTTTTTCTCCTGATACTCCATGGCAAAAAGAGTTTGAAGAACAATTTCCCTATGAAGAGACAGAAGACCAGTTAAGGTGTATAAAAGAAATTAAAGAGGATATGGAAAAAGACAGGCCAATGGATAGACTTCTCTGTGGAGATGTGGGATATGGCAAAACAGAAGTAGCTTTAAGGGCTGCTTTTAAAGCAGTGGCTGATGGGAAACAGGTGGCTTTTTTGTGCCCTACAACTATCTTGGCTTATCAGCATTATACTAATTTCATAGAAAGATTCAAAGAATTTCCTGTAAAGATAGAAATGCTCAGTCGTTTTAGGACTCCTAAAGAACAAGCGCAAATAATTAAAAGTCTGGCGGAAGGGACTATCGATATTATTGTTGGTACTCACAGACTTTTACAGAGTGATGTAAAATTTAAAGATTTGGGACTTTTAATTATAGACGAAGAACAGAGATTTGGGGTTGTTCATAAAGAAAAAATAAAGAGGCTAAAAGAAAAT
Organism: Thermoanaerobacter sp. A7A; assembly: GCF_000445185.1. Lineage (GTDB taxonomy): Bacteria > Bacillota > Thermoanaerobacteria > Thermoanaerobacterales > Thermoanaerobacteraceae > Thermoanaerobacter. Next base: position 60,250 of record NZ_AVAF01000171.1, read on the forward strand.
ATAGATGTATTGACTTTGGCGGCGACTCCTATTCCAAGAACGCTACACATGTCTTTGATTGGGATAAGAGATATGAGTATACTTGAAAATCCTCCTGAAGACCGATATCCAGTAGAAACTTATGTAGTGGAATTTAATGAAGAATTGATAAAAGACGCAATACTGAGAGAAATGGGAAGAGGAGGACAAGTTTTTTTTGTATACAACCGCGTAAACGGCATAGAAAAAATAGCGTCTTTTATAAAGGAATTGATTCCAGATTGCCGAGTTGCTATAGCTCATGGGCAAATGGAAGAAAGTCAGCTGGAGAAAGTAATGATAGATTTTGTAAATGGAGAGTACGATGTGTTAGTCAGCACTACAATAATTGAGATAGGGCTTGATATACCAAATGTAAATACTATTATAGTTTATGATGCAGATAAGTTAGGGCTTTCTCAATTGTATCAATTAAGAGGACGAGTAGGTAGGTCAAATAGACTTGCTTATGCTTATTTTACTTATAGAAAGGATAAAGTTTTAAGTGAAGTGGCAGAAAAGAGGTTGGAGGCGATAAAAGAGTTTACTGAATTTGGTTCTGGATTCAAAATTGCCATGAGGGATTTGGAGATAAGAGGTGCAGGAAATCTCCTTGGAGCAGAACAACATGGTCATATTGATGCAATTGGCTATGACTTGTATTTAAAGCTTTTAGAGGAAGCTATACGAAATTTAAAGGGAGAAGCTCCCAAAGAAAAGATTACTACCACAATAGACATAAAAGTCAATGCTTATATTGACTCTTCCTATATTGAAGACGAAAATTTAAGATTAGAAATGTACAAGAAAATAGCCTCTATAGAATCTAGAGAAGATATGATGGAGATTTCAGAAGAACTTGTAGATAGGTTTGGCGATTATCCAAAACCTGTAGAGGCACTATTAGAAATTGCCTATTTAAAAGCTATTGCTTCTCAGGTCAACATTACTGAAATAACTGAAAAAGGAAACGCCGTAATTTTAAAGTTTAAAGATACAAAATCAGTAAATATGCAGGCTATAGAAAAGGCAATAAAGGAATATGGAGGGAATTTAGTATTTTCAAGTCAAGTACAACCGTACCTTACTTATAAATTCAATAAAAAAGAGACTATACAAAAGGAACTTATAGAATTGGTAGAAAAAATAAAAAGTTTGCAGTTAGTGGAGAAATGATATATAATTAAGTTATCACTATGTAAACTTTTTAAAGTCAGGAGGATGTTATTTTGAAAAGGAAAATCGCATTACTTTTATTTTTTGTTTTTATAGTATTTTTAACCGTATCCTGCTCTGCCAAAAAAGACGTTGTTGCAACTGTTAATGGGGAAAACATTACAAATGCTGAATACAAAAAAGCTTTTGACCAAGTAAAAGCTCAAATTGAAAGTAGTCCACAATATACAAAAGACATATGGAATCAGGATTATCAAGGGAAAAAATTTTTAGATGCAGTAAAGGAAAATGTGCTTGATAATTTAATTGCTCAAAAAATACTTGTGCAAGAGGCAATAAAAAATAATATTACAGTTACAGATAAAGAAATAGATGATGAGTATCAAAAAGAAAAGGAAGTTAATAAAGATATTACAAAGGAAGATGTGAAAAATTACCTTTTAATAAATAAGCTCTTTGACAAATATACAAAAGATGTAAAAGTTACAGAAGAAGAGTTAAAAAAGTATTATGATAATAATAAAGAACAGTTTGAAGTAGTAAAGGCTAGTCATATATTAGTGGCTGATGAAAAAACAGCAGAAGATATATACAATCGACTTATGAAAGGGGAAAATTTTGCTACTTTAGCAAAAGAGTATTCTACTGATACGGCTACAAAAGACAAAGGAGGAGATCTGGGAGAATTTCCTCATGGTGTTATGGTTCCTGAGTTTGACCAAGTAGTTTTTTCACTTAAGAAAGGTGAGATATCAAAACCTGTTAAGACTGCTTATGGATATCATATAATAAAGTCAGAGGGTGTTACAATAAAACCTTTTAATGAAGTAAAAGATGCGATAGAAAGATATTTGTTAAATAATAAGAAAAATCAGGTTATTAAAGAAAAATATGATGCACTTGAGAAAGCAGCAAAGATACAAAAGTTTCCTCAAAATATAAAAGTAACAGTGGGATAAAAATCCGGCAATTTAGTTGCCGGTCTTTTTTTTGCGAATAAATTTATGGAAAAATATAAATACTAATCTTGAGCTAAAAATTTTAGGAAATGGAGGTATTTACTTTGAAGGCTACAGGAATTGTACGCAGAATAGATGATTTAGGAAGAGTTGTTATTCCTAAAGAAATTCGAAGAACATTAAGAATTAAGGAAGGAGACCCTTTAGAAATTTTTACAGATAAAGAAGGAGAGATAATTTTAAAGAAATATTCTCCAATAAGTGAATTAAGCGATTTTGCGCAAGAGTACGCTGATAGCATATATCAATCTACAAAGCACCCTGTATGCATTACAGATACAGATAATGTAATAGCTGTTTCCGGTGTAGCAAAAAAAGAATTAATTGATAAACCAATAAGTCAAGAATTAGAAAAATATTTGGAAGAAAAAAAGACGATAATGCTTGGGACTGGGAAAGATAAAGGACCGATTAAAATAGCAGATGGACAGGAATTTAACATTACATCTCAAGTTATAGTTCCTATTATTTCAAGAGGAGATACAATAGGAAGTGTGGTGATTTTTACTAAAGAAGCCGGTGAAGCAGTTACAGAAGTTGAAGCAAAAATCGCTGAAACTGCTGCTGCTTTTTTGGGTAAACAGATGGAAGAATAAATTTATATACACATATATATACCCCTCTGCATATTATAAACTATGAATTAAGCTGCGCAGGGGGGTTAATTTATGGCTTTTCGCATTAATGATATTGTAATGAGAAAGTCTTATGGCTCTGACATTTTGTTTAGAGTCATTAATGTTATAGATAATAAAGGAGTAAGACATTATCTTTTACACGGTTTAAACATGAGAATAATTGCAGATGCACCAGAAGATGACCTTATAGAGGCTTCTCGCGCCAAAATTGCGGAATATGATAGGCCTTATAGAGAAAAGGCAGAATACCTTTTAAAAAAAATTGCTTCTTCAAAAAACCTTCAGCGAAAAAAAGGGATGGTACGTGCAAGTCGGCAAGAGCCTTACGGAAGGCCAGGAAAAGTTCTTCACATAGATGGAGATGAAGAATATTTAAATATATGTCTTGATGCTTATAAAAAGGTTGGTATGGAAGTCGTAGGAGTAGTGGTAAAGGAAGAAGAACAACCAGATAAAGTGTATGACCTTTTAGAAAAATATAGGCCGGATATATTGGTTCTTACAGGTCATGATAGTATAAGAAGCAATAGCAGGGATTATGGCGATATAAACAACTATAGAAATTCTAAGTATTTTGTGGAAGCGGTTAAAAATGCAAGAAAGTACGAACCTGCACTTGACAATTTAGTGATTTTTGCAGGAGCTTGTCAATCAAATTACGAAGCTCTTATAAAGGTGGGAGCCAATTATGCCAGCTCTCCAGAAAGGGTTTTAATACACTGCCTTGATCCAGTCTTGGTAAGTGAAAAAGTAGCTTTTTCCCATATAAATGAGCTTGTAAAAATTGAAGAATTAATAGAAAACACTATAACGGGAGCACCAGGAATTGGAGGATTGCAGACAATGGGAAAATTTAGATATGGTGTTCCAAAAGGCAAATATTAAATTAATTTACTCCTTAAGCTAAAAATTATTGATTAAATGCAAATATCTCTGAGATTTGCATATTTTTTTTTGTTTTTTGTATAAAAATCATTATTGACAAGTAGGCAGGTGCACTGATATAATATTATACCCTTGACATTGTCTGAAAATTGTGGTACAATATTCACAGCATGTGCTAAGGAGTTGATAGTGGTGGCAGATAGATCAACCCTTGATGAAATAAAAAAACAATTGGATAAACATATAGGTGCTCGAGTTCGCCTTAAAACAAATGGTGGCAGAAAAAAGACCATAATAAAAGAGGGATTATTAGAAAAGACATATCCGAGCATTTTTATTGTGGTATTAGATGGACAAGGAGCGACCCGGAGGGTTTCTTACAGTTATTCAGATATTTTGACAGATACAGTAGAGTTGACAGTGATGGAAGGAAATAAAAAAATCCAGTGTCTCCAATGACCGAAGATATTCGGTCTTATTTTTTTGGCATAATTTTACCTCAATAACTATATATTATATTAGCATATCTTATTGTGAAGGACTATTATTTTAAGGAGGTAAAAGCATGCCACAGGTGTATAAAGATATTTTAGAGTTTGATTCTGTATCGGGTACATATGATACTCAACTTCTGGTAGAGAGTGATATAATTGTTCCTGAGAATGAACCGGACGTGCTGGTACTTTTGGCATTAAATCCTCGGACATATATTAATGAAGTTTTTGTGACAGAAGGAAAAGTTCAGTTTGAAGGTAAATTAGCATTAGATATTTTGTATTTGGGCGAAAAAAATGGAGAGCTTGAAAGGATTGAAAAAGAAATTGACTATTCACATGTAATTGAGGATGAAGGTATTGATAAGAGGAGCAGATGTATGTTAGTTGCAAATGTTGAAAATGTTGACTACAAGTTGGTAAACAGTAGAAAAATAAGTATGAGAGCTGTAATAAAGATACAATGTAGGTTAGTAGTATCTGATAAAAAAGAAGTAGTAATAGGAGCTGAAGATTCGATAAAAGTGGAATCCCTAAAGAAAAAAGTGAAGTTAATGCATACAGTGGGGCAAAATAGTGTAGAAGTCTTTGTAAAAGATAAAATAAAAGTTCCTGAGGGGGAAGCCCCTATTCAAAAAGTCGTAAAAACAGATGTGGCAGTAAAACCGGAGGAAATTAAAGTCACTGATAACAAAGTAATAGTTCAAGGAAGTGTACAATGTAATATTTTATATATTTCACAGGAAGGAGAATTTGGAAATTTAGAAGCAGATTTAAATTATGCAAATTTTGTAGATATTCCTGGGGCTTTAAGTTATATGTCGGCTAAAACTCAAGAGGAACTCATGGAGGTAATTACAACCGCAGTGGAGGATGAAAAGGGAGAAAATACTATTTTAGATATAGAAGTCACAATAAGGGTAAAAGTTCAAGTGTTTGAGACGGAGGATAGAGAGCTTCCTGTTGATGCCTATGGTACAAAAGCTTATATTCAACCCATGAAAGAAAATTTAACTGTGATAGAGAAATTAGAATCTTTTAAATCTCAATTTGTAGTCAAAACTAATGTAGAATTACCTTCTCTCTTAAAAAGATTTATAGATGTTGTGGTTATTCCTATTATATCTGACTACAGTGTAGATGTAGATAAATTGGTTTTAGAAGGAATATTAGATTATACTATTTTATATTTGTCTGAAGAAGGTAGTGTAAAGTCTTATAGAGATGAATATCCTTTTAAGACTTTTGTTGAGATAAGTCAAGTTAAAGGACCCATGTTGGTTGATATAAAAATTTCTCATGTTTCCTATGAAATAATAGCCATGAAAGAAATTGAATTAAAGTTTGCAATTGATAATACAGTTGATTTACTTGCAGAGAAAGAAATAGAGGTTATTGTAGACCTTAAAGAAATCGAAGCCCCAAGAGAAATCGATAATAAACACAGCATTGTTGTTTACATGATTCAAAAAGGTGAAACCTTGTGGGATATCGCTAAAAGGTATAGAGTAGGCCTTGAAGAATTAATTTCTGCCAATGGTTTAGAAGAAGAAAAAGTTTCAGAGGGAATGAAATTAATAATACCTATGGAAGAATGATACGCAGGAGACTGCGTATTTTTTTTACAGAAAATTTATTGTATAATGTATAATATATAACTATAATATTATTGAAAGAGCGTGGATGGGATGGAGAAATGAAAAAAATCAAAGTAAAGGCCTATGCTAAAATTAATTTATCTTTAGATGTATTAGGAAAGAGAGAAGATGGGTATCATGAAATTTCTACAATAATGCAATCAATTGATTTGGCTGATATTTTAGAGTTTGAAAAAAGCGAAATAGTCAAGGTTTTTTGCAATGACCATAGAGTACCTTTAGGAGAAGATAATTTAATAGTGAAGGTCATTAACCTTCTAAAAGAAAAATACCAAAAAAAAGAAGGGGTGTTAGTCAAGCTTGACAAGAGAATCCCTTTAGCTGCCGGCCTTGCTGGGGGAAGTGCTGATGCTGCTGCTACAATTGTTGCATTAGACAAATTATGGAATTTGAATATGTCAAAAGAAGAAAAAAAAGAAATTGCTTTGAAAGTTGGAGCAGATGTTCCTTTCTGTCTGGAAGGTGGGACAAAGCTTGCGAAAGGCATAGGGGAAATATTTGAAAATTTAAAGGTTCCCTCTATGAGTTTACTTCTTGTAAAACCTGATATTGAAATTTCCACAAAAGAAATTTATGATAAATGGGACAGACTTAATTTTAAAAGTCACCATGCTACTTTTTTAGTTGCTCAAGCTATACAAGAAGGAAACATATACAAAATTGCAGAAAATATAAAAAACGATTTAGAATTGGTAACTTCTCGGGAATGTGAAGTTATTAATCAAATAAAAGAGGAATTGCTTAAAAAAGGCGCATTAGGATGTGCTATGTCAGGTAGTGGTCCCACTGTTTACGGAATTTTTGACGATTTAGAAAGACTTAAGAGAGCTTATGAGGATTTAAAAGAAGTTTACAGTTTTGTGTTTTTTTCAAAAACTATAGATAAGGGGTTAGAATTGTATGAATGATTTTCTTCCATTGGAAAATTATAAACCGCTAAGAGATGTAGTTTTTGATTACATGAAAGATGCCATAATTACAGGCAAGTTAAAACCTGGAGAGAGACTTATGGAAGTTCAGCTGGCAGAAAAGCTGGGAGTAAGTCGGACTCCAGTGAGAGAGGCGATTAGAAAATTAGAACTTGAGGGGCTAGTTGTTATGGTTCCTCGAAAGGGTGCTTATGTGGCAGATTTGGATGCAAAAGACCTTTTGAATGTTTTAGAAGTAAGAAGTTCGTTAGAAGGATTAGCTGCTTCCCTAGCTGCTGAAAGGATAACGGATGAAGAAATTGATAAATTAAAGAAAATTGTAGAGGAATTTCAAAAAAAGATAGAAGAAGGTGATAATGAAGGGCTAGTGAAGTTGGATAAAGAATTTCATGATTTAATTTTTACTGCTTCACGAAATGACAGATTAATTCAAATAATGAATAATTTACAAGAACATGTACACAGATTTAGAGTTAGGTATATAAACGAAGAGAAAAAAGCGAAAAAGATACATCAAGAGCATAAAAAAATTACAGAAGCTATCGAAGCAAGAGATACAGATGCTGCAAGAAGATGGGCAGAGAAGCATATACGCAATTTCCAGACAGAGGTTGTAAAAGACATAAAGTATTTTAGTTACAAGGAGTGATTTGGGTGAATGCCATAATTTTGGCCGGCAGTACTAAAGAGGACAAATTGCCTGATAAAGCTTTTGTTAAAATAAATGAGAAGTATATGGTCTCTTATGTAATTGAGGCTTTAAGAGGTTGTGATAAAATAGATAAAATTGCAGTAGTTGGAGATCCCGAAAAACTTAAAAAAGTAGCAGGGATAGATGTTATCATTGAACAAGCTGACAATATAATGGACAATGTTTTGAAAGGAGTAGAGCCTTTTAAAAATGACAAAAGAGTCTTGATTCTTACTTGTGATATTCCTATGTTGACTAAAGAAGCTGTTTGCGATTTTATTGAAAAGTCAGAGGCTACAGGAGCGGACTTATGTTATCCTATTGTTAGAAAAGAAGATAATTTAAAAAAGTTTCCTGAGGCTAAAAGGACTTATGCACGGGTGAAAGAAGGAGTTTTTACAGGTGGCAATATTTTTTATGTTAACCCTGGAATCATAGATAAATTAATAAAAGATGCGAAACAATTTATAGCTTATAGAAAAAAACCATGGAAATTAGGAAAATTATTAGGAGGAAAGATATTATTTTTATTTTTAATAGGGAGACTTTCAATTTCTCATATTGAGAAAAAAGCAGAAGAGTTATTTAACATAAAAGGGAAGGCTATCATATCTAAATATCCAGAAATAGGTAACGATGTTGATAAAGAAGAAGATGTAGTAATGGCAACTAAATATCTCAGTCGAAAATAGGCATAGGCCTATTTTTTTGTATATTTTTTTTCTGAGTGCAAAATATATATTCAGAAGGTGATGCGATGTATAGCTTATTGCATTTTGTAAGACAATATTTTACAGTTTATATGTTTGCTAATGTATTCATTGTAGGGATTTATGAGACTTTTATTGAGCCTAAATTTTTAGAGAGGAAAGGACTAGACAGAGATTCTAAGCTGTGTAGGTGGATTGGATTATTTTATATTTTCATTGGAATAGTTGCTATTATTTTACGAACCTTTTTCCCTATGTAAGGAGGAGAATATGAGATTTTTTGATAAGATATTTGGCAAAAAAGACGATAAAAAAGAAGATAAAAATGGTATACCAGCTTCAAATAGTCTTAAGGTAAATTTAGATTATATAAAAAATAAATTAAAAGATTGTGATGATGTAATATATAGAGATATTTGGGTGGGGGAAAACCAACAATATAATCTTGCAATTGTATTTATAGATGGACTTGTGGACAAAGACCTCATAAATGACCATGTACTCCACTCTTTGCTTTTGGATTCAAGACAAGCAGACCCTTCTATTGAAAAGATAAAGAGAAATTTGTATGAGGTCATAAAGAAAGGGACTATAACAGGAGGAGACATAAAAGAGATTACAGATTTAGACAAGTGTATTTTGTCAATTTTGAGTGGAGACACTGCTTTGCTTTTTGATGGTTCTCCTGAAATAGTCATCATTTCTAGTAAAGGATGGCAGATGAGGTCAATTTCACCTCCCGAGGCAGAGACGGTTGTAAGAGGACCGAGAGAAGGGTTTACAGAAACAATAAGGGTTAACACTGCTCTTGTAAGGAGATGGATTAGAGATCCCAAGTTAAAAATAAAGCAGATGCAGATTGGAGAAAGGACTCATACAGATGTAGCAGTGCTTTACATAGAAGATATTGTCGATAGGAATGTTTTGAATAAAGTGATGGAAAGGCTCAAAAATATAAAAATAGACGGTATTTTTGAAAGCGGGTATATAGAACAATTGATTGAAGAAGATTGGCATTCACCATTTCCTCAAGTTTTGAGTACAGAAAGGCCTGACAAGGTTGCAGCTTCTCTTTTAGAGGGAAGAGTGGCAATTTTGACAGATAATACTCCTTTTGCTCTCATAATACCTACTACTCTCGCTACTCTTTTTCAATCGCCTGAAGATTATTACGAAAGGTGGATGATATCTTCACTTTTAAGAATTTTGAGATTTCTTGCAGCAATCGTCGCATTAATTTCGCCTGCTGTTTACATAGCTTTTACAGCCTATCATCCAGGCCTTATACCGACTAAATTGACTTTGTATGTTGCAGCAACACGACAAGGTATGCCTTTTCCTGCCTTTTTTGAAGCTTTTATTATGGAAGCGACTTTTGAGCTTTTAAGAGAGGCAGGAGTTAGACTTCCCGTACCTATAGGGCAAACTATTGGCATTGTAGGTGGTCTTATTATAGGACAAGCTGCTGTCCAAGCGGGTATTGTAAGCCCATTGATGGTAATAGTGGTAGCCGTTACAGCTGTAGCTTCTTTTGCAATACCCAGTTACAGCGCTGCCATTGCTTTTAGAATGCTAAGATTTATATTTATGATTCTTGCAGCTGTTTTTGGTTTGTATGGTATAATGTTGGGATTTATGATAGTTCTCACTCACTTGGTTGTTTTAAAAAGTTTTGGGGTTCCGTATCTTTCTCCTTTTGTGGAAATAGACCTAAGTGACCTTGCGGATGCTTTAATAAAAGCTCCTATAATGTACTTTAAAAATCGGCCAGAAATTTTAGATACTCCTGATAGAAAAAAGATGAAAGATTTAAGAGAAGAAAAAATAGAAAGCATAGAAGACGATAGGAGAGACAACAATGATAAAAAACAATGATAAAATCTCTGCAAATCAAGTATCAATATTGCTTTTCACTACTATGGTAGGAGCTGGAATATTAAGTCTTCCTGCAGATGTTTCCAAAGAGGTAGGACCTAATGGGCTTATAGCTATCTTGGGAGGAGGAATAGCTTCTCTTTTTTTTGCAAGGCTGATACTTTATCTATCTTCTAAATTTCCTACAGAAACTTTTGTCGAATATACCGGTAAACTTATAACAAGACCTATTTCTATTATTATAAGTATTATACTTGTTTTTTACTTCACAATATTTGCAAGCCTTGATGTAAGGATTTTTGGGGAAGTTTTGAAAATATATCTTTTGCCAAGTACCCCTATTGAAACGATAATTATTACAATGCTTTTTACTTCTGCCTATTTAGTGCGATATGGACTTGAGCCAATTGCACGAATGTCAGAAATTTTGTTTCCCATAATAGTGATACCTCTTGTATTACTTTTTTTACCGACTTTAACTGATATAGATTTAAGTAATTTTCTTCCATTTATGAGGGTTTCATTAGTTGAGTTTTTTAAAGGAATGCTTGTGACTACATATAGTTTTGTTGGCTTTGAGATATTGTATTTGCTTTTTCCATATATAATTAATACAGACAAATTGAAAAGAAGTGTCAATTCAGCAATAATCTCTACGATGTTGTTTTACATGTATATAACTTTTTTTGTAGTTGGCATATTTGGATACAAGGAAACAAGGGAACAGCTGTGGCCTTTTTTGACCCTCATTAAATCTATTAATTTTCCTGTGTTTTTCATTGAAAATGTAGAGGGAATTGTAATGGGAATATGGACATTCACCATTTTTACTTCTATTTATTCTTTTCACTATTTTGCTACTTTGGCTCTTTCAAAGCTTTTAAAGACCAGAGAACATTCTTATTTTGTATTGCCGGCAGTTCCTATAATGTATTTAATGGCTTTAATTCCCGATTCTATTGTGACAGTTTATAAATATGCGGGATATGTTTCCCAGTACATGTCAGTGTTTTTTATAGCTATATTGCCAATACTATTGTTTATCATTTTAAAAGTCAAAAGATTAGGTGATAAAGATGAAGAGAAAACTTAAAATAGTGATATTATGGGTTTTAATTGCTCTTATGTTGACAGGCTGTTGGGATAAAATTGAAATAGAAGACAGGGCTTTTGTGATGGCAATTGGTATAGATTTATCTTCTTCGAATAAAAGATATGTTGTGACTTTTCAATTTCCTAATGCTGCTCAAATTACAAAAGGTACCAGTGGCGGTGGAGGAGGAAGTGAAAAGCCAAGTTTTGCTGTTTCAGAAGTTGCTGATACGATTTTTTCTGCTTCCCGTCATATAAGTACAAGAATTAATAAAGCGCTGTATTTAGGTCATACACAAGCTATTATTTTTGGCAAAGACGTAGTGGAAAACAAGGATAAATTTCAACAAGTTTTAGATTCTCTTGACAGGAGTTATGAATTGAGCCGTAAAGTTTACCTTCTTGTAACTCCACAAAAAGCTCAGGATATTCTTCTAAAAAAATACGAGATGGAACCAAATACAGGAGCTTATATTAGAGATATATTCAAACATTACAACTTGACATCAAAATTTCCAACAATTGACTATAATAAAATTACTAAGTCTCTTCATGAGACGAACGGCAATGCGATAATCCCAAAAATAATTGCAGGAAAAGATGAAATTAAAATAGCAGGTTCTGCTATTATTAAAAATTATAAATTAGCAGGTTGGATGGAAGATGATGAAAACATGGGATATATGTGGCTGACTGGTCTTGTGAAGGGAGGAGATATTTCTATAAATATGCCAGGAGATGGAGAAGAAATAAAGGTTCCTTTTAATATTTCAAATGTTATTAGAAGGCGAGATGTTAAAGAAGAAAATGGGAAAATTATTTATAGAGTTAAACTGGAGGTGGAAGGAGATATAACGGAATATACTTTTGAAAAGCACGGAGAAATGATGAAAGGTGACTTGTTAAACGTCATAGAAAGAAAAACTAGTGACGAAATAAAGAAGATGACACAAAAAGCTATAAATAGATTTCAAAAAGAATTAAAAGTAGACATGCTAGGTATAGGAGATTATATTGAAAAATATCATCCAAGTTTATGGGAAAAGGTGGGGAAAGATTGGGATAAAATTTTTCCGGAGGTAGAGATAAAAGTAGATGTTACTTCTCATGTCCGAAGGATAGGGCTTTTCAGGTAGAAGGGTATATTTTTTAATATATTTGGTAATACTTTAGTTAAACTAAAGATTTGTGATGGAGGATAAAATTATGAAAAGGTTAATTGCATTGATGGTATTAGCAATTATTATAGCAGCAAATTTTTATGGGGCTAAATCTTCCAATTTGCAAAGAGAAGACCTATCCCGCAAATTAATAAGGTTTCATGTGATTGCCAACAGCGATTCCGAAGAAGACCAGGAATTAAAACTTAAGGTTAGAGATGCTATACTTGTTGATTTAACGCCTAAATTTGAAAAAGTAAAAGATGTAAAAGATTCGGAAAGGATTATAAAGCAAAGTATTGAGGAGATTAAAAAGGTTGCAGAGGAAGTAATTCGTAGAGAAGGTAAGAATTATGATGTGAAAGTTGCCTATGGCACCTTTGATTTTCCTACACGGTATTATGGGGCACTTACTCTTCCTGCGGGAAATTACAACGCGCTTAAAGTAGTAATAGGAAATGGTGAAGGTAAAAATTGGTGGTGTGTAATATTTCCTCCCCTTTGCTTTATTGATGCTACCCACGGGTTTACAGATACACAAACTGCAGAGGAAGTGGCTAAATATCTTTCTCAAGATGAAATGAAACTTATTGAGAAAGAAAAACCTAAAGTTAAATTTAAAATAGTTGAAATTATAGAGGAATATTACAATAAATTTAAAGTGGCATGGAAGGCGCCTTAAAGGGCGCTTTAATTTTTTAAATTAAAAACAGCGTATAATACTTTTACTACTACAAAAAATATTTACAAACACCAAAGAAAAGGAGGTTCAAAATGAAAATAGATTTTATTCTCCGCATAAAGATTATAATAACAGTTTTGGCTATTTTTATAACAGCAGTTTTTGAGTATGCGGCTTATGATTTGACCAAAACAGCTATGTCTAACCTTTATTGGGGAAATACAGGTAGTGATGTTGCAAAAGTGCAAGCACGGCTTAAAGACTGGGGATATTATACGGGAGCTGTAGATGGATTTTTTGGGGTTAGAACGTGGCTGGCAGTTCGGAAATTTCAAGCATATAATGGACTCAGAGTTACTGGAATTGTAGATGACGATACAAAAGTAGCTTTAGGTTTTACGACTACTGCACAGGATTTAGCGGCTTATCAGGCTTCTTCCTCTGTCACCACAAATGACGATGTTTACCTTTTAGCAATGCTTATAAATGGAGAAGCGAGAGGAGAACCTTATATTGGAAAAGTTGCAGTTGGAGCTGTGGTGATGAATAGAGTAAGAGACCCGAGATTTCCAAAAACTATAGCAGGTGTTATATTTCAACCTGGGGCTTTTTCTGCAGTAGATGATGGTCAAATGTGGCTACCTCCTACAAATGACAGCATAAGGGCGGCAAGAGATGCAATTGCTGGATGGGACCCTACTGGTGGTGCCTTGTATTATTACAACGCTGCGAGAGTGACAAGTTATTGGATATTTAACAGGCCAATTATAACCCAAATAGGCAGCCATATCTTTGCAAGGTGAGGTGAAAAAATGTTAAAACGAGGCTTGACGGCTTTTGCTTTAATTTTAATATTAATCCTCGGAGCATGGGGATATAGACAATATATTGAGAAAATTTCTTATCACAGGTATTTACAAGCACAATATGATAGGTCTTTTTATCAATTGGTGTCTAACGTAGAGAACATCGAAACTTCTATGGGAAAACTAATGGTAGCTTCTTCAGATAAAACCACTATTCCTATTTTAGATGAAATATGGAGGGAAGCTTTTTCAGGGCAAGAGCACTTAAATCAACTTCCTATAGGGCAGCCTGAAATAGATAATACTTCAAAGTTTTTGACACAAATTGGCGATTACGCTTACAGTCTTACAAAAAAAGTTGCTTCAGGGCAAAAATTATCACAGCAAGATTTAGCAACCCTTACGAAATTACAGAATTATGCGGTATTTTTAGGTAAAAACTTACAAGACTTAAGAAAAAAAATTCAAGGTGGATATGAACTTGGAAACTTACGTCAAAAAGGTACACAAAAAATGGGTGAGATTGATAGTAAAATTTTAAATGTAAAAATGAGTAGTGTCAATCAGACTATGACAAATTACCCTACTTTGATATATGACGGCCCTTTTTCTGAAAGTTTAGCAAAAACTACACCTAAAGGTTTAGTTGGGAAAGAAGTTTCTTACGATAGAGCTTTACAAATAGCAAAAGATTTTTATGGAAAGCCTGTAGAATCACAAAACAAGTATAGTCCTAACAATGGAAAAATAAAAGCTTATGGGATAGAATTAAAATCTCCAGGTAAATTACCTGTTTATATAAATGTCAGTCAAAAAGGTGGATATGTTGTATGGATGATGGACCAGAGAAGTGTGAATAAAATAAATATTTCTCAATCACAAGCTTTGCAGTATGCTAAAAAATTTTTAGAAAAACACGGTTTCAAAAACGTGGAAAGTACTTATTCTATGAAGGCGGATGGTAGTGTACAGTTTAATTTTGTTCCTGTACAAGATGAGGTATATTTGTATCCAGACATTGTCAAAGTGAAAGTGGCACTTGACAATGGTGACATAATCGGATTTGACGCTACAGCTTACTACATGAATCATACGGAGAGAAAATTAGAAAAGCCAAAACTTACGGAAAAAGAAGCGGAGCAAAAAGTAAATAAAAACTTAAAAATAGAAGGAACAAAATTAACACTCATTCCTTTGGAGGGCGGAAAAGAAGTATTGGCTTACGAATTTAAAGGAACATACAAAGGTGATACATTTTACGTGTATATAAATGCATTAAATGGAAATGAAGAAAAAATTTTAAAGGTTATAAAAACAGAACATGGAGATTTGACCATGTAGTCCATAACATAAAAGTGCTTTTAAAGGCGCAAAATAAGTGTAGGGCAAAAGAAGGAGGGGATAAAAATGGGTAGACGCAGAGGCTTAATGTCTGACCAACTTAAATATGAGTTGGCTAAAGAACTCGGCGTTTACGACACAGTAATGAAGGAAGGTTGGGGAAGTGTTTCTTCTAGAAATTGCGGTAATCTTGTAAAACTTGCAATCGAAAAAGCAGAAAAAATGCTTGTAGAAAATTATAACAACGGAAATACCACCTTCTAAATGCCCAGCAAGCCGGGGAAGAAAAACTTGTTCTTTCCCGGCTTTAAAATTTATAAAATAAAATTTTTCTTGAATACATATTCTTAAAAGAGTAGAATAAAGATAATGTAAGAAAAATTAGTGGAGTGTGAGAGAATGGCGAAGAAGAAATTAGCTGTTTTATTTGGTGGACAATCGGGAGAACATGAAGTTTCTTTAATGTCTGCAAAGTCTATAATAAACAACCTTGATAAAGATAAATATGAGATTTACATGATAGGTATTACAAAAAAAGGAGAATGGTATTTATATAAAGGAGATGTAGAAAAAATAGAAACCGGAGAATGGGAAAAAGAAGGAATTCCTGCAACTATGGGAGCTTCTACGAAGTATAGAGGAATAATAACTTTCGAAGACGAAAAAAATGGTTTTTATCCTATAGATGTGGTATTTCCTGTTTTGCATGGACCTAATGGAGAAGATGGGACTATACAAGGGCTTTTAGAATTATTAGATATACCTTATGTAGGAGCTAATGTGCTTTCTTCTGCTTTATGCATGGATAAAGTTTTTACAAAAAGGATTTTTAAGGAAGCGGGGCTACCTACACCTGATTTTGTAGTAGTATATAGAAAAGAGATTGAAGACTTAGAAGCTATAAAGAAAAAAGTTGAACATTTGGGATATCCATGCTTTGTAAAACCTGCTAATTTAGGCTCTAGTGTTGGTATTACCAAAGTCCACAATGAGGAAGAACTTCCTGGGGCCTTGAAATTAGCTGCAAAATATGATAGAAAATTGTTGATAGAAAGAGGAATAGATGCTAGGGAAATTGAATGTTCTGTGCTAGGTAACGAAAATCCGCAAGCCTCTATTGCAGGAGAAATTGTTCCTTCTAATGAATTCTATGATTATAATGCTAAATATTTTGATGGAGGTAAATCTCTTCTCTTAATACCTGCACCACTTCCAGATGAAAAAATGGAAGAGGTAAGACAATTGGCTATAAAAGCATATAAGGCGTTGGATTTGAGAGGTATGGCGAGAGTAGACTTTTTAATGGATAGAAATACAGGGACTCTTTATTTGAATGAAGTTAATACCATTCCCGGCTTTACAAAAATAAGCATGTATCCTAAACTGTGGGAAGTAAGCGGAAAGCCGTATTCAATATTATTGGACGAACTTATAAACTTAGCGACAGAGAGCTATAATGAAAAATGTAGGGAATGGTGAGAAATAAGGGAAGAAGGGGAGAGGTAATTGAAAAAAGCGATTATATCTGTAAAAGGTACTCAAAAAAACGATCAAAATGAATCTGATACAATAGAACTTATTACAGAGGGTAGTTTCTATATTAAAGGCAATACTTTTTATGTAGTATATGAAGAAAGTGAACTATCAGGAATGGATGGAACTACTACTACTTTAAAAATTACAGAAGACAAAGTCACATTATTGCGGTTTGGCACAAACAAATCGAAAATGGTTTTTGAGAAAAACAAAAGATACGAATCGGACTATGATACTCCTTATGGGAAAGTTCCTTTAGGAATACTGCCAACAGATGTAAAAGTGGCTATGTCGGAAGCTGGCGGTGAGATTACTATAAAATATGCTCTTGATTTTAATAACAAGACTGTTAGCAATAATGAACTATACTTAAAAGTGTGGGAGGTAAACTGATTTGGAAAACATTATACAAAAAGTAAAAGATGAAATAAAAGACATGGTGACTACCGCTATAGAGAATTCTGTAAAAGAAGGTTTGATGAATATAGAGGTTATTCCAGAGATAGAAATAGAGGAGCCAAAAGAAAGACAACATGGTGACCTTGCAATAAACACAGCAATGGTAATGGCAAAGCAGGCTAAAATGCCCCCTAAGAAAATTGCGGAAATCATTGTTTCAAAAATGGACCCTTCAAATACTTTTATAGAAAGGATTGAAATCGCAGGACCTGGCTTTATCAATTTCTTTTTGAAGGATAAATTTTTGGAAGAAACTTTAAAGCTCGTTTATGAACGAGGGAAAGATTATGGACGAGTAAACATTGGGAATGGCAAGAAAGTACAAGTGGAATTTGTATCGGCAAATCCGACGGGTCCTATGCATATGGGAAATGCAAGAGGCGGTGCTTTGGGAGATGCCTTGGCGTCAGTACTTGACTATGCAGGATACGATGTTACAAGGGAATTTTATATAAACGACGCAGGAAATCAGATAGAGAAGTTTGGATATTCACTTGAGGCAAGATACCTGCAATTATTGGGTATACCGGCTGAAGTGCCCGAAGGCGGCTACCACGGGGAGGACATAATAGATAGAGCGAGAGAGTTTTTAGAAATATACGGAGATAAATATAAAGATGTACCATCAGAAGAGAGAAGAAAGGCACTCATAGAATATGGACTTAAGAAGAATTTAGAAAAAATAAAAGAGGATTTAGCTCTTTACGGTATAGAATATGACGTGTGGTTTTCTGAGCAATCTCTTTATGACAGCGGAGAAGTGTATAAAGTAATTGAAGAGCTTAAGCAAAAAGGGTATACTTACGAAAAAGACGGGGCTTTGTGGTTTAAAATGACATTATTTGGCGCAGAAAAAGACGATGTATTAGTTAGGTCTAATGGATTTCCTACCTATTTGGCTTCTGACATAGCCTATCACAAAAATAAATTTATAACTCGCGGATTTGATTGGGTTATAAATGTTTGGGGTGCGGATCACCATGGCCATGTTGCTCCTATGAAAGGAGCGATGCAGGCACTTGGCATAGACCCTGACAGGCTTGACGTTGTTTTAATGCAGCTTGTGAAACTCATAGAAGGCGGTCAAGTTGTTAAAATGTCCAAAAGGACAGGCAGAATGGTGACACTACGAGATTTGATAGATGAAGTAGGAAAAGATGCAGCAAGATTCTTTTTCAACTTAAGGTCTGCAGACAGTCCCATTGATTTTGACCTTGACTTGGCTAAAGAGCAATCGAATGAAAATCCAGTATTTTATGTGCAGTATGCCCATGCGAGGATTTGCTCCATAATAAGGCAGTTAGAAGAAGAGGGTGTAAAGATAGATAATATAGATGAAGTAGATTTAAGCCTTTTAAAAGAAGAAGAGGAAAAAGAATTAATTAAAAAATTGGCATATTTCCCTGAAGAAATTACTATTGCTGCAAAGACATTGGCACCCCACAGAATTACGAGGTACGTACTTGATGTAGCATCGCTTTTCCATTCTTTTTATAACAGTCATAGAGTAAAAGGCGTAGAAGAAGATTTGATGAAAGCAAGGTTTGTGCTCATATTAGCAGTAAAGACTGTTATAAAGAACGCTTTAAATATATTGAAAATAACAGCACCAGAGAGAATGTAAAAGGCGGTTTTTCCACCTTTATTTTGTGGTATAATATGGTTAGGAGGTGTTTTTTATGAATATAAAATGGTTAGGGCATTCATGTTTTAAGTTGACATCTGAGAAGGGTACGGTCATTGTCACAGACCCTTTTGATGAATCAGTTGGGTACCCTATGCCAAATGTGAAGGCAGACATTGTGACATCTTCTCATTCCCATTTTGACCACAATTATTTTAAGGCGGTAAAGGGAAACTTTGATATTGTTGACACAGTAGGAGAACATAATATAAAAGGTATCAACATAAAAGGTGTAAATACATTTCACGATGACGAGCATGGTGCAAAAAGAGGTAAAAATATAGTTTTTGTCTTTGATATTGATGGAATCAGAGTCTGTCACATGGGAGATTTGGGACATGTTTTAACAGAAAAGCAAGTTGAAGAAATAGGACCAGTTGATGTTCTACTCATTCCTGTTGGAGGCTATTATACAATTGATGGAAAACAAGCAGTAGAAGTAATGAATCAGCTAAAGCCAAAAATAACCATACCAATGCACTATAAAACAGAGTTTATTAATTTCCCTATTGATACTGTAGATAACTTTTTGGATATGACAGGTGGCAAAAAGATTTTATCCTCCGAATTAAATGCAAAGAAAGAGGATTTGGAGGATGAGGTAAGAGTAATTGCTTTAAATTTCCAATACTCGGTGTAAAATATTTTTTAAAAACAAATGAATATAAAAAGACAAAAAGGGCAATATAATAGTGTAAGGTTCGTAATGGTTGAGCCAAGGTCATCACAGGACGCAAGTTCTGTGATGGTCGGCCAAAGATTGGTATTCGATCAAAAGGTCGGATGCTAGTCGGCGGGCAGATTATAATATGTCCATGTAGAGCCTTAATTTTAAGGCTAAAAAGGATGTATTATAGTCGAGCTAAGACTATTATAGGTGCCGCAGGTCGAAGTACGTCATGTACTTAGACTGGAGGTCTTATGCAAAGTGCATAAGGTTTCTAAGGTATCTATAATAGTCGAGCATAGGTCAGTATGGGTTTTGCAATACCTTGCCTTTTAAGTGAGGTATGAAGAGATTTGTACTGGCTGAAGCGAAGACCATTACGAGCCTTACTTTTTTCAAACACCGGGGACGGTTCTTCTGTCCCAGACAGAAGAACCGTCCGAGATTGCTGGAAAAAGCCCTATTTTTATGCAGAGATGTTTAACAAATTTATTCTTGTAGTTGAAAAACTACTTTTTGTTCCCATAATATAGAAAAAAGTTTTAAAATAAGAGGATACCAGGTTGGCTATCCTCTTTAAATTTACCGCCTTTTTTTCTCTTAACATGTTCTTTTTTTACTGTATGATTGCCTTCCATGCAAAACCATTGGTCTGAATCTTTGTTATATGTATATTTGCTTTCGTCCATTTTGTAAGCAGATGGACTTACTGGTATATGTCAAGCATATTATACCCTGTTTTGGTTTTGAGGTCTGTGTAAAAAACCTTTGATACTCCCATCTTTCCTCTTTAGCTCACTTCAAAAAATCTTGTAAGTAAAATTATAATCGTTTTTTGTAGATTAGTGAATAGCTTATTTTTACTCAAAAGTCCACAAAATTTTTAAACTTTCTTGACAGCTGCTTTATCAAAACGATAATATATTGAAAAAGGCAGTGTGAAAGTCAACAAAGGTGGTTTTGAAGATGGTACTAATTGTTGATAATTTCGACTCTTTTACATACAATCTGTATAACTATTTCTTAAGACTTGGTGCAAAGACCATTGTGAAAAACAGAGACGAGATTGATATTGATTATATCAAAAAATTTAATCCGTCGCACATTGTTCTATCACCTGGTCCTGGAAGACCTACTGATGATAAGATACTTTTTGAAATAATAGATAATTTTAAAGATACAAAAAAGATCCTTGGCGTATGTCTTGGGCATCAAGCAATTGGGATGTACTTTGGAGCAAGGCTTATAAAGGCAAGAAAGCCTATACATGGGATTGTAGATACAATAGAGCATGATGGACAGGGTATATTTAAGGGATTAAAAAGTCCTTTAGAAGTTACAAGATACCATTCTCTTATCTTGGAGAAAGATAGTATGAATGTAAGAGAACTGATTATTAGCGCTATTACAAAAAATGATGAGGTAATGGGAATAAGGCATAGATTTTATCAAATTGAAGGTGTTCAGTTTCATCCAGAATCGATTGCAACAGAAGATGGGCTTTTGATGATAGAAAACTTTTTAAGAGGGTGAAGTTTTTTGAAGATGGTTGTGTATGATAGTCTTTTAAATCCTTTTGATGTGTTTTGCTATCTGAATGATAAATTTTCAATACTACTTGAGAGCAATCTATTTAACAAAAACTTTGGAAGATATTCTTTCTTGTTTGTAAACCCCAAAGATGTGTTTATTTGCAATGATGAAGATGATGTGTCTGAGTTTCTGCAAAGGCTTTCGGAAGAGGTTTTAAAAAGAAGAGAAGATTCAGAATTTATTTTCAATGGTGGTTTTGCAGGATACTTTTCTTACAATTTTGGAGTGGACCTTTACAATGTTAAAAGAAAGAAAGATGTGTCATCAGTTTATAAAGCTTTCTTTGGGTACTACGAGGATTTCATTGTTCTTGACCATCTTGAAAAAAAGATGTATGTAAGTCTATCTTCAAAAGAGCATTTAGAAAAGATTGATAAGCTTTTAAAAAGTCCAAGCTCTTTTGTGATGGAATTTAAAAGACCAGTTGTTGAAGAATTTGTTACCAACTTTGAAAAGAAAGAATACAAAGCGTGTATAAAAAAGATCAAAAATTACATATATGAAGGGGATGTTTATCAAGTAAACTTGTCCCAGCGCTTTGTGTTCAAAGGCAGCTTTGACCCAGATTATGTATATTCAACTTTAAGGTCAAAAAACTATGGTGCATACCATGCATATATAAAGCTACCAAAAGCAAGTATTATCTCAACATCACCTGAGCTTTTCTTGAGAAAAAGAGGTAAAACCATAATAACAAAGCCTATCAAAGGGACAATCAGAAGGGGTAAGGATGAGGAAGAAGACAAGAGATTGAAAGAGATTCTTTTAAATGATGAGAAATGCCGTGCAGAGCTTTTGATGATAGTTGACCTTGAGAGAAATGATTTTGCAAAGATATGTACACCACATACAATCACTTTGGAAAAACTTTTTGAGGTTGAGGAGTACTCAAGTGTGTTTCATCTTGTTTCAACAATCAAAGGCGACTTGAAAGAGGGAGTGGAGCTTGATAGCATAATAAAAGCAACATTTCCGGGCGGTTCTATCACAGGTGCCCCAAAGTTAAATGCAATTAAGATAATCGAAGAGTTAGAAAAGGACCCAAGAGGTATATACACAGGTTCAATAGGGTATATTTCAAACAACTTCAACATGGATTTCAATATTGCAATCAGGACCTTAGTGATAGAAGGCAATACTGCTTATTTTAATGTTGGCGGCGGGATTGTATGGGATTCTACTGAAGAAGATGAGTATGAAGAGACACTCCACAAAGGAAAACCTATTTTTGATATTTTGATAGGCAAAAACATGTGAAATTTTTGAAATAGGGGGACGATTATAAATTGTTTTTTGAAGATGATTTTGATAGCTTTAATCTTGGGCTTGTTCCTTTTGACACAATATATTATAAAAATGGAGATGCTCATTTTTTGGCTGAACATTATAAGAGACTAAAAAGAGGTTCTTGGGTTCTATGTTTGAATTTTGAAATTTCATATGATGAGTTTAAGTATAGGATAAGAGAATATGTTTGTAGAAAAAATGAACGTTTTGGCGCAATTAGGGTGGTATATTTTAAAAATCAGCTTTTAATATTTGAAAAAAGAATCAGATATACAAATGATTTATTCAAAAAAGGGCTTGATTTGACAGTGTCAAAAGTAAAAAAAGACCCAATCAACATTTTAAACTATATAAAGACTTTCAACATGGGAATAAACCAGATAGAAGAGGCAAGGGCAAAAGAAAAAGGATATGATAGCTGCCTCTTTTTGAACAAAAAAGGGCATATATGCGAGGCGGCATTTTCAAATATATTCTTTAGAAGAGGCAATGAAATTTTCACACCACATCTTTCTTGCGGGCTTTTGCCGGGTGTGATGAGAAAAAAGGTGTGTGAGGTTGCAAAAGATTTAGGATATGTTGTAAAAAAAGAATTTTTAACTTTAAATGATCTTACCTCAATGGATGAATGTTTCATAACAAGCAGTGTTGCAGGGGTTTTTCCTGTTCAGAAGATTGGCAAGCTTGAGTTTAAAAGCAGAACCTTTGCCCAAATTGTTGGGCAGATGGAGTATTTCAAAAGACCATGGGTGGAGTAAAAGAAAGAGAGTGCACCTGTGAATTTTATGGGACACTCCCTAATTTTCTTAAGTTTACAATTATACTAATTTTGTGAAGTTTGTGAACATTCGATCCTTGCCTTGTTTAGAGCATCTTCAACAGCCATGATTATTCCATAAGACGTCCTTGTTGTACCAGAGATTATATCAACATTGGTTGATTGAGTTTGGATAATCTCCTGTGGAATTATCTCAAAAGGAAGCTGGGCAAAACTTGGTGTTTCATTGTGTGAGACTATCTCAATCTTTGTTGTTACACTTTTAGTCATGTTTGGAATTCCTGGTGTTAAACCAATTCCGATCGTTGGTTTATCTGCTTTGCTTTCCTTTGGAATCAATGACTTTGTGAAATACCTTTTTTAAGAAGACATGGATAACTTTTGAGTATTTCTAAAGCCGCCTTTTAAAGCGGCTTTTTTGGAGGATATATACGGGAGGAAAGGAGAACATATATGTCGTTCATCGCCCAGGTTAAATTTTTGCCCAAAGAAGTAAAACGTTTTATAGCAACTGAAGCCTTATTGGGTATAGGAATGGGGATTTTTGGTTTAGTATTAAATTTGCATTTGCTTGCTTTAAACGTTTCTCCTGAACAAATAGGAGCTCTTAATTCTGTAGGAACTTTAGTGATGGGGGCAGCTGCTATTCCAGCAGGTTTTTTTGCTAATTATATTGGGAGAAAACGAATTTTTATATCAGGAATAACTCTTACAGGGATAGGATATGGGCTTTTTGGATTAGGGGAATCTATAGGAGTTTTTTATTTGGCACAGATTATACAATTTATAGGAATTTCCTTTTTGATTACAACAGAAATACAGCTTTTATTTTCATATGCTGAGACAAATGAATTGGAAACTGTAAGTTATAGCCTTTTATTTGCTGTTTTTACTCTATTTAGTGGAGTAGGTACGCTTTTGGGAGGCTTTATACCCAATTGGTTTCCATATGGTAATACAAAATATCAAAGTTCTGTGTATATATCAGCCGTGTTAATTTTAGTGGCGGCTTTATTAAGAGGGATTTTGTTGCCATGCGTAAACAATAGTTTTGATAAAGGTAAGAGTAAGTTGTTATTGTCAAATATTAGAATTTACCAAGTTTTTGATAAAAAAATTCTTTTAATTATTTTTTATCTTTTTTTGGCGGGTATGGCTTTTTCTACGATAATTCCTTTCCAAAACGTGATTGTGAAATTTCGGATGGGTTGGAGCGATGAATATGTCTCCTATTTGCTTACAATAAATGGGCTAATTTTGTTTTTTGCTTCTATGATAATGCCATGGATAATAAATAAATTTGGAACCATTAAAGCTTATTACTATGTATATGGGATGAATTTATTGTTTGCACTTATATTAGCCTTTAATAATATTTCTGTAATGATGTTTTCAACAATATTTTTACTAAGAAGTGGTAGTTTTACGCTTTTGAATAATATGATAGAAAGTCAAACAATGTCTGTTGTAGAGGAAGAAAAAAGGGATTTTTTTGCTGGAGTAAAATCACTTTTAAGGAGTATAGGATCAGCAATAGCCAGCTATTTAGCTGGCTATATCCTAGAAAATCAAAATTATACTTATCCCTTTCTAATTACGTTTGTAATACTATTAGTAAGTCTTTTGTATTTTGCTATATTTATTAAACCGATTTTTATTGAGAAGCTAAACAATAGTAACTTTTCTTTTGAAGAAGAAATTCAAAAAGATGTGGAAGGCATCTAGCTATACCAAATGGCAAGCTACGAAATGCCCTCCTCCTACATCTTTGTATTCTGGTACTTGTTCTCTACAAATGTCTTTAGCAAGTGGGCATCTTGTGTGGAATTTGCATCCTTTTGGTGGATTCGCAGGGCTTGGGATATCTCCTTCTAAGATTATTCTTTCTCTTTTTAAGTCTGGGTCTGGAATTGGAACGGCAGACAAAAGGGCTTGTGTATAGGGGTGAAGTGGATGGGCAAAAAGTTCGTCTCGTGCTGCCATTTCAACTATAGACCCAAGATACATTACTGCAACTCTTGTGCTTATATGCTCTACTACACTCAAATCGTGAGAAATAAACAAATAAGTTAACCCTTTTTGCTCTTGCAAATCCATAAGCAGGTTGATTATTTGGGCTTGTATTGATACGTCAAGAGAAGATACAGGTTCGTCTAACACAATAAATTCAGGATCTAAAATGAGTGCACGAGCTATTCCTATTCTCTGACGCTGACCACCAGAAAATTCGTGAGGATAGCGGTCTATATGGTACGGAGCTAATCCGCATATCTCCATTGTTTCTATGACTTTATCCCGCAATTCATTTTTAGAAATAAGGCCATGGTCTAAAAGAGCTTCTCCTATGGCATCTCCTACTCTAAGGCGTGGGTTTAAAGAGCTAAAGGGGTCTTGGAAAACCAATTGCATTTTAGGTCTTAGTTTTCTAAGCTCGCTTTTTTTGAGACTGTGAATAGGAATAGATTTGTAAAAAACTTCTCCGTCAGTTTTATCATACAACCTTATTATAGTACGCCCGACTGTGCTTTTACCACAACCAGATTCGCCAACAAGACTTAAAGTTTCACCTTTATTTATAGTGAATGTCACTCCATCTACTGCTTTTACATATCCTATCGTCCTTTGTAAAATACCGCCTCGTATTGGGAAGTATTTTTTAAGGTTTTTTACTTCTATTAAAGGTTCACTCATTTTTTCCACTCTCCTTCATAGAGCCAGCAGGCGACTTTGTGCCCATTTTCGTCAGCTGCAAGTTGAGGTATCTTTTGGCGGCAAATGTCCATTGCATATTCGCACCTATCGCTAAAATAACAATAGTCTCCCAAACCAATAGGGTTAGGCACTTGCCCTGGGATTGTGTATAGTCTTTCTTGCCTTTGACCAATTATTGGTTTTGCCTTTAAAAGACCTCTTGTATATGGGTGTTTAGGGTTTTTGAAAAGTTCTCTTACAGGAGCTTCTTCAATAACTTTTCCAGCATACATAACTACTACGTAGTCAGCTATTTCAGCAACAATTCCAAGGTCATGGGTTATAAGCATTAAAGCCATATTTCTTTCCTGCTTTATTTTTCTCAAAAGGTCAAGGATTTGGGCTTGAATTGTTACATCAAGAGCAGTGGTTGGTTCATCAGCTATTAAAAGTTTTGGATCGCAACTTAGAGCTATTGCAATCATTATACGCTGTCTCATACCACCGCTTAGTTCATGAGGATAACTTGTCATTATCTGTTCAGCTCTTGGTATGCCAACTTGTTTAATAAGTTCAATAGCCTTATTCCAGGCCTCTTTTTTAGTCATGAGTTTATGCACCATTAAAGGCTCCATTATTTGTTCTCCAATTGTTAAAACAGGGTTTAAAGAAGTCATTGGCTCCTGGAATATCATGCCTATTTCATTACCGCGTATTCTTCTCATTTCTGCCTCACTTAATTTAAGAATATCTCGCCCATCAAAGATTATTTCGCCACCTTCAATTTTCCCAGGAGGAGACTGAATTAATCTCATTAGGGATAAAGCAGTTACACTTTTGCCGCAGCCAGATTCACCGACAATGCACACCGTTTCCCCTTCTCGTATAGAGAAACTTACATCATTTACTGCTTTTACAACACCTTCTTCAGTGTAGAAAAAAGTTTTGAGATTGCGAAATTCTACTAGATTTTTCGCCATTTTGATTCCTCCTAAATTTTTTGTCTAGGATCGAAAGCGTCTCTTAAAGCATCACCAATGAAGTTGATAGCTACGACAGTTAGCATTATAGCAACACCTGGCGGAATCCAAAGCCATGGACGCTTTGCAAAATCGATCATATTATTTGCAGCAGACAGCATATATCCCCAAGAAGGTGTTGGAGGGATGACACCTAGTCCTAAGAAACTTAAAGCAGATTCTGATAATATTGCGCCAGCTACTCCCAATGTTGCAGAAACTATAACAGTAGGTAATACATTGGGGAAAAGGTGTTTTATTATTTTTTTACTATCTCTTAAACCTAAAACTTCTGTTGCCAGCATGAATTCCTGCTCTTTTAAACTCAAAATTTGGCTTCGTATAAGCCTTGCAAGACCTACCCAGGATATAAATCCTAAGATAAACATGACATAGTATATCCTTTGAGGTGGCGGAATTTTTAAGTCGGACATTATAGCACCTAACATGATTAAAATGGGAAGACCAGGCATAGCGTAAATGATATCTGCCAACCTCATTATTATGACATCTAACCAGCCTCCGTAATATCCTGCGATAGAGCCTAACATTCCACCGATTAAAACGATTATCAAAGTAGCTGCAATCCCTATTGTAAGGGAAATTCTACCTGCAAGCATAAGCCTTAAAAGCACATCTCTTCCTAGATTATCTGTACCAAGCCAATGTTCTGCACTTGGTGGTTGATTCCCTTTTGATACATCTATTTTTGCATCCAGATAAGGCGAAAAATAAGGCCCTACAAAAGAGAAAAGGAACATAAAAGTCAAAATTACCAGTCCCAATATGGCGTATTTATTTTTTAAAAATCTATGGAAAGCGTCTCTCCAAATCGAAGGTGCTTTTTTCAGATTATTTTTCTTTTTATAATCAAGAGGTTGATTTACATTGACTTGATCCAAAGCTTTATCCCCCCTATTTAAGTCTTACACGTGGATCAGCAACGCCATACAAAACGTCAGCTAAAATATTTGCTAAAATTGTAAGAACGGTTATGAGCATTGTGTATCCCAAAAACAATGGATAATCCCTTATATAAATTCCTTCTAGAACGACTTTACCA
This sequence comes from Thermoanaerobacter sp. A7A, assembly GCF_000445185.1. Taxonomy (GTDB): domain Bacteria; phylum Bacillota; class Thermoanaerobacteria; order Thermoanaerobacterales; family Thermoanaerobacteraceae; genus Thermoanaerobacter. The sequence continues at coordinate 88,201 of NZ_AVAF01000171.1, forward strand.
ATGCCGGGCCAGTTGAATATCCTCTCAGTTATCATTGCACCTGCAAATAAGCTAGGTAATTCTAAAGTAAACAAAGTGATCAAAGGTAGAAGAGCATTTCTTAAAGCATGTTTAAAAATAACAGTTCTTTCCTTTAAGCCTTTAGCTCTGGCAGTCCTTATATAATCTTGCTTTATGACTTCTAGCATATTTGCCCTAAAATAGCGGCTTAAGCCCCCTACACTTATTAAAGTTAGAGTAGCAACAGGAAGCACCATGTGCTTTGCAACATCAACTATATGGGCCCAACCAGTATAATTGGATCCTGTTGTTATCATTCCACCTAAGGGGAACCATTTGAGGTCTACTGCAAAAACTTTAAGCATAACAAGACCTAAGAAGAAAGAGGGTAAAGAGTAAAGGATAAATACAAGCAAGGTAGCTATGGTATCGAATACGGAATACTGCCGTACAGCAGAATAGATACCGACTATAGAGGCAATTAACCATTCAAAGAACATTATGGCAACTCCCAATATAAAGGAATTCCATATAAAATCATTTATTACCTGTATAACAGGTTTTTTAAACAATAAAGAGTCGCCCAAATCACCTTTTAAGACACCGCTTGCCCAAGATATATATCTTTGAGGGAGTGGTTTGTCCAATCCATAAAGGGCCCTTAATTGTGCAGCCCTTTCCTCAGTCATCTTAGGATTTTGAAGTTGAGAGGTGACGTAGTCACCAGGTGCCATTGCAAAAATTAAAAATATTATTATAGAAGCTCCAATTAATGTAGGAATACTCTGTAGTAGTCTGCGTATAATAAACTGTGTCATTCTATCCCTCCTAATAGATGAAAAGCCCGGCCCTTAACAGCCCGGGCTTTTAAATTTAAATTAATACGCAAGAATTTCTGCTTGATACAGTGAATAAGTAAAATCTCTGAAAGATGAGATCTGGAATCCTACTACTCTGCTGTTCTTTGCGTTGAGGTCATTTCTCTGATACAGGAAGATGTATGGCAAGTCATCGTTTAATACTTTGTAAAGTTCATGGTAAATTTCCTTGCGTTTGTTCATATCTAATTCTTCACGGCCCTTTAGTATGAGTTCATCAACTTTTGGATTTGCATACCCTATTTTATTCTGAGACCCTTTTGAGAAGAATATAGTATAAGGATCTGGTTCAGGAGTTAAGCCCCAAGCCATGAAGTACATTTCAAAATCGCCTTTATTGACCTTGTCAATTATGGCGTTGAATTCAAGAGGTTCTGCCACAAATTCTATACCCAATTCTTTATAATTTTCTACTGCCATTGGCACTAAAGCATCATTTACTGGATTAGGTGATGAAGCTAAGAAGTGTATTGTAAATTTCTGACCATCTTTATAACGATAACCATCTGGTCCTAATTTCCAACCAGCTTCATCTAAAAGCTGCTTTGCTTTTTCTGGGTTATAGTCATAATGTATTATGTCTTTTTCATCAGGATATGCCCATGATACTTTAGACTGTGGCACATCTCTTACTTCTGCTAAGCCCTGATATACAGCATCAACTATAGCTTTGCGGTTAAGACCATAAGCTAATGCTTTACGCACTCTTACATCCTGGAATTTTGGAAGTTTGTGATTGAAAGCTATATAACCATAACCATTAGTTGGAAGTAAGCTATAATCAACAAATCCAAGGCTTTCTAGCAACTCTACGTTATCTTTCTTTGCTGTGATGTTTGAGGTCTCATAGTCTGTTTCACCGGTTTGTAACATTTGAACAGCTGTTTCCTCTGTTGTAGTTTTGTAAATTAAGTGTTTAATTTTTGGAGCACCTTTCCAGTAATTCTCATTTGCTACTAAGCGAACTTCTTGACCAGGAACAAATTTTTCAAATACATAGGGACCTGAGCCGAGTGGCTGCTGTTCTAAAGCCTTTACTCCGTCTAATTTGCCTTTAGCAAAGTCTTTTCCATAATAATGTTGTGGGATAACTGGGATATTAAGGTCTGACAAAGATGTTCCGAGAACTTTTTCTAATTGAATCTGTATTGTATGGTCATCTATTACTTTTATTCCTTCAATTTTGTCTGCATTTCCTTCATTATATTCTTTAAACCCTTTGATTCCTGCTGCAGATAAAGCAATTGGCCCATCATAAGTAGGATCAGCTAGTACATAATAAGAAAATTCTACGTCCTTAGCTGTCAAAGGTGTTCCATCACTAAATTTTACGTCATCTCGTAAATGGAAGGTGATAGTATTGTTATCTTTGTCTATATCCCAACTCTTTGCAAGAGATGGAATGTATGTTCCATCGAAGTCTACCTCTAGTAAACTATCAAAAATAGCGCTGTTTACATAATTGTCATATGATGTTTCAGAATAGAGAGGATTGAAAACTCCTTTTGGCTCATGAAGACCTATTATAAGTGTGTCGGTACGAGCCTTTGATGCTTCTGGTATTTTTGAAGTGTCTTTTGCTTTAGTCCAGTTGTCGCTATCTTGAACTGAAGCTGTAGGTGTTGTTTTTTGTTCTTGAGATTGTTGTGGCGTTTGAGTTTCTGTCTTACCACAGGAGGTCAAAAAAACAGATAGGATAAAAATTAGGGTCACAACTAGAGGAAGCCACTTTTTTCTTAGCATTTTTTAAATTATATTTATTTTGTACACGATTACTATTATAGCATATTTAATATATATTGGCAACATATCCACTAAAAGTGTAAATCCTTTGCGGATTTTTTTAATTTTACACATGTATTTTTAAAAATATATTAAAATACAAACATGAAAATTATTAATTTTTAAATATCTATTTTAATTTTATGCAAACGAAGATGATTTTAGTACATATTTTGTGAAATTTTTTCATAAAAATTTAATAAACCTTCAAAAAAAGTAGCAAAAGTATAAGTCAATTTAAAATTTAATATTATTTTTAAACTAAAAATGGTTTTTGACTACTAAAAAGTAAATAAACAGCAAAATGATTTTAATATCGCTTTTGCTTGTATTTGTATGGCCTTTATAAAGCAAGAAGTGGATCTTTGAAAATATGAGATTAATTCTTAAAAGGTGTTGATTTATAAACAATTGTTGGTATAATATTTTTATAAAATAAGAGCAAAAGATGGTGATAAAATGTCTGATAATTTTGTTCCCGAGATAACTTCACCTTTAAGGCAAAAGATGGTTTTAGTTCCTGAAGTTATTCATCAAAAAGCTTCGGGAATAAAGGTCTATGGTAAATTAATAAAATCCCTTGTTTTTACAACAGATATTGCTTTGATTAGAAATACTAATGCTCATGCTGTTTTAGCAGTATATCCGTTTACTCCTCAGCCAGTTATTACTCACGCTCTTATGATGGCAGCGGATATACCGGTATTTTGCGGGGTGGGTGGAGGACTTACACAAGGAAAGAGAGTTGTTAACTTGGCTCTTGACGCGGAATTTTCTGGAGCAATGGGAGTTGTTGTAAATGCTCCTACTGCCAATGATATAATCAAAAAAATTAGAGCGACAATAGATATACCTATTGTTGTAACTATAGTGTCGGAGAAAGAGGACATAAAAGGGAGAGTAGAAGCTGGCGCTACAATACTTAACATATCTGGTGCACAAAAGACACCTGATTTAGTAAAACGTGTAAAAGATATTTGTCCCGACATACCCATTATTGCAACAGGAGGTCCTACTGAGGAAACCATTTTAAAGACGATAGAAGCAGGCGCTAATGCTATATCCTATACTCCTCCTACAAATGCAGAGATTTTCTCAGAGATAATGGACAAATACAGAAAGGAAAGGGAGTAACTAAAAGGGCTTTTTGGCCCTTTTATAAATTACGATAAAAGTACTATGACGGTACAAACGTCTTTTTGTTTGTTCTGCTATTTATGATATAATATAAATTAAAACATTTTACAAAGGGGAGAGGATGAGATGCAATACAGACAATTTGGCAAGCTAAATATAGCAGTATCTGCATTAGGATTTGGTTTAATGAGGCTTCCTGTAATTGATAATGATAACAGCAAAATAGATGAGGCTGAAGCGATAAAGATGATAAGGTATGCCATTGACAATGGCGTGAATTATATTGATACAGCATGGCCGTATCATGGAGGTAACAGCGAAATAGTTGCAGGTAAAGCTTTAAAAGATGGTTACCGAGAAAAAACTTTTCTTGCTACGAAACTTCCCACCTGGCTAATTAACGAGAAAGAAGATATGGACAAATATTTAAATGAACAGCTCAAGAAACTTCAGACAGACCACATAGATTTTTATCTTTTGCATGCTTTAGATAAAAATAAATGGGAGAACATGAAAAAAGTTGATGCTTTAAGCTGGGCTGAAAAGAAAAAACAAGAAGGGAAGATAAGATACATAGGGTTTTCCTTCCATGATGAGTATCCTGTATTCCAAGAGATTGTAGATTATTATGACAAATGGGATTTCTGTCAAATACAGTACAACTATATGGACATAGATGTGCAGGCTGGAGAGAAGGGATTAAAATATGCTGCTTCAAAAGGCTTAGGTGTTGTAATAATGGAGCCTATAAGAGGAGGAAGGCTTGCCAACCCTCCAAAAGCAGTGCAAGACATTTGGGATACTGCAAAGGTTAAGCGTACCCCTGCAGAGTGGGCACTTCAATGGTTATGGAATCAGCCGGAGGTTTCGGTTGTGTTAAGTGGCATGAGCACGTTTGAGCAATTAAAAGAAAATATTGAAAGCGCAAAAAGGTCAGGAATAAATACCTTAACAAAAGAAGAACTTGAGATTGTGAGTAAAGTTAGAAACAAATACAAAGAGCTTTCACCAATAGCCTGTACAGGGTGTAACTACTGCATGCCTTGTCCAAATGGTGTAAATATACCAAGGAACTTTGAACTTTACAACGAAGCTCATATGTATAACACCTATGAAGCTAACCGCAGGGATTACGAAAACTTGGGAGATGCAAGAGCGAGTTCCTGCATTGAATGTGGTACCTGTGAGAGCGTATGTCCACAACATCTTACAATAATTGACTACCTTAAAGAAGTTGCAAATTATTTTGAAAGAGCATAACGAAAAAATAGGAGAAGGAGATTGACAAACTTTGTCACTCCTTCTCGCTTTCTTTTATGTATTAAAAATCTAGATGCCATGATGAAAAGCAGTTAAAAATATTGTTATCCCAAGAAGAAGACATAATATACTCAGTATTAAAAAAATGGCTAAATAAAATTTTTTCTCCATTTAGTATACCGCCCCTTTGTAAAACATATCTCTATAATATAGACGAAAAAGTTCGCTTTTAGTTTCATTTTTTTAAAATTTTTCTATAATAGGCGTGTATAAATTTGCATATATGAGAGGAGAGTTTGTATGTTTGAGGTTATTGAAGATATGTTAAGTCCAGAATATTGGATTAGGAAAATAGACAATGCCGACAAAGTTATTATGACACCACAAGAGATTGAAAACTTTAACAGAAAGATAATAAATAAAGTAGGTATGGTATGTGACATTGAGACATACAAAAAAAGTTTAAAAAAAGATGAGCTTATTAAGTTAATCAAAAGTTATGAGATACCCAAAAAGTCTATGTACAATAGGTACGGCAACCTCATAGAAGAAGACTTTTATGACGATGTAATAGAAAATACAAATTTAGAAAAAATTGAGGATGTAAATCCAGTAAAATACGGTATAGCAATTCGAAATACTTCTATTAGAAGTTTTCCCACGGAGGAAGCTGTTTTTGACAAGCAGGGAGATATTGAATTTGACAGGTTTCAAGAGACGGGATGTCAAGCTTTTGAACCTTTAGTTATTTTACACAAAAGTAAAGATAGAAAATGGTTTTTTATACAGATGTACAATTACAGAGGATGGATTAAAGCAGAGGATATTGCAATTTCAAAGGACAAAAAAGAGTTATTTGATTATGTAAATTCCTATAAATTTTTAGTGGTCACAGGAAACTACACAAAAACTCGGAGTAATCCTTTTGATATAAGCATTTCTAAACTGGAATTTACAATGGGTACTAAGATACCTCTCGAAACAAACAAAGTTCCAAGGCATATAGGCAATCAATCCGTAGAAGGCAATTATGTAATTAAAATACCTGTAAGAGATAGTAATGGAAATCTTCAATTTAAGTATTCTTTGATTTCCAAAAAAGAAGATATAAATTTAGGATACCTTCCATATACAAGAGAAAATATTCTAAAGCAAGCTTTTAAACTTTTAGGTGATAGGTATGGGTGGGGAGATAGTTTTGGGGGAAGAGATTGTTCAAGCTATATAATGTATGTTTTTAAAACTTTTGGCATAAGGCTTCCTAGGAATGCTAATGAGCAAGAAGCAGTAGCGGACAAATCCTATAAATTTATTGAGGGAATGTCAAATGAAGAAAGAATAAAAGTGTTCGACAGTGTAAAGCCAGGAGCATTAGTCTATATGCCAGGGCATGCTATGATTTACATTGGAAAAGAAAAAGGCATTCCTTATATAATACATAATTTTCATGGGTATGGAGAGAAAAAGGAAGATAAATATGAATTTGTTCCTGTAAATGAAGTTATGGTAACCTCTACTTTTCTGCCGACAACTTCAGGAGTATCTTTTATAGAAAAATTCACTTCTGTTTTGGAAATAGAATAAGGGTAAACTGAAAATTTACCCTTATTCTCCATAGGCTTTTCTATATATTTCTGCAATTTCGGATACCAATGGCATTCTTGGATTTGAGCCAGTGCACTGGTCGTTAAAGGCTATATCCGACATTTCCATTATTTGTTTTTCGAATTCTTCTTTATTTATGCCTGCTTCTTTAAGTGTCAAAGGAAGATTAAGCTCTTTCATGAGATTTTTTATCGCTTCAATGAGGCTTTTTACTCCTTCTTCAACTGTTGAAGCAGGAAGTCCCAAGAATTTTGCAATTTCTGCATATTTCTCGGCTGCTTTGGGATATTCATATTGTGGGAATGAAGCAAATTTTTTAGGTAACTCAGCATTGTAATCTATGACATAGGGCAGAAGTATTGCATTTGCTCTTCCGTGTGGAAGATGGAATTTAGCACCAAGTATATGAGCCATACTATGGTTTATTCCTAAAAATGCATTTGTGAAGGCCATTCCAGCTATGCATGAAGCATTGTGCATCTTTTCGCGGGCGACTTTATCTTGCCCGTTTTTGTATGCTTTAGGTAGATATTCAAATATCAATTTTATAGCTTTTTCTGCGAGAGCGTCTGTATAGTCTGATGCCATTACAGATACATAGGCTTCAATAGCATGGGTTAAAGCGTCCATACCAGTGTCTGCTGTGACAGAGGGTGGTATTGTCATTGTGAGGTCAGGGTCTATTATAGCGATATCTGGTGTTAATTCGTAATCTGTGAGAGGGTACTTTATATTTTTCTTTTTGTCTGTTATAACTGCAAAGGCAGTAACTTCAGAACCTGTACCGCTGGTGGTTGGTATTGCGATAAATAAAGCTTTTTTCCCCAGTTCAGGAAATCTATAAGTTCTTTTTCTTATGTCCATAAATTTTAACCTTAAGTCTTCGAATTTTGTATCAGGGTATTCGTAGAAAAGCCACATTCCCTTCGCTGCATCTATTGCAGAACCACCACCTACAGCTATTAGTAAGTCAGGCTCAAACCCTCTCATTATTTTTACCCCTTTTTCTACAGTGTCAACTGAAGGATCTGGTTCAACTTCAGAGAATATTTCATATTTAATATTTGCCTTATCTAATTGATACGTTACTTTATCTACAAAACCTAATTTAACCATCACAGGGTCTGTTACAATAAAGGCTTTTTTGCCTTTTACTTGTGACAGATATTGTAATGACCCTCTTTCAAAATAAATTTGTGGTGGAACTCTGAACCATTTCATTCTCTCTTTTCTTATAAAAACTCGTTTTATGTTTATAAGGTTATAAACACTTACATTATCTGTTGTTGAATTTCTACCCATTGTACCGCAACCCAAAGTCAAAGATGGGATAGCCGTGTTATAAATATCTCCAATAGCTCCTTGAGAAGCAGGGGCGTTTACAAGAATTCTTCCTGCTCGTACTCTTTTTGCAAATTCATTAATAATTTGTTGGTTTTCAGAATGTATTACTGCAGAGTGACCAAGTCCGCCGAATTCTGTCATTTCTTCACATCTTTTTATGCCTTCGTTGTAATCTTTGACTGTGTATAAAGCAAGTATTGGACTTAGCTTTTCTCTGGAGAGAGGATATTCTGGTCCTACAGCAGGATATTCAGCTACAAGTATTTTTGTGTTTTCAGGTACTTTAAATCCAGCCATTTCAGCAATTTTTGTTGCCGGTTGACCTACAACTGCTGGATTCATTAAACCGGTGTTTTTGTCTATAGCGAATTCTTCTAGCATTTTAGTCTCTTCTTTATTGAGAAAATAGCAACCATATTCTTTCATTAATTTTTTCACTTCATCTGCTATTTCTTCGTCTATTATCACAGCTTGTTCTGATGCGCATACTGTGCCATTGTCAAAAGTTTTGCTAAGTATTAGGTCTGAGACTGCTCTTTTAATATTTGCAGTTTTTTCAATGTAGCAGGGGACATTGCCAGGACCTACGCCAAGGGCGGGTTTTCCTGAGCTGTAAGCGGCTTTTACCATTCCAGCGCCGCCTGTTGCGAGGATAAGGGAGACGCCGGGATGTGTCATGAGAAGTTGCGTTGCTTCAATTGAAGGCGTTTCAATCCAACCTATGCATCCTTCTGGTGCACCAGCTTTTAATGCTGCCTCGTACATGGTCTTTGCTGCTTCTATACTAGATTTTAATGCTTTTGGGTGAAAGCTAAAAATTATTGGATTTCTTGTTTTAATAGCGATTAAGCTTTTGAACATTGTTGTAGAAGTAGGGTTTGTAACGGGTGTTACGCCGGCTATAACTCCTACAGGTTCTGCCACTTCCATATAATTTTCTTCTAAGTTTTCACTTAGGACGCCGACAGTCTTTTTGTCTTTTATATAATTGTACACATATTCTACTGCAAAAAGATTTTTCGTTATTTTGTCTTCATAAACACCCATTTTTGTTTCTTCATGGGCTAATTTTGCCAATCTCACATGATTTTCAATACCAGCCAAAGCCATAGCTTTAACTATTTTATCTATTTGTTCTTGGGTATAAGACATGAATTTTTCTTGTGCTCTTTGTGCTTTTTCTACTAATTGGTCTATTTGTCTTTTAACATCCAGCGTTTCTTTCACTTCTGTTTTTTCTTTTACTTCTCTTCTTTCTTGTAATAAGTTAGGCATAAGAACACCTCCATATTGATAATAATTTAACAAAATATTTTATTTAAATAAAGAGATTGTCAAAGTGTACTTCGAAAAATTTAAGTATTTTTCTATAAAAATTAGAAGTTAACAATAGTTTGCTCTATATTTTAATTGTTATTCATTTAACAATCTCTTTACACTTTTATAATAAAACAGGTTTAAAATGATGTCAATAGTGATAAATCGATATGAAACGATTACTCAAAAAATTTTACATTATGTTTTTGCAGATTATATTGTGATATAATCAAATTACCAGTTTTTAAATTTTTAAGGAGATGAGAAGGTGCTGTATAAAAAATTCTTATCGCCTATTGGCATGCTTACAATATTTTCTTCGGGTAAAGGTATATGCCGCATTGACTTTGAAAATGAGAAATCTTCATTAGAAGGTTTTAAAGAAGGCAGCGATTTTTATATTGAAGAGTGCATTAGGCAGCTTGACTTATATTTTCAAAAAAAATTAAAAAATTTTGACGTGCGGTTGGATTTGCAAGGTACAGAGTTTCAGAAGGCTGTGTGGGAGGAGATTTTAAAAATTCCTTATGGTGAAGTTAAGACATATGGAGAGATTGCGAGATTAATTGGCAAGCCAAAGGCAGCAAGAGCAGTAGGGCAAGCTCTTAATAAAAATCCTATTCCCATTGTAATTCCCTGTCACAGAGTTATTGGAAGTAACGGAAGCTTGACAGGTTTTGGAGGGGGTATTGAGATAAAAAAGTTTTTATTAAGGCATGAAGAGGTGGAGGTGTAAAACCGCTTTTAATTTTATTAGCGGTTTTTTTATTTTATTTTTTTGAAAAGCTTTAAGAAATCTTGACATACTATTATGAGAAGAGTACAATATATTTTGTATCAGAAATATTTGAATACAAAATATTCGCATGCGAAATAATTTAAAATGCGGTGGTGAAAATGGAAGAGATAAACAACGGATTGAAAATACTTAAGCTTTTAAAACAAATAATGAATATTATAAAGCATTCTATGAAATACGAGTGCAAAGATTTTGACATTACAGGACCACAAGGAATGCTTATGGGCATTTTAGCCCGTTATGGTGAAATGAAAGTAAGTGACTTAAGTCAGAGATTAGGGCTTTCCAATAGCACTGTTTCTGGCATTATTGACAGATTAAAAAAGCAAGGCTTGGTAGAGAGGACGAGAAGCACTGAAGATAGAAGAGTTGTTTATGTCAGTGTGACTCCTAAGTTTAAAGATACTTTTCAAAAACATTTCAAAGAAGCTGAAGAGAAGTTTGAAAAATTAATAAGTAGAACAAGCCCACAAGACCTTAATAAAATAATTGAAGGATTAGAAGCACTGAAAAAAATATTGGAAAAACAACATGATTTATAGTGAGGAAGTATAACAAAATTAAGTAAATAAGTTGAGGAAGTAGAAATTTAAAAAGAAGTAGTTCTCACAAAAGAAATCGAGGCAAATTTTTAGGAGGAGAAGGTGTTGGTATGGTAAAACTGGCGAAATATTTAAAACCCTATATTCTGTTGATTTTTTTAGCAGTGTTCTTTATATTTGTTCAAGCAATGAGTGATTTGTCATTGCCTGACTATATGTCCAAGATAGTTAACAATGGAATACAGCAAGGTGGCATAGTAAATGCAGTTCCTGAGGCTATAAGGAAAAGCGAAATGGATAAACTTTTGCTATTTGTTACACCTGAAGAAAAGGAAGAGATTTTAAAAGATTATACATTAGTAGACAAATCCAGTCCTGATTATGATAAATATGTAAAAAAATATCCTATTCTTTCAAAAGAGCCTGTATATGTCCTTAAAAGCGTAGATAAATCAGAAATTGACAAAATAAATTTACCTATGGGGAAAGCCTTTTTAGCTGTTACAGGTGTGGAAAAAGCTAAAGCCAGTGCAAAAAACGGAAGTATAGAATTTAATGGAAAGAAAATACCGGCAAATGTAGACCTCTTTGCTATGATCTCTCAACTGCCAGAAGAGCAACTTATTCAAATAAGAGATGAAATGAACAAAAAGTTTGCTTCTTTAGGTGACAATATGGTTATACAAGCTGCAACAATGGCTGTAAAAGAAGAATACAAGGCAATTGGCATAAATACAGACAAAATTCAAACTGATTACATTCTTCATACTGGCCTTATAATGCTATTGATAACTGGACTGAGTGCATTAAGCACTATTATGGTAGCATTTTTTGCATCAAAAGTGGCAGCTGGAGTAGCGAGAGATTTGAGAAGAGATTTATTTGCAAGAGTAGAGAGCTTCTCTAATGCTGAATTTGACAAATTTTCTACGGCTTCTTTGATAACAAGAACTACAAATGATATTACACAAATACAAATGCTTCTTGTAATTATGGTAAGATTGGTGTTTTATGCGCCTATAATGGGTATAGGTGGTGTATTTAGAGCACTTAGCAAAAGTGTTTCAATGTCTTGGATTATAGCTTTAGCAGTAATAGTACTTTTAGGTATAATATCAGCATTGTACTCCATTGCGATGCCCAAGTTTATGCTAATGCAAAAATTGATTGATAGATTAAACTTAGTTACTCGTGAAAATTTGTCAGGAATAATGGTGGTAAGAGCTTTTAATAATCAAAAATTTGAAGAAGAGCGCTTTGACAAAGCTAATCAAGATATTACAAAAGTAGGGCTTTTTGTAAATCGTGCTATGGCATTTATATTTCCATCTATGATGCTTGTGATGAATGGAATTACTCTTTTGATAGTATGGGTAGGAGCTCACCAAATCCAAAATTCCAGCATGCAAGTTGGAGACATGATGGCATTTATGCAATACGCTATACAGATTATCTTTGCATTTTTGATGTTCTCAATGCTGTTTATAATGATACCAAGAGCATCAGTATCGGCAGAGCGTATTGCTGAGGTTTTGGCTACAGAGCCTTCTATAAAAGACCCAGAAAATCCAAAACAATTTAATGAAAATATGGCTGGAACTGTAGAATTTAGGAATGTATCTTTTAAATATCCAGGTGCTGAAGAGTACGCTTTAAAGGATATAAACTTCAAGATTTTGCCAGGGCAGACAGTAGGCATAATAGGAAGAACAGGTTCTGGAAAGAGTACCTTAGTGAATTTGATCTTGAGATTTTACGATGTGACAGAAGGACAGGTTTTGGTTGATGGTGTAGATGTAAGAGAGGTAAAACAGGAAGACCTGCGTCGCAGAATAGGATATGTACCCCAAAAGAGCTGGCTTTTCAGCGGTACAATTAAATCAAATTTGAAATATGGAAATGACCAGGCTACTGATGAAGAAGTAAGAGAAGCAGCAGAAATTGCACAAGCAATGGAATTTATAAATAAGCTAATTGCGATGTTTGAAACCGAAGTAACAACAAT
>NZ_AVAF01000172.1 GCF_000445185.1 Thermoanaerobacter sp. A7A
GTAAGTCTTTATTTTTCATGGGCTTAAACTCAATCCACATTATTTTTTTCCTCCTCGATGAACTTTTTTATTTTAGGGTAAAGAAACTGTACAAGTGGTCTATAGAACTCCTCTTCATCTACTTCTTCATAGCCGATTATTTCTTCGGTGTCAGGAGTAAAATCATCTGCCATAAGTTTTTCTCTTGTTATCACAGTTCTTACAATTGCAACTTTCATGAGAATCACTTCCTTATCAGTTTTTGTTTCTGATGTATGTAAAACTGGAAGAAATAAGGGTATAATAAGGATATAGAAAAATAGTACTTATGTTTGAAAACCACGTTCTACATTACGATTGCGAACTTTTAGTTCGATTGTTGGCCAAAAAAATTTCATCTACAGTAGTATCAAAGAAATTTGCAATCTTGATTGCAGTTTCCATACCAGGAATTCTACCACGTTCAATTTGAGAAATATAGTCCGGAGTTACTCCAAGATTCTTTGCTAATTCTTTTTGTGTAAGTTTATATTTCATTCTTAGCTCTTTTAGCTTATTCATTAGTGACCCTCCTGTATGAACTTGCTGTTCTTAATCTACTTATATTATACTGAACATTTAGTTCTATGTCAAGAACTTTTTGTTCATTCAAATACAAAAATCGAACATTATGTTATAATGAATTTAAGACGAAAGCGAGTGGTGAAAGGAATATGTTAGGTAAAAGAATAAAGGAACTAAGAAAGAAAAAAGGACTAACCCAAAAAGATTTAGCCTTATATTTAGGTGTTTCAGATAGAGCAGTAGGATATTATGAAAATGAACAACGAACGCCTCCTCCTGATATACTACAAAAAATAGCAGATTTTTTTAATGTTTCTGTTGACTATTTATTAGGGCGTACTGATAATCCATCTGAAATAAAAAATTTCTCAAAAGAGATATCAAAAACCCCTATTATTAACCAACCCCAAGAATGGCAACCAAAGCTTACGGAGAAAGATGAAAAAGATATAGCTCGAACTTTAGAAGAATGGATGAAAGACCTCACAAGCACAGAAGGACTGGCTTTCTTTAATGGTGAGCCGATTGATGAGGAAACTAAGGAATACTTGAAAGACTCTTTTGAGATAATTCTTAAACATGCTAAAATAATGAACAAAAAGAAGTATACCACTAAAAAATACCGAAAGTAATTTAAATGTAGAATACAAACTTGAGATTATCGTACAAGGATTTTGAATTCTTTAACAAAAACATCTGGTCATGGTTTATACATTCAAAGTAAAGTAAAAAAAGATGGCATATGTAAATTAGTCATGATTTTAATGATATGTTTCCTTGGATTGATACTTATATCACTCTTTTTTATATACATTGACGCCAAACGAAAAAGCTATTTAATTGAGATGTATAGTTATCAAATAGAATATGCGAAGAAATATCTACGTTAAATTTATTGTTTATTCTCATAACTACTTATTCCAAATTTAACAACTTTTACATTTACATTGTAAAGCAAT
>NZ_AVAF01000173.1 GCF_000445185.1 Thermoanaerobacter sp. A7A
CTTTTCTTCATTTCTTTTTTGCTTTTTATACTCATTTCTCCACTCTTTTGCTCTTTTTTCGTTTTCTTTTTTGCGGCGTTCTTTTTCTTTCTCAAATTCCGGAAACTGCTTTAAAACTCTTGAAACTGTAGATTTATTAACTCCTAATATTTTTGCTATTTCCACAATCTTTAATTTATCTTCAAAATAATACTTTTTTACTATTTCTACGTCCATAATAATCCCTCTCCGCAACTTTTTTGTTCCGTATTTTGGGCATACTACGGCTATATACTAGGTTTTTATCATCAATTTCCAACCTTCATCGGCTTTTTCTATTCTAATTTGTGCTACCTTCATAAGTCTTTCTGCTACTTTGAGGAGTAAGTCTTTATTTTTCATGGGCTTAAACTCAATCCACATTATCTTCTGCCTCCCATGGCAACTACTTTACTGCTGCCTTTCTCTTCTTCAAATTTCTTCTGCATCCATTCTTCTAAGCCTTTTTTAGGAATTATTATTTTCTTGCCGTGTACTTTTAGTGAGGGAAAGTCTTTATGCTTTGCAAGCTCATACATATAACTTCTGCTTACACCCAGCACTTTTGCCGCTTCATCTATTGTATAAGCATCAAGTAGGGATAAAGGCTTTTGTTCTTCTTTATCTTTTTCTACAGTACTGAGCGCCTGAATGATTTGATTTATAACGTCCGTAATGTCAACTTCAAATTTTATGGTTATTCTGTTATCCATGATTTTTTACCTCCCTTGTTTAAAAAAGGTGTGATTTGAGATATAATAGCTTTGTAAAGCATTCTGACATTTTTATGACTTTTGTACATTATGATTTACATCTTGATTATAAGTATTGAACATTTTTTCTACCTCTGTACCTAATGCTTTTGCTATTTTTAAGATTACCTTTGCGCTAGGATTAACTTTACCATTTTCTATTTCAGATAGGTATGGCCGTGAAATACCAGTAAGTTTAGCTAGTTGGGTTTGTGAGATTCCTTTCTCTTTCCTTATATTCTTTATTATGTTCTTCATAATTTAAGTCACCTTGCTTTGTGTATTTTATTATTTACACTTTAATTATATATTCATCTTGCTATTTTGTCAAGTATGTTGTACAAAATTATTAAAAAATTTTCTTGTTTGTAATCAATAATTTACATATAATTAAACTAAGGTGATGAAAATGAAACTAGGAGAATTGATAAAGAAATTCAGAGAAGAAAATAAAATGTCTCTCAGAGAATTTGCAAAAAAAGCTGGTTTAAGTCATTCCTATATAAATAATTTAGAAAACGGAATAGACCCCCGGTCAGGGAAAGAAGTTATGCCTACAATAAAAACACTTAAGAAGATAGCTCAAGCAATGAATATGGAGTTAAATGATTTGCTTAAGCAAATTGGTTATATTGAAGCAGAAAAATCTAGAGAATGGCAACCAAAGCTTACGGAGAAAGATGAAAAAGATA
>NZ_AVAF01000174.1 GCF_000445185.1 Thermoanaerobacter sp. A7A
GCCATCATAGGTCATTTTAAGAGAAGGGTCACAGGGACAGGTAGGGATACCATCAGAGTTAAAAGTAGGTTTCGTTCGAGGAAAAGGTAGAGCTACCAGAATTAAATGGCTTTGCCCTATGTCCAAAAAAGTTAGACTAAACGGTAAAACTACTTATATCCTTCAATGTGATAACCCCTGTACCTCTTCTAAATGCGGCAGAATATTCTATACTACCCTTGATATTGATTTTAGAAAAAACACTGTTGTCCCTCGTAACTCTAAAAAGTGGTCCAAACTTTATGAAAAACGCCCTATTATTGAAAAATCTATTTCTCTTTTAAAAAGTTCTATCGCTGTTGATAGCTTTAAACTCATAAATACCAGGTCAATCAAAGCTGATGTTTTTCTTTCTGCTACACTTACCATATTGGTTTAATTATTACTGCAAAGCTTGGTACTTTTGAACATCCTTTATCTTTGAAAAAACTTTTGGCTTGATAACTTGTTCTTATGGTTTGATTCGTTTGTCACCTTTTTACATTAAAAAGGTGTGTTAGGCATTGTCTTTTTTGAATTTGTATCTTTTTCCTGTCTATCCTTTTTACTTCTTTTTTACTTTGAATTTTAAATTAACATGTAATTTTCATCTTTTACCCTAATAATGTAACTTTTTTACTTTGATATTTACTTCATTTTGCAATCACCTTAAAAAGTAATTGAAAAATTATCTAAATACCAATTTTGTACAATAAATAACATATTAACTTAATCAAATTGCTTTTTGAATACTAGGGCATATATAATCTTTATTTTTTAACTTTCTTGACTTTCTTGGTTCCCACCCAAATAACGAACTTGTAAATATGAAAGTATTGCCAATATCACAAAAAACACAAATGACATTGCACTTGCTAATCCAAGATTTCCACTAGTAAATCCTGTTTCGTATATATACTGAATAATAGGCCGTGTTGCATTACCTGGGCCACCCCGTGTCACCAAATATATTTGTCCAAAAACTTTAAAAGAAGCGATAACCTGTAAAATTGTAACCATAAGTATTATTGGCTTTAATTCTGGCAATGTTATATACCTTATCATCTGCCAGATATTTGCCCCATCTATGGCAGCTGCTTCATAATGTTCTTTGGGAATATCTTGTAAGCCAGCCAAAAATAGCATCATATTGAATGCCATTGTCCACCATGTAGTAATAATTACTATTGAAATCCATGCCAAACTAGTCTCATTTAACCAAAATAATTCAGATTCTATACCAAGTTTATGTAACTGATAATTTAAAAACCCCGTATATGGCTGTAATATAAATACCCATGCACTACTAACAACAGCTACAGATAGAATATTAGGAATAAAGAATATAGCACGTAGAGCAGTTCTCCCAATTAATTTTTGATCTAAAATTAAAGCTAAGAAAAAAGGCAAAATTATTAATACAGGAGTTGAAATAATAGTAAAAAAAGTAGTATGCCACAATGACAACCAAAAATCTATGTCTTTAACAACTATTATATAGTTTTTAATCCCAGCAAAGTTTTCTCTTCCTGCCAAGCTCCAGTTATTAAAACTTATCCATAATCCATAAAAAATAGGTGCTAATCCAAAAATGATATAAAATATTGAATAAGGAGCTAGAAAAAATGCAGCTACTAAATTATTAAATAATTTTTTTTATTACTATAATTAGTTTTATTATTTATCACTTTTTTGGCACTTACTATAGTTGTTGCAGGCATTATTTTATCCCCTCCAATTTTATTATAATCGTATTTAGGATTATCTCCTAAAATGCAGGAGATAATCCTAATAATTAAAATATATTTTAATTAATGATTTTTATCTATTAAGTATTTTTTCCATATCTTGTACTGCTTTCTCTAAACCTTTATCTACTGTAACTTTTTTCGCCCAAATTAAATCTAAATCTTGTACTAATGCGTTTTTAATTGGCCATAGCTTGCTCGATTGTGGTAAATATACACCTTCGTCTGCTGCTTTCACATAATCTGTTATCCACGGTAATTTTTTAAATTCTTCCGATTCTAGTACTGACATGTAAGCAGGAATATGTCCAGCTTTCGCCCACATCCATCCATGTTCAACTACCCAATTTGCAAAAATGACAGCTGCTTTAATCTTGTCTTCATTTTTATTCTTTTGAACCGGTATTACAAAAACATGTGAATCTATCCATGTAGCAGGTTTATCAAATATTTGTGGAAAAGGCATAGCACCATAATCTAACCCCTTTGTTTTATCGAGTTGCGATGTAAACCATACCCCTGTTGGCAAGAGAACGGCTTTACCTGCTTGGAATAATTGATAAGTATTTTGCAAATTAAGAGGTACTAAACCACTTGAGAAAAAGTTTAAAACATATTCAGCAGCTTTTTTAGCTTGTTCATTATTAATTATAACATTTTTACCACTTTTATCTAATAAACCTGGCCCTTCTAATTGATTATATAATGCCCACCATGTACGGTATGGATCTTCACCTGCTGAAGGAAGTGCCATTGTGATTACACCTTTTGGAGCTTTTTCTTTAATTTGTGTTAAAAACTCGATAAAACCATCTGGACCCGGTTTTATTAGAGGCTTTCCATCATCACCTAATAACCCCATATTTTTTAATAACGTTTTGTTGTAATACAAAATATGCGGATGAGCATCTAATGGTATCGCATAATGTTTTCCATCAAAAATTGTAGCATTTAAAATATTTTGATTAAACTCAGACCATTTAACATCAAATTCGTCCAGTGGATAAACGATTCCTTTCTCTACAAGCTCTCCTAATCTAGAGGTATGTGAAATAGCTATATCTGGTGCAATACCTCCAGATACACCAGTTATAAGTTTGGTGTAATATGGATCACCCCACTCTAAAGTGAGGGGCTTAACTTCTATATTGGGATGTTGTTTATTGAATTCTTTTACAATTTCATTCATTATCACTCCATCGCCGCCACCAAATAAATTCCAATATGTTATTTGTATTTTACTCTCTGATGTAGTTGCATTTGCTGATGGTTGACTTGTTTTTTCTGATAATTTGCTTGATGGTTCTGATGTTTTACTGGAACAACCGCCTAATACAAATGACACTGTAAGAAGAAAAACTAGTATTAATGATAAAATTTTAGATTTAATCATAACATTACCTCCTTTAAATTTACAAAATAATACAAGTAAACAAATCCAAACACTTTTTCAGTTGATACTAAATTAATCACCCCCTTTAAATTAAATTTCTAGACTTCTGCATAATTTAAAAGCCCTCATTTAAGCCACTCCTAAAACATTTATTGTCACCTGTTTATATTTATAACTTTGATATGACTAAGCCTCTTACTTTTTACTGCCCTTTCCCCTAGTAAAGCTAGTACCAAACTAAATAATCCTGCCCTTTAAAAACAATCAATTTAAATCTGATAAAGATTATAAATGCTGAAATTATTACTCTCGCTAACCTTGATATGGCTATGTCTCACCTTGATGATAATCAATAAAAAGTTTAATTTAGAAGATATTAATTTTTTATTGATGATAAAGACTAGATGTTAAAAATTTTGTAAGAAATATATTCTAAACCATTGTTTTACTACTCTTACTAAGATAGATTCTAAAATTGTATTTTACTTACTCATATATAATCTATTTGCTATCTCTAATAATTTTATGTTTTTATTAGTTTTTTAGCTATTTAATTTATTAAACTTAAACACAATTGATCTAATTAAATTTATAAAATGCTTATCCTCTAACACTAAACTTGTATATGGTATTTGAAGAATATTTTTCACCTGGTTTTAATATATAATAAGGAAAATTAGGATGATGAATTGCATCCGGAAGTCCTTGTGTCTCTAAACAAATCCCCAAGTATTTTCGTAAAGAAACTCCATACATATCATTTTCTTTTAATTGATTACCCGTATATACAACCACTCCCAGTTCATCTGTTTCAATAGTTAAAGTACGCCCACTTTCTAGATCCCATAACATAATTTCTTCATCATTGTGAGTATTCAATATAAAAGGATGATCATACCCTCCATTTGCTACTTTTATTTGTAGATGGTTTGATGTAATTCCTTCTTTTATAAGTTTTCCTTCTCGTAAATCAAATGGTGTATTAGTTACATCTAATATCACTCCTGTTGGAATCAATTCTTCATCTAATTCTAAAAACTGATCACTTTTTATTTTCAAAACATGATTTAAAATGTCTCTTTTTAAATTGCCACTTAAGTTAAAATAAGTATGATTTGTCATGCTAAGTAAGGTATCTTGATCAGAAATAGCTCCATAAGAAATAGAAAATTCATTGTTATTGTTAAGTGAATAAGTTACTTTTATCTCTACATTTCCTGGATATCCTTCTTCTTCATTTACGCTAAGGTACGAAAGTTGTATTGCAATTTCCTTTTCTTTTTGTACAATTTCTGGTTCCCAAAAAACCCTGTTAAAACCTTTTAAACCTCCATGCAAGTGGTTGTTGTTTTCGTTTTTGTTCAATATATACGTTTTCCCATTTAAGTCAAACATCGCATCTTTAATCCTACCAGCTACTCGCCCAATAATAGCACCAAAATAAGATAAGTTGTTGAGATAAGGCTCAATTTTGTCAAATCCTATTACAATATTTTCATAATTTCCTTTATTATCAGGAGTTATAATTTTGGTAATTATGCCCCCATAATTAAGGCAAGTTATTTTGATACCTTTATCATTCGCGAGAGTAAATGATATCACCGGTTTATCTCCTATCTTTCCCCATTCTTTTTGGATAACTTCCATAAAATTTAACTCCTTCTTTCAATATCCATATTTAGAGTATTTTTATAAAATCTTTTTACTTTTCTCTTAAATTCAAACAAATTTCACAGCTCCGACAAATTATCAATATTATTTAATATTTTTAGCCACACCATATTAGCTTATAAAGGTCTTCCATCCTAAAAACTTTATTAAAGTTTTTAATTAATATACATTATTCCGATTTAAAGATTTTCATTATTTAATTAATTTATTCATCCAAATATTTCTAATTTATTTCAGATTTAAACTAACTTCTTTAAAGTAAACATTTATTTGTTATATAAATTAACATTATTCTTGTAACTTTATTTTTTATTTTAACTAACTCCTATATTATATATTCGACATGAATTCGAAAATTCCTTCTTCGAAAGTGTAATTTATTAAAAATTTTTATAAACTTTTTGTAACCAAAAATTTACTTCCTGCAATATTTTTCTACAACCTCATCAAATGCACCTTCATCTATATCTTTTACATTTACATTATTGTAAAGCTCCCATTCTTCAACATGCTCAACAGTTTCACCGGGCTGTAATTTTGTAAATGGACTTAATGTTTCTATTTCAAGCATCCAATCATTTGTATATGTTTCAAAAGATACGCCAAAGTCAGGATATGTTACATCTTGTTGTGGATAATATCTTTTTACAAAGAGATGTCCTCCTCTTGCGTAAGCAGCCCAACCTTCTTGGTTATTAATTCCTAACTTAAAAGGTTCTCTGTTATTAGGATCTTGTTTCAGTGCAATATATTTTTCTCCCCAATACACCCTTTTATCATTCATTTTAGAATAAGGCCAGAGTACAATTTGCCTATTTGGAAGTAAATCTGTGTCTTTATTTGGTTGAGGAATTATTTCTATACCTTCTGTGTTTAACACTGTTATTGTCCATGCTGAAAGCTCAATAGGCCATGCTCCAAGATTAGTTATCCTGTGTACAAGCCTTACTCTACTCTCATCAGGACTTAAGATTATATCGATTTGCTTTTGTGTGTTAACCCATTTTTCTGGCTTTTGAATAAGTCTCACACCGTTTTCTATTTCATGCC
>NZ_AVAF01000175.1 GCF_000445185.1 Thermoanaerobacter sp. A7A
CCCATAGCCAACCTTTAAAAATATCATATTTTCCACATCTTTTGCTTTGCCCATATGAAATTCTCCTAAAGCCATAGCTCGCACGTCATTTATAACATAGGTAGATACACCAAATTTTTCTTCTACAATTGATTTTAAAGGCACATTTCTCCACCCTATATTGGGAGCAAATACAGATATACCTTCTTTCATTTTTACAGGTCCTCTAACTACAATTCCTATCCCCGATACATTCTGTGGAGATTCTTTTATTGCTTTATCAAGAACAGATGTCAACAACTCTAAAACTTCTTCTTGCTTTAAACCTCTAATAGAATTCTTATCTTTCTTTTTTGTTTTAAGTTCTGCATCAAGAGTATATTGATGTAAGTTGTAAGTACTTATATGAATGACAATAATACTCATAAAATCAGGATTTAATTTGATAAGTACAGGAGGTCTTCCACCATTTGATTCGCCAACTTTGTACTCCATTACAATATTTTCAGCAATGAGTTTGTTTACAATGTTAGTCACAGTCGGTGGCGTTAAATTTGTCTCTTTAGCAATATCCGCTCTTGAAATGGGTCCCATTTTTCTTATGATATTTAATATAACTGATTCGTTCATTCCTTTTAACAATTTGTAGCTGACTGGTATTAAGTTTTCCATTTATACCCCTTCCTTTACACTCTCTTAAAGCCATTTGGATGATTTTTGTGCCACATCCAAGCACTTTCAATTATTTCTTCTAAAGATGGATGTTTTGGCACCCAACCTAACTCTTCTATTGCCTTTTTGGAAGATGCCACAAGTACTGCAGGGTCTCCCGGACGGCGCCCAGCAACTTCTGCTGGAATAGGATGCCCTGTCACTTTTCTTGCAACTTCTATCACTTCCTTTACACTAAAACCTTCTCCATTTCCCAGGTTATAAACTGCACTTTCATTGTCTTTTCTCAATTTGTCTAACGCCAGAAGGTGTGCATCAGCTAAGTCCATCACGTGAATATAATCTCTTATACATGTCCCATCTTTAGTAGGATAATCATCACCATAAATCATTATCTTTTCTCTTTTGCCAAGTGCAACCTGAAGTATAATCGGTATAAGGTGCGTCTCAGGCGAATGGTCCTCTCCAATCTCGCCTGTTTCAATAGCCCCTGCAACGTTAAAATATCGCAAAGCGACGTATTTGATTCCATAAGCACTGTCTGCCCATTTTAGCATCTTTTCAACGGCAAGCTTTGTCTCACCATAAGGGCTTGTGGGATTAGTTCTATCTTCCTCTTCTATTGGAATTCTCTCTGGTTCTCCATATGTTGCAGCTGTTGAAGAAAACACGATTTTGTTGACATTGTGTTTCTTCATCGCTTTTAAAAGGCTCAATGTAACGCATACGTTGTTTTCATAATATTTAAATGGCTCCTCTACACTTTCTCCCACAAGTGAAAAAGCTGCAAAATCAATTACCGCTTCAATTTCATTTTCTGTAAATACCTTGTCTAAAAAAACTTCATCCCTTAAATCGCCTATATACAGTTTTCCTCCCAAAACAGATTCCTTATGTCCTGTGACGAGGTTATCTACAACGACAACTTCTTCATTTCTCCTTAAAAGTGCTGCAACTGTGTGGCTTCCAATATAACCTGCACCACCGCATACTAAAACCGCCATATTTTTACCTCCTTCAGTATTTAATTTCTCCTGCTCCTTCACCTATTCCCGTTATATAGACTGTTGGCCTATAGCCTATTTTTTGAGTGTAATTGTGAGTAACCACTTCTATAAATTCCTCTACTGCATCTTCTTTTACAATGCTTACAGTGCAGCCACCAAAGCCTGCTCCAGTCATACGGGAACCTATTACTCCCTTTAATTTTAACGCTTCTTCTACCAAAGTGTCCAGTTCTTTCCCTGTAACTTCGTAATCATCTCTCAAAGAATTGTGAGATTCAATCATTAATTCTCCAAATCGGATTAAGTCTTTATCATTAAGTGCTTTTACTGCATCTAAAACTCTTTTATTTTCAGTTATAACATGTTTTGCCCTTTTTCTAAGCACTTCGTAGGGTATCAAATCTTGGTATTCTTCAAATTGTTCAATTGTAATTTCAGATAGATTTTTTACAGGCAAAGCTTTTTGAAGATATGAAAGGGCTTTTTCACATTCACTTCTTCTTTCATTATATTTCGAATCCAAGAGCCCTCTCCTTTTATTTGTATTTGTTATCAAAATTTTATAACCTTCTAACTTCAAAGGCACGTATGAATACTCTAATGTATCGCTTTTTAATAAAATTGCATGGTCTTTTTTACCCATTCCAACAGCAAATTGGTCCATTATGCCACAATTTACCCCAACAAAAGTATTTTCTGCTTTTTGACACAATTTCACCAATTTTATTCTGTCAATATTTAAATTGAAAACTTCATTAACTGCAACAGCAGTAACCAGCTCTATTGAAGCAGATGAGGAAAGTCCAGCGCCATTTGGAATGTTGCCTTCAAACACAATTTCAAATCCAGAAAAGTCATACCCCTCATCCTGTAACACTTTTAAAACCCCTTTGGGGTAGTTGGCCCAATCATGGCTTTTATCAAAATTGAGTGCATCAAGGTCTACTTCCACCTTTAAATCGAAATTTAAAGAAGCCATGAAGACTTTTTTGTCATTTCTTTTTCTAATCGCAGCATATGTTCCAAAGTCAAGGGCACAAGGAAATACATAGCCTCCATTGTAATCTGTATGCTCTCCTATTAGATTTACTCGTCCCGGAGAATAGAAAAGCCTTATTTCAGCATCATTTTTACCGTAGAATTTTTCAAGTGCTTCAATTACAGCCGTTTTCATTTAAGGTCTCCTTTCATATCTATTTTTTCAAAGCCTACTGTTTTTATAAATTTTTCAAAGGCTTTTTTCCCTTTTTCATCTCTTTTAAACACTCCTGCATCTAAAAGAACCTTCAAAAATTTATTTCCAACCTCCTGTTTTATATAATTTTCGGCTTCTTCCCTAGTGCAGTTAGTTCCATATTTTAAAACCAATTCTTCAATCCATGGAATATGTTTGTATAGAGGACTGCTTTCACCATACAAGTCTGGGCTAAATTTTTCTTCCCCTATTAAAAATTTAATAATTTCCTCCAGCTCAAATTTCAGCCTTCCTGGCAAAACTGCTAATCCCATAACTTCTATAAGTCCAATGTTTTCTTTTTTTATATGGTGAAGTTCCTCATGAGGATGGAAAATTCCATAGGGGTATTCATCTGTTGTCCTGTTATTCCTAAGGACAAGGTCAATTTCAAATTCCCCCTCTTTATTAATCCTCGCAATTGGTGTAATCGTATTGTGAGGGATGAGTTCCCCATTCTTTTTAGTGTATGCCAATATGTCACAGGATTCATCACTATAGTCCTTCCAGGTATTCAATATATGTGAAGAAAGCTCTATTAGTTTATCCCTGTCTTTACTTGAAAGGCGAATGGCAGACATAGGCCATTTGACTATTCCTGCTTTAATGTTAGGATATTGAGGATGTATAAAGTATTCATCTACAGGAGCCTCTTCCATTGGAAAAACGTGCCTTCCCCCTTGAAAATGTTCATGGGATAAAATTGAGCCTCCCACAATTGGCAAATCCGCATTAGAGCCCATAAAATAATGAGGAAATTGCTCAATAAAGTCAAAAAGCCTCACAAAAGTTTTTTCTGATATTTTCATTGGAATATGGGATTCATGAAGTAAAATGCAGTGTTCATTGTAATATACATAAGGTGAATACTGGAAATACCATTGCTCTCCCGCAACTTTTACTGGGATTATTCTTAAGTTTTGCTTTGCTGGATGATTTAAATTTCCCGCAAAACCTACATTTTCAATGCACAAAAGGCACTTTGGATATCCTGACTGAGGAATTTTCTTTGCCGCCTCAATTTCTTTTGGATCTTTTTCTGGCTTAGAAAGATTTATAGTGATTTCTAAAGAACCGTATTCTGTGGGAGTACGCCAATATAAATTTTGCGAAGTTCTATCCATCCTGATGTAATTGGAGACTTGAGATAATTTGTAAAAATACTCTGTGGCTTTTTCAATCCCCTTTTCAGAGGCAATGGTATTAAACTTTTTTACAACTTCTGATTCTCTTGGCATTAAAAGCCCCATAATTCTTGCATCCATTAAATCTCTATAGGTAACAGTATCCTCAATAAGGCCTATCTCCACCGCATAGTCCAATAATTTGTTTAAAATAGGAGAAGGGCTTTCTAATTCCTCCTCAGAAACCTCACCTTCATAAGGTTTTTCTATTTTAAATAAATCCATAAGTGCATTGCGGCTTGGAATCACATCTAATTCCTCTATCAAGCCTTTTTTAAGTGCAAACTTTATAAGCCGCTCGATGTGTAATGCTACCTCTCTGGAATCCATAATATATCCTCCGCTGACTTTGTTATATTTTTTAATTAAGTCTGTAATAAAAAAGAAATCCACAGTATACAATGACTTTGTTAAAACAGCAGATCTATTAAAACATGACATTCACATGCAATGAAAATCATTTAATAGAGTTTGTTTATTATTTTAATTAACCTCTTTTTATTTATATTCGACATATATTTAAAAATTCCTTCTAGTTTATAAAAAGTTTTTTAGATATTTTTATAAAGGTGGTAGATAGCGTATATGATGAACCAATTAATTTTTCAAAAGATGAGGTATTAAAATCAGTGATATTCGATGACTTAAAAATTAATTTGAAAAATATATTTTAAAAGTGCAGAAAACAGCTTCTCTGCACTTTTATTTGAAAATAAAATCCATTTTTAAATATAGATTTTTACTATTTCGATTAACTGCCTATTTTTCAACACTTTCCATACTTAATTTAGACATTATTTTAATTATGCACGTAAACTTCTATCTTTTCTAACTGAAAACCGCATCAGGAAACATATGTAACTCCCATATAGACAATACTTTATACGTTTCTGCCAATCTTTCTTGAACTTCTATATTTTTATCCTTTGCTTCAAAATAGCCTTTTTCTATGCCTTCTTTATACCATTTCTTTGATTGTTCATAAAAAAGTTGATATATTAGAGGCCAGTTATGATTTTCGAATTGACTCTTATGCGCTCTTATAGCCTCTATTTTCCTTTCCCAATAATTTGTAATATCTATATAAGTATTAGGATAAGGGGTAGAATAAAACGCTATCTGTTCAATTGTTACCGATTCTCCTAAATGAGGTAATGACAAATTCCTAGCAGCTAACATCGCTGCCGCTACTGCTTTTCCTGTTTTTTGATGGTCAGGATGAGCTTCGTAGGGTGTCCATGGATCTACAGTTAAAACTAATTCTGGACGTATTGACCTAAAAATTTTCACTAGATTTTCTGTTAGCTCACTTATAGAATAATCTCCTCCGTCTTCAAATAATAAATCGATATATTTCGAAACACCAAGTATGCGTCCAGCTTCTTCTTTTTCTTTATGACGGATTTTTATAATTTCTTCATGAGAAATATCTCTACCAGATAATCCTCTTCTGCCATCAGTAACAGTAGCAAAAACTATCTTTGCCCCTTTATCATTCAAAATCGATAAAAGTCCACCTGCTCCAATTTCATTATCATCCGGATGTGGTTGAACACACAAAATGGATTTTACTTCAAGGATATGTGGCAAATTAAGAAAAGCTCTCATATTCATCTTTTATATCCCTCCTATATGTGGTATACATGAATTTTACAAGCTAAATACTATTTGTTTTTCGTCACCGGAATAAACTTGTACATTTTTATAATAAACACTTGCCTTTCGTTTTTCATATCGAGGTAAATAAAATTTGATAGTTTTATATTTTAAAATATATTTACCTCTTATATCGATTTTAATGACTATTTCTTTTGTAGAAGATATCAGTTCCACATCAACAAATGCATACTCTCCATTTAAATATTCTTCGCTTATTCCATCATCTTCAAAAAAGCTTACAGATGTTATTCCCTCCTCTCTGTGTGGAACTATCCAAAATGCTCTTTCTTCTATGTTCTCTTTTCCAAATTCCAATTTACCATCATTAAATGGAATAACTGAACCACCACGAATAAAAAAGGTAGGAAAAGACAAAGGCGTCTCAACTAACACTACTTGTCCTCCTTCATACATCTTTTGCGTCCTAAATTCCATCCAGCCATCATTGTAGAGTGGTAAATAAACTTCTCTCTCATGTGTATTTTCTTCATATACAGGACAAACCAAAATGTTAGGCCCTAACATCAAGTCATCAATATTTAATAAAAAAGTTTTTTCATCATATTCAAATTCATAAAATACAGGCCTAATTATTGGTTTGTAAAATTCATGTGCTTCATAAAACAATTGATAAAAATAAGGCACCAACTTTTCTCTAAAATTAATAAGTTTTCTAACTTCATCTATAATTTCTGGATACATCCATGGTTCATTGACAGTTCCATCGGTATTCCAAGAATGTATAGTAAATCTAGGTAAAAATATGCCATATTGAATCCATCTCAAAAATAGTTCGGGAGTAGGAGCTGGTCCAAAAAAGCCTCCCACATCATGTCCAAAATTGTATACCCCGGACAAAGTTAACCCTATACCCATATAGTGATTGTACTTAAGTGTCTTCCATTCAGTATAGTTATCACCACTCCATGTTTGGCAGTAGCGCTGCATTCCAGGACACCCTGAACGCGAAACCAAAAAACACCTTTTTGAAGCGTCATATTCTTTTTGGGCCTCAAAAGATGCTTTTATCATTAAAAGTGGCATCAAAGCTCTTATCTTTCCAAATTCAACCTGCTCTCCAAATCCATTTACTATAGCTTTAGAATCCCACACTTCAAATTCATTATTATCATTCCAAGTTCCATCAATTCCATAATCTAACAATGTATTTTTTATTTTTTCTTTCCACCACTTATAAGTATTAATATTTGTAAAATCTAAATAAGAACCAATATCATCCCATAACTGCGTTAATTCAGGCTTTTCTCCTTCTCTATGTATTACAAACATACTTTTATCTTTTAGTTCTTTATAGCTGGGATGTCCTAACAGTAAAAATGGTTTAATATTAGCCACTATTCGCACACCTTTTTTATGATAATACTCTATTAATTTTTGAGGAGAAGGAATTTTACTTTTATCCCAGTTAAAAACATATCTTTTGCCATTTTTAGTAGTATAACCTGATGAAAGATGAAAAGAATTACAAATAATATCATTTTTTTTGCATTTATCTATGAATTCTAATAATTTACTTTCAGCATCTTGTGATTCTGTGTAGGACATAGAAGAACCTGAATATCCTATACTCCATTTGGGAGGAAATAATGGTTTACCTGTTAACCAAGTAACTGAAGTAACTACTTCTTGTATAGAAGGTCCCGCAATAAAATAATAATCTAAATCTCCTGATTCTGCTGCAAAATAGCGATATTGACAGCCATGATAACCGTCTCGTTCTAGCCCAAAGTCAAACACAGATGCTGACATAACGTCATAAAATATGCCAAAACTAATACCATAATCATGATTTCGAGTGATATAAAATGGTATATGTTTATATAAAGGGTCTGTTTTTTCTGCATCATATCCTAAAGCATCTATATTTAACATTCTAAAGCGTTTTCCCTTTCTATCAATTTCTCCGCTTTTCTCTCCTAACCCATAATAAGATTCATTTCCTATTATCTCTAAATAATGATAGAGACCTTCCCCTAATGATTCTAAAAAATTATAATTTTGTGTTTTTCTATCAGATGCTACCAAGCACCATTTGTTATCTTTTTTGATAAACCATTTGCAATAAAAACCATTGAGGTTTACTTTAAGCATTAAGCGAGAAGTATAAACCAAAAATTCTTCTTCTTCTATTTCCCAATTATATTTAGGTAAAGAAAAAGGTGATAAATCAAATTTATTTCTTCCTGACAATGGTATATCATTCATTCCAGGAGCAATCCACCAAGTGTTCTTTATATTTAGTTCTTTTTCTTGAATCAATATTCGCATTATATTTTCTTCTAATACAAAAACATAAATATATACTTCCTCATCAACAAGTTTAAAGAAAAAAGTACTATTTTCTTCTTTAACTAAATTAAATCTGTTGTTTAATATAATCACAATAAAACCTCCTTAAAATCATTGCTACATTCTTTTCCATTACAATAAATTTTTATAGCATTATTTTCTACAATTATATCCATTATTTTACCTCTATACTGTATTCCCCTAAATTCACAATCACCCCAAGGCGGTACTTTCAGCTTAATCTTCTTTGTTAAGGAGGGGCTCATCCCCAATCCTCCTTGTAAAATAGCAGCAGCAGAAGTAGAACTCCAACCTTGCAAATTAGAACCTTTGGGAAATACAGGACTATAATATTCAACCGGAGTCAGCCAATCCTGCTCAAGAGAATACTTAAACCATTTTAAGAGTGGATATTCCCAATTACCCTTACCCAATTTTAACTTACCCCAAGCATATATTCCATCCCAATAAGGCCAATCACTGCCGTTATGATATCGAAACGGATCTATACTTTTTTCTACTAGGTCTACAATATTAGTATATAAAGGATAACAAACCATAATACCCCAATCACCAAAAGGTTGCTCCTTATTGTTTTTAGTTTCTAATAATTGTTCACTCTTAGATATTATTTGATATTGGTATTCCTCAGATAATAAATCAAAAATAACTGCTAGATTCCATTCTATAGAAAAATTTTTTTCGCTCATTTCTTGATTTTTGTAATTAATAAATCCATACTTTTCAATAACGCCAATTAACCTTTCTTTTAACAACTCCGCTTTGTTATACCATACCATTGCTTTATCGTTCTGACCTATATATTCAAGAATTTCTGCGTAATTCATAACCGCTTTAATATACAAAAGTAAATCATAAGCGACAAATTCCCTTCTATAAATATTATCAACCCAGTCATTTCTATTATAAGTTTTCAAATCCAAAGTCTCTAAATCTATATCATAATTACTTATAATTCGTTCGATTAAAGCTATAATTGGCTCATTTTTTACTTTCCTATATAGAAAATCATTATCATTTGTCCACGCTAAATAATCATATATCATCATGACAAAATATAAAGGAGAATCTGCATGATTTTCCCAGAATGCAGTTCCATCCAAAAGTATGACTGCACTTGGTGCTTTCCCTAAATTATCAATCCCATAAGCCAAAGACAATA
The DNA here is from genome assembly GCF_000445185.1 of Thermoanaerobacter sp. A7A. Lineage (GTDB taxonomy): Bacteria > Bacillota > Thermoanaerobacteria > Thermoanaerobacterales > Thermoanaerobacteraceae > Thermoanaerobacter. The sequence goes on from NZ_AVAF01000175.1 coordinate 9,229, forward strand.
TTTCTTCTTTTACCAATTTAGGTTTATAAGGTAGAATAGATTGAATTGTCCAATATCCATCCCTATAATAAGTTCGTGGAGGATTTTGATAATTAACTCCAGCAATAAACCCCCTTATAATATTTTTTGATTCTTTATAAGTCGATAAAGAAGTATTTATGCAAGAAGTATATAAACTATTCAAATAATCATTCTCACTTTTAAAACGAGACACTAACCAATTAACGTATTCTTCGGTTTCTTGCAAAGCTTTTTCCCAATTTTTCAATTTTAAGCACCATTCATCTTTTTTTAATTTTTCCCCAAAATCTATTACAAAAGGAATAGAAACATTACTTTGTTTTTCAATCTCCAATTGATATACTAACCCAAATTTTATATCCTCTCTTCGAACATTTCGTGGAAGGTAAGAACTCCCTAACATCAAGTTAAAACCATTAGCATACTCAATAGTAAATAACTCATCTTCTTGCTTCATTGTTATAGGTAATTTGTTTTTCCCTGCGAAATTGATATTTTTTAGTAAAATCTTTATCTTATTAAAAAATTTCTTATCTTGTAAAAAAGAAAATTTATAAAATGATACTAAATCTATTTCTGCACCAAAATGGAGATTAAAAATAGCAGGAATCTTACCTTTATTTTTTATATGGTATATTATATAGATTTCATTATCAATTCCACAAAATTCTTTAACAGTAACTTCTATATCTTTATATATTTCATAAATAATTTCTTGATAATTGCCGACAGATAGTACATTTTTTTTATGGGTAATAGGTAATCTTTCTCCATCAATCGCCCAACCATTATACCAACTATTAGGTACAAAAATATCCCATAACCCTACTATACTATAATAATTGATATTTCCATTTCCATTAAATTGCGCAGTAATTTTTCTGTTCGAAATATCGTAATTTACCGGCTCAAACCATAATTTTTCGCTTATAATTTTCCCTTCTTTACATGTATTCATAAGTTAAATCACCTTCTAAATCTATTCTTTTAATCCACTGGTCACAATACCTTTTACTAATTGTTTCTGGAAAATTAAAAATACTATAAGAACTGGTATCATAGAAATTACTGACATAGCAATTAAACTCGGCCAATCAACGTTAAATTCTCCTATAAAATTGGAAATTGCAAGTTGAATCGTGTATTTTTGCGGATCACTAATCACTATTAATGGCCACAAAAAATCATTCCATCTCCACATGAAAGAGAAAATAGCCAATACCGATATTACTGGTTTTGCTATTGGAACTATTATATTCCAAAACAATCTCCATTCAGAAGCCCCATCAATTCTAGCTGCTTCTAATAATTCATCTGGAACTCCTAATAAATATTGTCTAATTAAAAATACACCCGTTGGAGTAGCTGCAGGTGGAATTATAATTCCCCACAGACTATTATATAATCCCAAAGTTCTTATTACTATAAAAATTGGTATCATAATTATCTCCAAAGGTATCATTAATGTAGATAAAAATCCTATCAAAATTAGATTACTTCCATAAAATTTATACTTTGCTAAAGCATAGCCTGCCATTGTATTAATTATTAATGTAATAATTGTAGATAAAATTGTTACAACCGTAGTGTTATAAAAATAAACGCCGAAATTTCCTTTTTTAAAAGCTGTTTCAAAATTAACAAACGTTATTTCCTTTGGAAATAATGATGGTGGCCATTTATATAAATCTGTAGGAGTTTTTAAAGATGACAATACTATCCATAAAACGGGAATTAGAAATAACCCACTTATTATTATCAAAAGTAAGTATACTAATAATTTTTTTAAATTTTTTCTGTATTTCATGATATTTCTCCTCCTCGAGCGGCTTTAAACTGCAACCACGTTAATATTGCTATAACAAAGAACAATATTATAGACATTGCACTAGCATATCCCATCTTCGTCTTTGTAAAAGCAAACTCATATATATGTTGTACAACATAAGTCGTATCTCTACCCGGCCCACCACCTGTTAAAGCTAAAATCAAAGGAAAAGCTTTAAAAGCATCTATTAAAGATAATATAATTATTAATAAACTTGTAGGTTTTAATAAAGGTAGTGTAATTTTAAAAAATCTTTGCACACTCGATGCCCCATCTATCTCAGCTGCTTCATAATAAGTAGCAGGTATACTTTCTAAAGCTGCAATAAAAATAACCATATAAAACCCTATTCTAGACCATAAGCTCGCAATTACTACCGTCATGTTAGCATTGAAACCATTCGATAGCCAAGGAATTGGTTTATATCCCATTAATTCGATTAGATAATTTAATACTCCAAAACTATCGCCAAATATCCATTTCCAAATAAGACCAACTACAATAAAAGACACCATTGTAGGCCAGTAAATTATAGCCCTAAATATTCCTCTAAAAGCAATTTTTTGTGTTAACAATAATGCTGTTCCTAGAGCACCAATGTATATTAACGGAACAACAACTATGGCATATATTGTGGTTCTTAGAAATGATTGCCAAAAAAGATGGTCATGCAAAATATTTATATAGTTCTTTAAACCTATAAAATCCATTTTTGATAATCCGTCAAAATTCGTAAAAGAATAAATCACTCCATATAATGCAGGAATTATTACAAAAATGCCAAAAATAAGCAAATTAGGAGTAAGAAATAAATATGGAATTATTTTTCTTTCTATTTTATATAATCTATAACTTTTTCCCATAATCAGCACCTCTTGTTTTGATATATATTTTAGTGAAAATAAGCGGGCAATGAAAATTGAATTATTCCCACTACCCGCTTATTTTGTTGTATTACTTATTTTGCTGTGCTTCTTTTATTGCTTCTCTCGCTAGCTCCGCCACATGATCTAACGCTTCTTTAGCAGTTTTCTTGCCTTGGAGTACTTCTACTACAGCTGCTTTTAAATCACTTGTAAATTTAGGAATGATATCCTGCCTTGACCAATCATAAGATGCTGCTGGTGGTGAAACAGCTAATTCATTACTAAAAACTTTAAACATTTCGGTACCAAAATCATATGTTACATCTGGATTCTTTCTTGGACTCAGGAACAATGATTCTCTAACATATTTATCATCTATCTCTTTAGAAGCGAGATATTTTATAAACTCACCTGCTTCTTTTTCAACTCCAGAATTTTTAAAGGCCATAACGAATTTTGCGCCTAAAACTGAAGAACGAATTTTTGCCTTGGGTAAATATGTGACTCCCCATTCAAAATTTTTGATTGTATCTCTGTAATTAGCTATCATCCAACTACCAGACAAGTGAGCTGCTGCAGTGCCTGACCTGAATAGATTATTAGGATTTTCACCACCTAACCAAACTGCTTTTGCAACTACATCTTCATCTACTAATTTCTTAAAGTAATTAAGTGCTTCTATGGCTTCAGGTTTATTAATATTTGTATCTGTAGCATCTTGATTGAAAATACTTCCGCCAAATTCGTACAACAACGTTGTCCATCTATGTGGTGTAAAATCCCATACTACACCATATTTTGCTCCACCATCTTTCATAACTTTTTTAATAGCAGCTGCAAATTCATCCCATGTCCAAACTTCATCAGGAGATTGAGGTACTTTTACTCCTGCTTTATCAAATAACGTTTTGTTATATATCAATCCATTAGCAGTGACTTCCATTGGAGCTGCTATAAGTCTATTATCGACTATGCAGTAATATTTTAATCCATCCAAAAATTGACTCATAAATGTATCTTTATCACCCAGATAAGGTGTCAATTCTAAAGCAGCTGAGGCAAATGCTCCCGGATTCGTTACACGTGCTAATGCTGGTGGTTTCCCCCCAGTAATCATTGTTTTTAGCTTTGCTTCTAAATCATCATATGGCACTTCAATTAAGTTAATTTCGACATTGGGATGTTCTTTCTGGTAATCAGCTATAATTTCTTTCATTACTTTCCCTTCTACACCGTCAGTAAACCATACAAAATCTAACTTGACTTTCTTTGCAGTTTCTGATGGAGCATTGGAAGAAGAACTATTTGAACCAGATTTTGTCGAAGAACATCCTCCCATAATTAATGTAAAAATTAGTAAAACTGATAAAATAATATACAACACTTTTCTGGATTTTAGCATTTCCTTATTTTCCTCCTTTTTACTTTTTATAGAATTTGAATATCATAGAATAACATTTTATCCTTTGCTCTTATTTTTCTTTTTTCACCTCCCTCATAATCATTAATTCATCATTTTTCAAATTATATAATTTAAATGACATAATTTTTACTATCGTTTACATCTATTCTGGAGTAAATATCCCTACCCCTATTAAATCCCTATATACTCTTTCGCGTTATTAAACGAAATATCTTGAACTATTTTTCCTAATAGCTCTATATCATTTGGTACCTCTCCATTTTCTACCCATTCACCAAGCAAATTGCAAAGAATTCGTCTGAAATATTCGTGCCTTGCGTAGGATAAAAAGCTTCTTGAGTCTGTCACCATTCCCACAAACCGGCTTAATAAACCTGTGTTTGCAAGTGCTTTCATCTGCTCTATCATGCCATCCTTGTTGTCATTAAACCACCATGCAGTGCCAAATTGCATTTTTCCTATTATTCCTCCACTTTGGAAATTGCCAATCATTGTAGCTATTACATGATTAGCTGCTGGATTTAAGGTGTATAAAATAGTTTTAGGCAAAGCATCTTCTACATCAAGTGAATCTAATAGTCTTGCTAAAGGATATGCAATTGTAAAATCGCTTATTGAGTCATACCCTGTGTCTGGTCCAAGTACTTTAAACATTTTTGTATTGTTGTTTCTCATTGCTCCAATGTGCAACTGCATCACCCATTTTAATTCAGCATATTTTTTGCCTAAAAATATTAAGGTGTAGGTCTTGAAACTATCTATTTCTTCTTTCGTTAAATGTTGTCTCATTAATGCTTTTTTGAATATTTTCTCTACTTTTTGTTTTGATACTTTTTGATAAAATACGTAATCTAAAGCATGGTCTGAGATTCTGCATCCTACTGTGTGGAAAAATTCTATCCTCTTTTCAAGTGCTTGTAAAAAGTCCTCGTAATTATTTATTTCTTTTCCCGTGACTTCTTCTAATTTTTTTAGCCATGGAATAAAATCTTCTTTTTCAATTCCTAAGCTTTTGTCTGGACGAAATGCAGGTAAAACTTTTACAGCAAATTCATTTTGTTCTTTTAGCTTAATATGGTATTCTAATGAGTCTGTCGGGTCATCTGTTGTTATTACGACTTTAACATTTGACTTTTTTATTATGTTCCTTACGCTAAAGTCATCATGATTTATAACTTCATTCGCTCTTTCCCAAATAGATTTTGCTGTTTTTTCATTTAAAAGGTCATATATTCCAAAATATCTTTGTAATTCTAGATGAGTCCAATGGTAAACTGGATTCCCTATTGCCATGGGAATAGTTTTGGCATATGCCATAAATTTATCGTAATCATCAGCATTTCCTGTAATATATTTTTCATCTATTCCATTAGCTCTCATAAGTCTCCATTTGTAGTGGTCACCATATAACCATATTTCAGTGATGTTTTTAAATCTTTTATTTTCGTATATTTCTTTTGGACTTAAATGACAATGGAAATCGTAAATTGGCATATCTTTTGCGTATTGATGATACAATTTCACTGCTGTTTCATTTGTGAGTAAAAAGTTTTCATCCATAAAGTTTTTCATAATCACTCATTCCTCACATTCAAGATACTTTTGTAATGCATTCTTTACTGCTCCAGGACCAGTAATTAATTCTTTAAAGTAATTTTCTATTTTCCCTCCTAGCCCCACTTCATAAAGATTTACTCCAAAAATGTTTTCATTCGAAAGAATAGGTTTTAAATTGTCTTGGATAGAATCTACATCTCCTAACTTTATATTTGAAACATGTGATTTTAAATCTTCAAACAATGGATCCGGACTTAATGTCATTGGTTTGCCTTCATCATCCAGCCCCATCAAGTATCTTAGCCATCCTGCTATGACAAGTGGAATGTATTTTAAATCTGTCACATTTAAGTCATCTCTTTGTTTGTAAGACTTTATCGTCTCTCCAAATCTTATTGCCATTTTTTGTGATGTATCTGTTGCAATCCTTTGTGGAGTATCTGGCATATATGGATTAGGAAATCTTACTTCAATTACTTCTCTTAAGAATTCTTTTGGATCTAACACGCCAGGATGAACTACAACTGGAAGTCCTTCATCGTATCCTATTTTTTCAACTAGTTTTTTCAAACAGGGATCTTTCATTTCATCAGCTATTGTGTTATAATTTAACAAACAACCAAAAATCGCTAATGTAGTATGCAGTGGATTTAAACAAGTTGTTACTTTCATTCTTTCTACTTTTTCTACTGTTTCTTTATCTGTAAAAATCACTCCTGCTTCTTCTAATGGAGGCCTACCGTTAGGGAATTTGTCTTCTATTACTAAGTAGTGTATTTTTTCTGCATTGACAAAAGGTGCAATTATAGTATTTTTGCTTGTCTTGATTATATCCATTCTCTCTAAGCCGAGGTCTTCTAATTTTTTCTTCACCTCTTCAGAGGGCCTCGGCACTATTTTATCTATCATACTCAATGGAAAGGATACTTTCGTAGAATCAGTTAGATAATCCAAAAATCCTGTTTCAACAAAACCTTTTCTTTGCCATTCTTCTGCTATGGTTTTTATTGAATTGAAAAGTCTCTCTCCATTTCCAGAGAAATTATCTAAACTCAAAAGCGCAATGGGATGTTGACCGTTTAAATACCTTTCATAAACCAGTGAAGTGATTTTTGAAATAATGTTTTTGGGTCTCTCTGGTCCATTTTCTATGTCTTCCTTTACCTCTTTAATATATTCCCCTGAAAAATCTTTTAAATTATAGGCCTTTTCAGTTATTGTGAAACTTGCTATTTGTAAATACGGATTAGAGAATACGTCCTTTAATCTTTCCCAATCACTGTGAGATAGATCGGCTATTATTTTGTCACTTATACTACCTATAACTTCTATCTCAAGAGTGCCATCTAAATTCATAACTACTAACATACTTAGATTGTCATATGGAACATATATTTTTTCAATTATTTCGTAATCATATGATTCTACAGCAATTATTCCAGTTTTTGATAATCCTTTGTCTAAAAGATTTTGCTGAAGGAGTGAAATGAAGCCTCTAAAAATGTTCCCTGCTCCAAAATGTAACCATATAGGATTTTCTTTAGTCTTCTCTGCTACTTTTTCTACATCATAGTTTGGAAGTTTTATACCTGCTTGACGCCATTTATCAATGTCTCTTATACTCTCCCTAGTTAAAAGCATATCCTTTCTTCCTTTCTGTGAATTGTCTTGTAACATCACAACAATTTATTCACATATTTTGTGGATTATCTTGTGTTTATTATATATATTCTACACGAATCCAAAAAATCCTTCTTGATTTTTAAATTTTTTTATTGAATTTTTATTGAAAGAAAATGGGAGAACAGAAAACTCCCATTAATTCAACATTTAATCGATTGGCTCCCACTCTGTATGGAAAATTCCTTCTTTATCTATTCTTCTATAGGTGTGGGCTCCAAAGAAATCTCTTTGCGCCTGTATCAGGTTTGCAGGTAGGTTACCTTCAACCATGCTTAAGAAATAGTCAAGTGAAGAATTAAGTACTAGAGTTGGGATGTAAAATTCTTTTGCTAAGTTAGTCACATATCTTATTGAATCCAACTTATCCATGAGGAATGAAATGGCTTTATCGCTATCCAACAAGTTCACATTCTCTTTGTTTTCATTTAATATTTCTCTCAAAAAGTCTAAAATCTTTGCCCTTATAATACAGCCGCCCTTCCATATGCGCAATACTTCTGAAAGGTCAATATTGTACTCAAAAGCTTTTGACGCTTCAGATATAAGCCACAATCCCTGCGAAAAGGAAGTAAATACGCTAAACAAAAGGGCATTTTCTAAGTCTTTTATCACTTTTTCTTTATCCAATTTTACATCAGGATATGTTTTTTTAACTTTCCCTGAAAGTTTTACTCTATCTTCTTTAAAGAATGACAAACTCCTTGCCTCTACTGCAAGGTTTAGTGATGGAGTTGGTATTCCTAAATCCAAAGAAGTTTGAGAAGTCCATTTGCCTGTACCTTTTTGCTCTGCTTCGTCTAATATGAGGTCAACGAGGTATTTTCCTGTTTCTTTGTCTTTGTACTTCATTATTTTATAAGAAATCTCCATTAAGAAGGAGTTTAACTCCCCATTATTCCATTTTTCAAATATCTCTCCTATCTCTTCGGGAGAAAGTTTTAAAACCTTTCTAAGTACATCATAAACCTCAGCTATTGCCTGCATTATGGCATATTCTATTCCATTGTGGACCATTTTAACAAAATGTCCTGCTGAATCATTCCCTACATATGTACAGCAAGGACCAGACTCTGTTTGAGCAGCGATTTTTAAAAGCACATCTTTAACCATCTCATAAGCTTCATACGTTCCTCCTGGCATTAATGAAGGACCGTGCAATGCTCCTGCCTCTCCTCCTGATACTCCCATTCCCAAATAGAGTATGCCTTTTTCTTCTAGTTCTTTAATTCTCCTTGAAGTATCTTTAAAATAAGAATTTCCTCCATCAATGATTAGGTCTCCCTTGTCAAGATAAGGCAAAAGCTCCTCTATTACATCATCTACGGGTTTTCCTGCTTTAACCATGAGAACAATTTTTCTAGGCCTCTTTAAAGACTCTACAAAAGATTTGATGTCATAATAAGGCTTAATTTGTTCATCTTTTACTTTGTTTTGCATGAATTCTTGTGTTTTTTCAGATGTTCTATTAAATACAGATACGCTATAGCCCTTTCTAGCAATGTTTAAAGCCAAATTTTGTCCCATTACTGCTAAGCCGATTAAACCTATTTCATTCATTTACTTTACCTCCTGTTTTTATAATTTGCTGTGAAGTTCAAAAAGTTCTTTGAGATTTTTAGTTAAAACTCTAAAAAATTGAAATTTCTTTTCGTAATACTCTATTTTTTCTTTGGAAGGCACATAAGTATTTTCTATTTTTACCATTTCTCTTGTGGCCTCAATCAAAGTTTTGTACCTTCCCATTGCATAATAGCCTAAAAGTGCAGAGCCTACAAGAGCAGGTTCTTCTACATTAGACACCTTAATTGGCAACCCTAAAGTAGAAGCAAAAATCTCCATCCATAGGGGCGATTTTGTACCTCCTCCTCCCGCTCTAATTTCTTTTATTTTTATATTATTATCCTTTAAAGCCTCATAAAGCATCCTTAGGGAAAATGCAACTCCTTCCATACCGGCTCTTATCATGTGTCCTTTATTGTGGGTGTTTTTCAATCCAAAAAACACTCCAGAAGCAATGTTTCCTATTTCTTTGTCTCTTTCTCCGGTTAAATAGGGAATGAAAAAGAGATTTGATGAGTCTCCTTTTGAAGCTTCCGCTGTCAATTCATCATAAGACATATTAAATACATTATCTCTCAACCATTTTAAAACAATTCCTGCATTGTTTATAGCAGCACCAATAAACCATTTCCCTGAAGAAAGGTAATAAGTTTGAAGCCTCATAGACTCTTCTTTATCAAATATAGCTTCAGGATAAGCTACTCTAAACATTCCAGTAGTCCCTATGTTTATTGCGCCAACTTCTTCTTCAAAAGTTCCAATTCCTATGCCCACAGCTCCTCCATCGTAAACCCCTGTAAGCACTTTTACATCTCCAGAAAGCCCCAAAAGCCTTTTTGTCTCAAGAGGCAAATCAGCTAAAATTTTGTCAGAAGACACTATTGTGGGAAGTCTGTTTTTATCTATCCCTAATATACTAAGGGCATAATCATCCCAATCTAATGTATTTACATTCATATAACCAGTTGCAGAAGATATGCTGGGCTCTGTAAAAGGTTCCCCTAAAAGTTTTAAGAGAATAAAGTCTTTGGAGCTTAAGAAAAACCTAGTTTTGTTAAATATCTCATTTCTCTTTTTCTTAAGCCAGTATATTTTAAATAAAGGAGCATGAAAAGTAGGAGTATAGCCAGTTCTTTTGTATACTTCTTTTACATCCATTGTCTTTAAAAATTCTTCATAAGTTTCTTTCGCCCTTAAGTCCAAAAGAGTCATCATACCCATCAGGGGATTTAAATTTTCGTCCACAGGTATTAGCCCAAACATGTAGGAAGAAGGCACAATTAAAGAAATTTTATCTTCAAATCCTTTTGCCACCTCTTTAACTGCTTCTACAAAAGCACCAAAAAGGACTTCTGGATTATGCTCCGCCTTTCCTTCATTGTCTCTTTCTATAGGCGTTTCTTTTCTATATAAACTTAAAATATTTCCTTTTTCGTCCACTACACCTGCTTTTAAATTTGTAGTACCTATGTCAACAGAAAGAATTAAATTTTCCATGACTCCCCCTCCAAAACTTCTTTATTTATAACGCCATCAGGAATTTCTCCTCTTAAGACCTTTTCTACATCTGAAACAACCTTGTCCCCCATACCTCTTAAGCATTCGTAAGTGTAAGCAGATGTGTGGGGTGTGATTATAACATTGTCAAAGGCTAAAAGGGGATGATTCTCATCAATGGGTTCACCTTCTACTACGTCCAATCCTGCTCCTGCAACTTTTCCCTCTTTGAGTGCTTTTATCAAAGCTTCTGTATCTATAAGTTCTCCTCTTGCAGTGTTAACAATAAAAACATTTTTCTTCATCATAGAAAACTCTTTATGAGACAGCATGTGATAATTTTTTTCATTGAGTGAAGCATTTAATGAAATAATGTCAGAAGTTTGTAAAAGTTCTTCTAAAAAAACAGGCTGTGCTCCTCTTTTTTGTATCTCCTCTTCTGAAAGATTAGGGTCATAGGCTATTACTTGTGCACCAAATCCATATTTTAATATTTCTGCAACTCTACTCCCAATATTCCCAATACCGATTATTCCTGCAACTTTATCTTTTATCTCATACCCCATAAAACTCGCTCTTTCCTGCCATTTGCCATCTTTTACCCTTAAAGATGCTTCTCTTACTCTCCTCATTACATCTAAAAGAAGGGCAATTGCATTTTCTGCCACTGCTTCTCTCTCTACAATTCCAGCAACTTTTGTGACAAGAGTACCTTTTTCTGTAGCGCTTTTTATGTCTATAGCATCATATCCTATGCCATGGCGAGTTATTAAAAGAGTCTTGTCTTTGTATTCAAAAAATTCTCTGTCGTAATAAGGTTTTACACTAGCAATAATCACAGAATAGCTCATTAATTTTTCTGCTAAAGCCTTTCCCCTCATGTCATGAGGAAGTTCAAATCTTTCCACTTCCCCCAATGCTTTTAACCTCTCAATATGGTCAGGAAAATGTTTGCCAAAACTGCTGGAGTTGACAATCGCAATTTTTACACTCATTTTTATCTTCCTTTCTTTATATGTTAAATATTTCTTTCAAGTGATTTTCAATGTTTTTTGCAACCAAATCATAGTGCTCGTGTTCGTATTTATTTAAAATTCAGTTTACTACTCTCTTTTCTATTTTCACACGACTTCAATCTTTACATAATCTTTCAATTCCTCTATTATCTCCTTGTTTTGATCTCCCGAGGTTATTATCTTCTCAACATTTTCAAAAGTGCAAAAGGACACCATTGCAACTTTCCCAAATTTGCTGCTGTCAGCTACAACAATTACTCTGCTGGCGGACTTTATCATGGCTTTTTTCGCTTCCGCTTCAAAAATATCAGAGGTGGTAAGCCCTTTTTCTAATGAAATTCCACCTGTCCCTAAAAATAATATATCGATGTTGTACTTACCTATACAATTTAAGGTTTCAAACCCTACCATTGAATGATTATCATGCTTTAATTTGCCGCCAGTAATAAAAAGATTGATGTCAGGATTGTTGGCTAATTCTGTAGCAATGTTTAAGGCATTTGTTACTACCGTTATGCCTTTGAAATTTCTGATGGCACGGGCTATGTGATATGTGGTAGAACCGGCATCTAAAAATATGACATGGCCTTCTTGTATTTCTGACACAGCCCTTGCTGCTATTTTTTGTTTTTCTTCTATATGCTCTTTAAATCTTTTAACAAGGGGAGGTATAATGATATTTTCTTTCAATACTGCTCCTCCATAGTTTCTTTCTACTAGCCCCTGTCTTTCCAACTCTTCCAAGTCTCTTCTTATTGTCTCATCAGAAACATTAAACATCTCACAGAGTTCGGATACTTTAACAGCTTTTTTCTTTAAAATGATTTCTTTAATTTTATCTCTTCTAGTTGAAACAAGCATTTACATCCTCTCCTACACTTATTAGTCATTCTTATTTTTACCATAAAATAAATAAGTCAACAACTTTACTGGATATAATTTAAAATACACATTTTATTTGTGGATTCTATTGCTTTTATTATATTAATTCTACATAAATCCAAAAAATCCTTCTTGGTTTTAAAAATTTTTTCTTGGTTTTTATGGAATTTATGGAATTGGAAAAAAGGAATCCATAAAAGGATTCCTTTAAATTATTATTTATTCAATATATCTTTATTTACTAAAGTGCGAGGCACTCTTCCTTCTATTACATCAATTATGTTTTGAGCCACAAGTATTGACATGTCTCTTCGCGCTTCTTCTGTTGCACTTCCTATATGAGGAAGCATTACGACATTGTCAAGCTGTGCGAGTTCTTCTTCAAACATGGGCTCTCTTTCGTATACATCTAAGCCTGCTGCATATATGTCCTTGTTTTTTAACGCTTTTACAAGGGCTTTTTCGTCTACAACAGGACCTCTCCCTGTATTTATCAATATAGCAGACTTTTTCATCAATTTTAATTCTTTTTCTCCAATCAAATGTCTTGTTTCAGGAGTTAATGGCACATGTATGGAAACAAAATCAGATTCTTTTAGCAAAGTATCCAAGTCTACATATTGAGCTCCTGTCTCTTCTTCAAACTCTTTTTTAGGACTTCGTGCAGTGTACAAAATCTTCATGTCGAAGCCTTTTGCCATTTTAGCAAAAGCTTGTCCTATGCGACCTGCACCTATTATTCCTAATGTCTTGCCTGTTACGCCTTTTCCTAAGAAAAGCATTGGCGCCCAACCTTGGAATTTTCCTGATCTCATAAATTTATCAGATTCTACCACTCTTCTTGCAGTTGCAAAAAGAAGAGCCCAAGCCAGTTCCGCAGTTGCATTTGTCAAAACATCAGGAGTATTTGTTATGTAAACTCCTCTTATTGTAGCTTCTTCTAAATCTATATTGTCAAATCCTACAGCATAATTTGCAACAATTTTCACATCTTTTGCAGCTTCAAAAAACTCTTTGTCTACTTTGTCTGTAAGCTGTGTGATTACAGCATTTTTGCCCTGTACTTTTTCAAGTAACTCTTCTTTTGTAAGCATTCTGTCGTAAGGGCTTACTTCTACCTCGCAATACTCTCTCAAAAGATTAACTCCTTCTTCAGGAATAGCTCTTGTCACAAAGACTTTAAACATTTGTATCACTCCTCCAATTAAAATATGTTAATCAATACCAAAAATATTGGTATTGTCAAAAACGAAACCAAGTTTGTAACAAACACCAAATCACTACAAGTATTTCAACCACTTTTGATATGACCATTTTATTCCACCTCAATTGCCCTTACTTTTGATTATACCATAAATTTTAACTTTATATAAATAAAAGCAAGAGCTCAACTGCTGTGGCTGAGCTCAGTTTGTTGACAAAGTTAAAAAATATTCAAAGGAGAT
>NZ_AVAF01000176.1 GCF_000445185.1 Thermoanaerobacter sp. A7A
CAACCGCTGTGGTTGAGCTCTTTTGTTTCTACTTTACAAATTGGCTTAAGTGTTTTAATCCTAAAAGAAGCCCTTCTTTTACTTTTTCTTCACTGCCTTCATATAGAGGGTCTTCATGTTCTATGCTTATTACCCCATCATATCCATTGTCTTTTAGCGCCTTTATAAACTTGCCCCAATCTACATTTCCCATACCTGGCATTCGGTATCTCCAGTATCCAAACTCTCCATGCGTTCCTGTGTAAAGCTGTCTGTTGAAAACTCCATATCGCTTAAATTTATCCTCAAACACTTCTGTGTCTTTTGCGTGTACATGAAATATTCTATCTTTAAACTCTGGTATCACATCTATATAGTCTATAAACTGCCAAACAAGATGGGAAGGGTCAAGATTTAAACCAAAGTTTTTAGAAGGTATCCTTCTAAACATCTCCTCCCAAAGCTCTGGTGTAAAAGATATGGTTCCTGGAAGGCCAGGTACCTGCCATCCTTCCATAGGGCAATTTTCGATTATAATTTTTATTCCTTTGTCTTCCGCATAGCTTATTATATCAGTAAAAACTCTTTCAAATTCATCAAAATTGTCTTTTATGCTCTTTTCAATGTTTCTCCCTACAAAAGTCCCCACCATGTCAGTCCCAAGCATTTTAGCTACATCAATGCACTTTTTTAAGTGATTGTTTATAAACTTTCTCTTTTCTGGGTCTCTGTCAAGGTTGTTGTCATAATATGCAAGAGATGAAATTGTGAGCCCGTACTCCTTAAAATATTTTTTTATTTCTTCCGCCTCTTCAGGTGTGAGATTTTCTACATCTATGTCACTTGCAGAATAATCCCTCGTATTGTCTTTAGGCCAGCATGCAATTTCCAGTGATTTAAACCCATTTTCACTTGCCCACTTAGCTTTTTCTTTAAGAGGCATATTCCCAAGACATACTGTTAAAAATCCTAAATACATTTTACATTTCCTCCTCTAAAATCTTTTTTAAATTTTCAAAACTAATTTTCACACTTTCAATTGGAGGTCTTTTACACACATCCTGTTCAACAATTAGCCATTTAACTCCATTTTCTTTTGCAATTTTTATTACTTCTTTAAAATTGATAATTCCATTTCCTATTTCAGTAAAAGACCTGTCCTTTTTATCCATGTCTTTTAAGTGAATCAAAGGTAGTCTATTGGAGAATTTTTTAAGATATTCTACCGGTTCAACTCCCGCATATGTAACCCAATACGCATCGATTTCAGCCTTTACAAGGTCTTTATCTGTATTTTTGTAAAGTATATCAAGTCCATATTCTCCATCGTATATTTCAAATTCGTGATTGTGGTTGTGATAGCAAAACTCAAGTCCCTTTTCCCTACACTTTTCACCTATTTTATTAAACAACTTTGCTGTTTCAATATAATCCTCTCTTGACTTGTACTCATTCCACGGACAGACGATGTATTTATTGCCTATTTCAAGGTTATAATCTATCACTTCCTCAAGATTGTTTTTAAGTAATTCTATTCCTACATGACTACCAGCAGCTTTTAATCTTAATTTATCAAGCGTTTTTCTTAATTCTGATGCTTTTAAACCGCCATATCCTGCAAACTCCACTCCTTCGTATCCTATTTCCGCAACCTTTTCAAGAGTACCTATAAAATCTTTTTGTGTCTCCTCTCTCAAAGTGTAAAGTTGAAGTGCTATAGGTATACTCATTTTAATTTTTTCCCCCTTTAACCTAAAACTATTTCCTTACCTTTTTCAGATGATTCATAGGCACCGTCTATTATTTTCATGAGAATTGCCCCTTCTTCAGCAGAAGCCAGAGGCTCTTCGTCATTTTTTATACAGTCAACAAAATGTTCAAATTCATTTAAAGGCGATTTTGGATAATTGGTGTCGGGAACTATGTCAATCAATGTATCAACAATTTCCGAAAATACTTTAAGCTGTCCGTTTTTAAACCATATGCCACCTTTATCACCTAAAATTTCATAGTAATTGTAATCTCCCTCAATGTTGGAAGCCCAGCTGAATTCAAAGTCAATTGTGGCACCATTTTTAAGCCTTACAAAGCCTACTGCCATATCCTCCACATCGTAAATTCCATCCCCGCTTTTTGCATAATTCCAGCTGTTTAAACTGTTGCTATTTGAAAACTTAGAATAAGTAGCTGCTGACACAGATTGCACCTCTGGGTATCCCATGAAATACAAGACTAAGTCTAAAAAATGTACACCTAAATCAATTAATGGGCCTCCTCCAGACAATTTCTTATTTGTAAACCATCCGCCCTTTCCAGGAATGCCTCTCCTTCTCCTCCAGCCAGTCTTTACATGGTATATTTCGCCTATATACCCTTCCTCTATATATCTTTTTACAAACAAAGATTCATTTGTAAACCTATTATTTAATCCTATCATAAACTTCCTTTTGTATTTATTTTTTGATTCAATGACCTCATAAGCTTCCTTTGCATTTAGAGTTATAGGTTTTTCACAATGCACATGAATTCCCTTTTCCATCGCTTTTATAGAAATAGGTGCATGTAAATAATTTGGGGTACACACGCTTATAAGGTCTAGTTTTTCTCTTGCAAACATTTCTTCATAATCTGTATAAACATGAGGTATATTGTACTTTTCCGCTAATCTTTTTGCAGCCTCTATATCCGGATCAGATATGGCTACAATTTCAACATCTTCTACTTTTGAATAACCATTTAAGTGTTTGTAATCAGCAACTGACCCTGCACCAACACATGCATATTTAAGTTTTCCCATACAAAAGCCTCCATTTACCTGTTAAAATATACTGGTTCTCCTGTTTTCGCAGATGTATAAATAGCCTCTAGTATCTCAGTTACTACAAGAGCTTCTTCTGGCTTTACAACCGGCTCTGTATCGTTTATGATGCAATCAATCCAAGCTTTTGCTTCTAAAAATCCTGGGTCATCTGATTTACCTTCATAGAAATCTACTCCACCTACATCAGTAGAAACTTTAGTTGTATAAAGCCTTCCAAATTTCTCTCCATTTATGCGAAGTCCATCTCTCATGTCAGCTCCGCCTTCTGTTCCACACAAAGTGGCCATAGCCTCGCCAACCTCTAAAGTATTTAAAGCCCAACTGGACTCTAATATAATGGTAGCCCCATTCTCCATTACTATAAATCCAAAAGCTGAATCTTCAACTGTGAACTTTTCAGGATCCCATGGCCCCCAAGCATTCGCAGCATTTGCTCTTTTGCCTAATTTATAGTAGGCGCTTCCCATTACAACTTTAGGCTTATAGTTATTCATCATCCACAATGTCAAATCAAGGGCATGTGTTCCTATATCGATTAAAGGCCCACCACCTTGCTCTTCTTCATTTAAGAAAACACCCCATGTAGGTACCGCGCGGCGACGTATAGCATGAGCCTTAGCAAAATATATTTCCCCTAATTCACCATTTTGACAAACTTTATGTAAATATTGAGAATCTGGTCTAAAGCGATTTTGATACCCTATAGTGAGTTTCATACCTGTTTTCTTATATGCTTCCACCATTCTTCTGGCATCTGCAGCAGTCTTAGCCATAGGCTTCTCACACATTACATGTTTTCCTGCATAAAGAGCATCAACAGTTATGTCTGCATGAGACTTGTTGGGAGTACAAACATGAACCACATCTATCGTTTTATCTTCAAGAAGTTTTTTGTAATCCGTATATACTTTCGCGTCTTTTGTACCATATTCTTTTGCCGCTTTTTGAGCCCTCTCTTCTATGATGTCACAAAAGGCCACCATTTCAACATTGCCTAGTTTTGCCAAAGAGGGCATGTGTTTGCCAAAAGCAATTCCTCCACAACCTATAATTCCTACTCTAAGTTTCTCTTTTACCATAAAAATTCCTCCCCTAATTATATTTAAATTTGTATTTTAAAGACAAAACTTTATTCTTTATTTTACTGTTGACTCTCTTATTATTAGCTCATGCTCTAAAAAAATCCTCTGTGGTTCTTCTAATTTGCCACTCATGTGTTTTATCAGTAGTTCCATAGCAACACATCCTAAATCGTATTTTGGCTGTGAAATAGTTGTAAGCATAGGGTCATACATAGAAGCAAAGCTTATATCATCAAAGCCTACAACCGCTATATCCTCAGGGACTTTAAGCCCTTCTTCCTTTATCGCTCTTATAGCTCCAATAGCCATGATATCAGAAATTGCAAATATAGCAGTAGGCCTTTCTTCCATCGCCAAAAGCTGTTTCGCTGCTCTTACTCCGCTTTTAAAGCTGTAATCTCCGTATTTTATAAGCTTTTCGTCAAATTCTATCCCTGAATCTTCAAGAGCTTTTTTATAACCCGCTTCCCTCTGCTTCGTAGATACAAAGTTATTTTCACAGCTTATCATTCCTATTTTTTTATGTCCTAAACTTACCAAGTGCTTTACTGCTTTGTAAGCTGCAGAAAAGTTGTCTATAGATACATATGAAACGCCAGCTCCTTCTATGTATTCACAACACTGAACGACAGGATAATTTTGGCCTATCAATGTCAATTCTTCTTTTCCCATCACAGGCGCCATAAAAATAACGCCATCCGCTAATCTGTTTTTTAAAATTTCAAGGTATACCTTTTCTCTGTTAATATCAGAATCAGTATTGCAAAGCATTACATTATAACCATTTTTATGGGCTACATCTTCTATTCCTTTTACAACCCTTGCATAAAAAGGATTTGAGACATTAGGCATCAAAGCCAATATCATTTTTGTTTCAGAACGTCTTAAATTTCTTCCAAGGAGATTTGGATGATAATTTAATTCTTTTATCGCTTTTAATACTCTTTCCTTTGTTTCTTCAGACACCGAGTCACTGCCATTTAAAACTCTTGATACTGTTGCAACAGAGACTCCTGCTCTTTTAGCAACTTCTCTAATATTAGCCATCATAACCTCCTGTGTAACAGATTACATAATATTTTTCATTGATTTTCAGAGACATATCTAATAAAATGTGTAACGCATTACATTTACTATTATACCTCTAAATTAAAAAAAATCAATAGCAACAAATAAATTTTCATACTTTTATTTTAAATTTTGTTTTTTTACTTAAAAAAGACTGCCGAAGCAGTCTAACAAAATAAAAAGCATCGAAGTAAAAATACTTTACCTCGATACTATATTTTGCTGTTAAAATATTCTTCTGAAACTTGAAGCTGATTTTTTAAAATCTCTTTCCATAAATATTTTGGAATTTCACCACTTCCCATTGAAACTTTTGTCCGTCTAACATTGCCATTTTTATCACGTTTAACGTAGAAATAATGATCCGTTTGTTTGTATAACTCCCAACCGTCTCTTTCACAAAAACGCTTTAATTCTCTCCACGTCGGCATTTTATTAGTTTTTTTACTCCTTCATGACTATCTTGTAATAAGACATTTAAAATATATGGTAAATGTTTTTTACGGTTAGGAGCTGAATACCAATATTGAAAGTCGTTATAAAAATCTTCTGCATATTCAATTAAATCATTTACTAAACGATTTAAAGCTTCTTCTTCGTTTTTTCCATTAGCAACAATATCAATTTCGTTTAATGAAATTGTTACACTCCCATCCTCTTCTTTAAAAATATTTGCTGTAAATGTATATACTTTTAACATTTCTTTTGCCATTTCTAAGTTTGAAACAAAAATATAATCTTTTGTGCGCTTAATAATTTTTGGCTTTTCACGAATGACCGAATTGATAAAATCACTCCATTCATTTCGAGCATCTGTTGCATTCACTGTAAACATTTCATTCATTCCCCCTTTTTCACCTCCATTATATCATATTATGTGCAATATGTACAGTATGTACATATTGCTAAGTTTTTATACAAAACAAATTTATTCCGCCTCTTTGTGAACCGAAAAAGCTCAACCTTATCGGTTGAGCAAAACTATCATTCTAATGTTTTTATCTGCTCTTCAAGAGCTTGTATCTTATTTTTAAGGTATTCTAATTGCTGTAGTGCTTGTTGTTTTTGTTGCATCATCTCTTCTTTTTGACTGCCTTGCTGTCTTAATTCTTCCATCTTATTTTTAACTGTTTCAACTATTTTTTGTTTGCTATTGTCAAAAAATTCCATAGCTTTATTAACAGCATCTTGCATCTCTTCTATGCTCTTTTCTATTGATGGTTTCATATTTTCTTTTGCTTTTGGGTAGAGCATTAAACTTAAAGCTGCTGCTCCAATCCCCCAGTAAAGCTTTCTGGAGGAAAGAAATTTTAAAATACCCATTTTCTTCTCTCCTCCTCTCTTTTGTTCCATTAATATTTTGCCCTCAATTTTTTATATAATTTAATGTGTTATTTACCAAAAATCATAACTTTTGTTATCGCTTTATATAAATCCTTTGCATTATATTTTTCACTAATTCTAGAAAAATATTGTAAAAATTCTTCTATTGTCTCTTGCCATATATTTACTATTTCATTCTTTTTAGACGGGTCTTTTTTATATTCCTTAAAAGACAATTCCATCGCATATTTTAAGGCATCAACTGCCTTTTGAAATTCTTTTTTTATGTCATCCATTATTATTTACCCCCAAAAAAGTATAATCTAAAGATAATATATGAAAATTATCACGATAGTGTCACAAAAAAATAAAAAATGAAAAAAGGGGACGGTTCCTTTTATCCGAAAAAATTCAGACAAACGTCGAGTCAGACACCGGGGACGGTTCTTTTTGTCCGAAAATCGAGTAGGAGGCGGTGACTAACCGCCGTCCTCTCACACCACCGTACGTACCGTTCGGTATACGGCGGTTCGGTAAGTAAATAAGCGGACTTTCACCGCCTAGTTATCACCCATGCCGGGCGCACCCACAAAAAGCTCTCCAGAAGATGGGGAACTTTTTGTTTTGTCCTTTTATAGAAGACACTATCTCATCAATGGATGCGATAGAACAATTGAAAATTTTGGTGTCAAACGTAGAAATAAGAGAGAAAAATTTCGTTTTATTCATGACTTTTTATTACAAGCATACTGTCTTCCTTAGAAATTTCCAAATTATAAAACTTTCTGCAGGACTCCATAATCGTCTTTATAAGTTTTTCCTGACCAGTTATTTCGAGTAAATGTATGGATTTAGATAAAGAGTCTTTGTATTCTTCTCTGCCGAGATTGTACTCTGCAATTGCTTTTCTAAAATACAAAAGTCCTAGGCTACTTAAGGTGTTGTTCTTTACACAGGTTTCTATTCCGAGATTTGCATAATGTAGAGATTCTTCAGCAAGAGAAAGGATATGATAGTTATAGGATATATTGTAATATATTTTTATTTTTGTTTCCCATTCCTCTGGTGATAAATTTTCCTAGCAGAACAAAAGCATTTCAAGGCTTTTTTGTACACCTTCTGTTTTTTTGATAATCAAAGCCATATTCATTAAAATTCTAATTTCCATATCGCTGTAGACGAAATCAGTGTAATTAGAAAGAGAAAAGTTGGGAATAGTAAATTCCATCGCTTTTTGAAGCTTTTCCATAGCTTTTTCATAATTTTCATTGATTGTTTTTTCAAAGACAGAGTTAGCGATTAGTAAAAGTTGATTTAATAACTTAGAATAATATAGGCTCATATCACCTTTTTCAAGCAATTTCTTTAACCTATCAATATCATCTCTCAAACTTTCAAAATCTCCGCTTTCAAGTTTCTTTTCTAGAGAGGATTTTATGTCAAAGAAGATAGAATAATCTTTTAATCTGTATTTTAGGAGCAACTCATTTAAATCTTTTTTATAAAGGTGTGACAAAAGATCTAAAGTTTCCTGTTTGGGTAGAACCTTACCGTTTTCAATTTTTCTAAGAGTATCTCTATTAATAAAGCCATGCTTAGAAACATCGCTTTGGGAAAGCCCCAGAGATTTGCGAATATTTTTAAGTTCTTCACCAAATGCTTCTAAATCGTAATAGAATTCATCCATTTTTTAACACCTCATGCCGATTCAAATCGGCTTGAAATTATGTTGGTTATTATCTATTATATAGTTAAAAGAAGGAAATGTAAAGAGCAGGTGAAGATGGAATGAAGAAGAAGATATTAATTATGTTCTTTGTTGTAAACATTTTATTTACATCTTGCCTTTTCAACGTATTAGGAGGAGGAAAAGTAGCACCATTATGGGAAGAAGATGCAATAGAATTGCACTCTTATAATTCCATTGGGATAGAGAGATAGTCTGTCCAAGATTGGATTTTAAATAATTAGGTTCTATAATAAATGTTGGGATTGGTAAAAAGCCCATAAAAAACAGCACACTTATTCTGAATGCCTGCTATAATAAAATTGGCTAAAACTATAAAATTTATCAAAAGGAAGCATCAGAATAAGTGCATACTAATTGTATCACAAAATTTTTGAGAGCTGAAGATATAATTTTTGAGGATATATAGAAGATAAAGAGGAAATAGAATTCCACATAAAAATGAAGCCAAAACCTCATATTTGTCCAGGATGCAAGAGATTAACGTCAAAAATACATGACTATAGAATACAAAAGATAGCAATAGATAAATTTCATTTTACAAGATATGTGTATTAGGCAGTAGAGAATGTAAGAAAGAGGGTACAACAAGATTTATCAGATGGTAAGAGGAGATATTTTAAAAGAAGTAGGCGGTTAATTCTTGGAAAATTCTTAGAAAATTCTTGGAAAATATGATACATTTGTTTGGCAACAAAAGGAAAAATTAGAGGTAATGTTTTGGTATAATGAAGATTTAAAGATGGCACACAGATTAAAGGAGAATTTTAACAATGTATTAAAATGCAAATCTTCTGAAGAAGCAAAAAAAGAATTAAAGAAATGGATACAAATGGCGAAAGAGAGTGAAATTCCAGAATTCATGCGATGTATAAAAATATTTACAAATTGGTTTGAAGAAATAGTCAACGCATTTGACGTACTATATACAAATGCTCTTACAGAAGGATGCAATAACAAGATTAAAGTACTTAAAAGAAATGCATATAGCTACCAGAATTTTTACAGATTTAGATAGAGGATATTATATTGTATGACTTAGAAAGTTAAAGCTTCCCCGATTACTATGATTATATAATGCTGATTTTTATTACTTGATGTCAAAAAAATTATAAAAATTATTTTTTTGAGCACACACTCTTTCCTTTAATTTTGCTGTTTCATTTATAAAATTTACAATAACTATATTATATTTCAATATAAAACTAAAGGGCGGGTATTCAGAAAAAATACCCACCCCAATTCTTGACAAAGAACCTTTATTTTTTTTATTTTTTAGACTATTTATTAATAATGTGGCGTTATCCAATAAATTGAAATAAAGATAGAAAATTCAAAACATAAAATATATTTCATACCATTCACGCCAATTTTTCGACTTATCGCGCCAAGTATATTGAAAATTTGGATTTATTTGTTATAATTGAAATTAAAATTAATAAGTATTAAAGAGGGAGGGAGGTGAAATAAATGAAAGATTATATTACTCCAAGATTTATGAAATTACAACGAATTCGTAATTATCTTGTTGCTAGAAGTGGTTGTGGTATGTGTAAACACGCCTATTTATAAATTTATTATAATTTAAATCAATTTTAAAAGGGGTTTTTATCCCCTTCTCTTTTTTAATTGAAGTTTTTGGAGGGGTATGAATTGTTAAAGAAATTACCATCGCGTTTCGGACTGCTTTTAATAGGTCTCTTTATTACCACACTGGGTGATTGGTTTACTTTTATTGCTTTGTCCATGAGAACTTTTGAAGAGACGGGAATGGGAAAATCGGTAGGTTTATTATTGCTTGCCAGGGTTATTCCCAACGCAGACAAAGGGGACAGTTCCTTTCATCTGAAAAATTCAGACAAGAGTCGAGTAGAGAACTACTTTACAGCGGCACCCCCTCACAGAACCGGACGTGCGTTATTAACGCATCCGGCTCTTCATATCATCATTTAATTTTATCGTAGCTATAAGTATATACTTACATAGATTTTTGGTGTTGCTAATGGAAATTTCATCAGAAGTTTTTCGTATTTATCCCAGTTTAATCGATGCTTTTGTGACCTTCTTTTTAGCGTTTTGAATAATTGTCTCCTGGTCAAATAGAAGAAACTACCTATACTTTTACTGTTATCTGTGATTCCATAGTATCTGTAGTGTCCAAGCAATTTTATGTTAAGTCGCTTTATTAATTGATTTACTGGCTCATGAATATTTTTTATCTTTAATTAGCTATATTTATACTGTTACCACATTTCCTACACTTATTGCCTTCCAATCCTTTTACATTAACATACCAGTTTTGCCTCTCTACAAGCAAATTACCGCAATAAGGACAATGTGTATTATTATCAAATCCCAATACATTCCCTACATAGACAAAATTTAAATATTTTTTCCCTATCTCATAAGCTTTTTGAAGTGTAGCTATAGGAGTAGCTGGATTATTCATTTGATAATTTGGAAAATATCTTGAAAAATGTAAAGGTATATTTTTGTCAATTTGAGAAAGCCATTTTACTAAGTTTTCTATTTCTTCTTCTTTGTCATTTAAATCGGTAACAACTAAATTAGTAACCTCTACATGGCAATATTTCGAAACTTCTTCGACGGTCTTTAAAACGGGTTCTAATCTTCCCCCAACAATCTTTTTATAAAAATCCTCTGTATAAGCTTTTACATCTATGTTCATGGCATCTACATAAGGAAGTATCTTTTTTAATGGTTCTAAATTTATATATCCGTTTGTCACAAGTACAGTTTTTAACCCCTCTTTTTTAGCTTCAATCAATCCATCGTGTATATATTCATACCATATTGAAGGCTCGTTGTAAGTAAAAGCAATTCCTATATTGTCTCTTTGTCTTTTTGCTGCAGCAATCAATTGTTGGGGAGAGATGTAATCTCCCTCCCATTTTTGATGTGCTATTTCCCAATTTTGACAAAACTTACACTTTAAATTGCAGCCAAAAGTCCCCACAGAAAATATATATCTGCCTGGATAAAAGTGATAAAGAGGCTTTTTCTCAATTGGGTCCATTGCTACAGAGGTTATAATTCCGTAATTTTCAGTCACTAATATTCCGTTTATATTTTTTCTCACATTGCAGACCCCGTACTTCCCTTCATTTATACGGCAATTGTGAGGACATAATAAACATTTTACAACATTATTCTCTAGTTTTTTATAGAACATAGCCTCTTTTAACATTTTAAAAAGCGCCACATCTCCATTATTTAACTCAAATGGAGAAATGGCAATCCCTCCCTTTAAGTTTTTATTTATGCCTTTCAACTTCAAATTTTTCTATGGTGTAATCCTCATCTGGACTAATTCCAGCTTTTCTCAAGGCAATAGAAATTTGTTCTTCAACAGTATTTACTCCTTCTAAGTCAGGTAAAAGCAATCCTGAACGATAGCCTTTTCTCACTATTACTCCGTATTTTTTGGGGTTAAGTTCTTGTTTTGATTTAACAGGTTGAGGAGGTGTCAAAACATCCACTGAATACTCAATATCCTTCAGTTCATACTCCTCTACAGGTTCAAAGCGAGGATCTTCAAAACCTGCACTTATGGCATTTTTTATTATTTCTTCTGCTATATTCTTTCTCTGTGGAACTACTGTACCTATGCATCCTCTAAGTTCCCCATCTTTATGAAGAGAGACAAATACTCCTGCTCTTTTTGTATACATTTCTTCAGGCAAACCTTTTGGAACTGGCATTGGTTTTCTATATTTCACATAATATTCAAGGCTTTCTCTTGCAAGTTTCACATAGTGGTCTTCTTTTTGCCTTATTTCTTCAATTCTCTGTCTTTTTAGATTGTATAACTTTTCTAAAAGGCTTGTTTCCTTATACTGATCCACTTCAAATTGCGCAACACCATATCCTACGCCAAATGGCCCTTCATGGGATAATACTTTCGCTTTGACCTCATAACCATCAAGAACTCCCAACATGACACAAACAGACCTAAACCCACACTCTGCGGCTTCTTCAATTAAGCCTTTGTCCATTCCAATTATTTCTTCTACCTTCATCTCAGAAAGCAAGTCTAGAAGTTTTTTGTCAAAAACTTCTCCCTTTGGCGTATAGCCATTCGGACTATTGGGAGTCAATTTGTGAGATAAATCCCCACTGGCGATAAAAACGACCTTTTTGTTTGAATTTCTTATAGCATCTCCAATTGCAGTGCCAAATTCATAAAGCTGTTCAAAGGACAAAAATCCATAAGAAATATGGACTAATTTAAAGTTAGAATAATGTTTTGTAACAAAACATAAAGGTACAATAGTTCCATGGTCAAGCTTTTTTGGAAGCGCATATTTTTTGGCTAATTCATCATCTATTTCTGCAATAGGTATATCTCTCTTTCTCGATTCTTCTACAATTTTTTCAACAAGTTCTAAATCATTCTCAAATTCAAACCTTACACCTCTTGCACCAAACTGTCCAAGGTCTCCTTCTAAACTAGAAAAAACAGTCACTGCCACAGCATCTCTAAAAACGTATCCATGAGGAGTGACAACTATTATTGTATCAGGCTTTTTTTCTTTTATGTTGCTTGAAACAGTATTAAGTGAATCTATCGTCCTTTGAATCTTTTTTTCTTCTCCTCTCCCTACTTCAGGTACGATTATAGGTGGATGAGGCATGAGATAACAAGACAACAAAACTCCCATTTTTTAACACCTCGAAATGTAATTTGTCTTCATATATTGATTATACCACAATAACAAAAGCTTCATCCCTTATAAATTAATATTAGGGTGAAGCTCTTTAAAAATTACATAATTCTATTGCCAGTATTAATTATTTCTCTAACATGCAAATTAGATACTTCAAAATCACTAGTTTTAAATACATCTTGAAACCTATTTTTCTCTAAATCCTACCTCTTTTATACCTTTTTGCACATATTGATTTTTCATAAAATACTTCCAAACAAATCCAGTTCTGTAGTTTTCAATCATCAGCAAAGATATTCCCTTGTCAATGCCTATTACATCTTTATCAAACCATGGAGGTGAAACGTCTAAATTATATGCATCTTTAAATCCATATTCTCCCCACAATTGAGGAAAATTTTTATAATAATACTCAAGAGCTGCAATTGACTCCTTTGGCAAAAAAACTATTGAACCAGCCGCACCAGAAGGTGGAACTGTCCCATCAACATAATGTTGTGTATTATCATATCCTGAAGGAGGAGCACCATATTTACCATTATAACCTTTAGGTCCATCACATGCTGTAACTCCCCATGAATTCTCTCCAAAGGTTTTAAATTTATTTTTGTTATCTATGCAAAACTTTCTATTGCTTTCAATGGCTATAATAGAATTTTCCCACCAATCAACTCCTTTTTTATCCACCATATTTCTAAGGTCAAACCAAGCAAAAGAAAACTGATAAGTGAAAATAGAGCCAAACCAAGAATGAATAAACCTTTTACCTCCATCATATGCCGCAAAATGTCTTTGAAAATCGTAAAACATTTGCGGATTCGTAGGGTACGTTGGAGAAGCAACACTTAAAAAATACATCATCAATTGTTCTGCATAAAAATCCCAATGTCCGGCAAACCCTTTTTCTGGTGTATATGCCATATAAAATTGATTTTTATTAGGATCAACAAACCATTGCCAATTAACTCTTTTATATAATTGTTCTGCTTTATCTTTTATTTCTCCTCCAAAATATTCACCTGCAGTGATTGCGCCACACAGCAGAATGCTAGTATCAATTATAGAAATTTCGGAATTCCATGCTCTTCGCCCTGTATCTATATTAACAAAATGATAAAAAAATCCATTTTCTTGTGAAACATTATTCAATAAAGTATCTAAAGTTCTAGATACTCTCTCATAAGCCTCATCATATGGCACCCATTTTCTTTCTGCTCCAATAGCAATCGCTGTCAATCCAAAACCAACAGAAGCGATACTCGATATTTCAGGATTTCCGGGAGCTCTATCTCTTATCAATCCATACCCTTTACTATTTTTATCCGTGTTAGCTTCTTTCCAAAAAAAATTAAAACTTTTTCTGCTCTCAAGTTCTAATATTGGTGGATCCTTAGGATTATATACTATTTGTTTACTATTTAAACTAAAAAGGAAAATAACAGAAAAAACAATTGCAAGACTCAAAAAAGTGCTTATAATTATTAACCATCTTTTTCTCACACTAATCCCCCTATTCTCCCGTTATGCCAACACTATCTATACTCTCAATCAATCTTTTTTGGATGATAAAATATATTACAAGTAGCGGCAGTATTGTCAATAAAGTTCCTGCCATTCTAACAGCCTCGTTTAATCTATCGGTAATAACAACTCAGTGCCAAACATTCTCTGATAAGTATCAACAAATTTTTGAAGTTGTAGTGGCAAAGTCCTAATAGCATCACCAAAATATAGGGAAGTTAAATAAGTTTCGTTCCAATACCACACCATTGAAAGAGCAAAAGTAATTACAAAAGCAGGAACTGCCGATGGAATAGCAATCTTTAAAAAAACAATAAAATCATTAGCACCATCAATTTGTGCTGCTTCTTCAGTAGACTTAGGTATCATGCTAAAAAATTGATAAAAAATCAAAATAAATAATGCTTGATTTATTCCCTGTCCAAATATCGCAGGAACGAAAAAAGCTAAAACATTTTTTAACATGTGTAATCTTTGAAATATTAAAAACCTTGGAATCATAAGCAACTGTTGTGGTATTAAAAAAGTTATTATCATCAAAAACAAGAACAGTTTTTTTCCGACGAAATTGTATCTTGCAAATCCATAGCCTATAAATGCCGAAGATATTACTTGAGCTATTGTTGTAATTAGAGTCACATAAAGTGTCTCATATAAAGTTGGAAAATAATTTAAAACCTTCAATGCTTTTGTATAATTGCCATAAAAAATATGCGTTGGAATCCAATTGACCATTGGATTCAGCAAATCGTTTAAGTCTTTCATGCTATTAGCAAACATATATATAAGCGGATATAAATATACAAAGCCTATACCTATAAGAAGAGAATAAATAACTAAATTAGCTATTAAACCATTTGACTCTTTACTTCCAAAGAGAATCTTTCGTATTTTCGCAGTATAAAGTACCTCGTTCATTTAAGCATTCACCTCTTTTCTTTTAATCAGATGTTCCTCTTAAAGCAAAAAGTGCGTAAACCCCTAAAATTATTAAAATAAATATTAAATACAACCAAGCCAAGGCAGCTGCATATCCAAAACCCGTCTCTAATTTAAACATATTTATCTTTATAATTGAAGATATAGGATTAAGTTCAAAATTTGATAAAAGAATTACAGTATAAATTATATTCACTACTATTAAAGGCTTTATCGATGGTAAAGTTATTTTCCAAAAAATTTCCCACATTGTGGCACCATCAATTTTAGCTGCTTCATAAGCATTTACATCCATTTTCTGAAGTCCACTTAAAAAAATTAATATTTGTATTCCTGAAAACCATAAAATCGATATAATATTTGAAAAAATATAATTCAAAGGCTGAGAAATTATTAAAGGCAAACTTTTTGTCAAATTATTTATATCAACTAAATCTGCCATACCTGGAATCTTTGTTGCGCCTTGTGATACTAATTCATTTATTACCGGTCCACTGGTTATAACCACGGGTAGAAAAAAGATTGTTCTAAATATCCCTTTAAATTTTATTTTTGAATTGAGCAATAACGAAATAATTAAAGCAAAAACTACAATAATAGGTACAGATAAAATCAATTGTATAAAAAATGTAACTAATGCATTTAAAAAAGATACATCTGTAAAAAATGCATATTTGTAATTATCAAATTTTACAAATTGAGTTATAATACCCGAATCCGCGGTGATTTTAACTTTATTAAAACTTAAATACAAAGAATAAAAGATAGGATAAGCAGTAAATATAAAAAATCCAATAATCCACGGCGCAGCAAAAATATATCCATAAATATTTTTTCTCTTCATTTTAAACCACCGCCTAAAATAAGATAATTTTTAGCTTGTACAGTTTTCCCATTGTAAATATAATCTTTGTCCTTATAATTTACAATAATCGATACCCCATTAGAATAATCTACCTTAACAACTTTATCATCTAAAATTTCTCTTGAAACAATTTTCTCACCTTTTACGTATTTAAGCGCATTATTTACTTTGTTATATTGCCTGATTATTAAGTCTTTCAAATCATAATATCGTGAAGAAATTATATTTTTAGACGGGGTATCTATTAACATATATGAAGGCATATATGTTAATAAAAACGACGGATATACTCCATATTCAACCATCCTAAGAGTTTCCTCATTAATATCTGCATAATAATTAGAAATAGGCGCATAAAGGTCAACATATCCCCTTAAAACAATCTGTAAAAACGGCACTGTATCAGTTTCATAAGTATATTGCGATGAATACATAGGGATATCCAAAAAATTGTTAGCATATTTAAACAAGTATTCATTAGGTGCATATAATGAAATACTTGTAAAATCTTTGTGCATTTCTTTAAATAATTTTTTATATATATCAATACTTTGCGATCTTGTTACATTTCTACCCTCTAAAAAGTTAGAAAACAAAACAGATGGCGTTGTGTTTACAGCTATTGAAGAAATATTATATTTTTTGAAATTCTCTCTATCCATCTCAAATTTTTTTAAAGCTGCACCAGGTGATAGATAAAAATAATCTTTTAAATCTTTGCCCTTGTTAAATTGTATTGGCCTTTTGTTAATTTTATAAGCAATATCTGTACGTGGGTTATAGCCTCCAGCTCCTTGATAAGCAGTGGTAAAATCTGTAAATGATGCAATTTGAATATCATCAACCTTTTTTCCATCAAAAAAATCTTTAAAGTCATTATAATTCCCAAGCCTTCCATCGAAAGGAAATAATTGAGGTAAAGTTCCTGTATAGCCTCCTCTTGTAATACCTTTATAGATAACTAAAAAATTCGGAATACCAGATTTTTTAAGATCGTCAAGAATATATTCTGCTTGTTTTACTTTTGTCATCACAACAATACTATTCCATATGATCCCTTTTTTCATTTCTCCACCGAAAAACTCTATTCTTAGTGGAATTCCTCTATCATTGCGATCTATAATATTAGGAGATAATAATCCTCTATTTATTAAATCTTGTTGATACCTTTTTGCCATACCAACATAATCTGCTTCATTATTACTTAAAAATGCAATTTTTATTTTTATATCAAACCTGTTCTTATCTTTTTGATAGGTTAAAAATCCATCCATATTCTTACTAATTGGCTGAAAATATTTATTTCTATAAACAAACTCAGAAGTAACCCAATTAAAATCTGTAGAAACACCTGCAGGATAACAAACAATATTTGCATATTCTGCTCCACTTTCAATGATTGCCAAATACCCATCTTTCCCTACGTTATGAATCATACCATAGACCGGTATAAAAATTCTTTTAGGTGATACATTTGTTAAGTTATTAATAAAATTGCTTTTACTGTTTTCCTGCGTATTACTTATTGCCTCGTCATTGCCATAAATTCTCGCCACATAAGGTTCATCAATTTCTTTTACAGGTTTATTAAACCTTATTAGTGCACCACTGCCATCCGGAATAAATATATATCCATTTCTTTCTCCATCTTTAACAGCCCCTAAAAAGGGAAATAATTCTATTGAAGCTAATGACCCCTTAGAATCTTTAATTGATTCATAAGGTACCTTAACATCTAAGCTGTCATCATTTAGCCTGAGATAAATATCAAAGCTTATCCCAATGTCTTTAAAATCAACATTGGCTTTTACACCATCCTCTATTTTGTCGAAACTTAGATTAACATTTTTATCATATATTGTAGCTTGTCTCTTGTTAAAATTCGTATCATAATAATATATAACCACTAAAGACTTAGCAAATCTTTGCCATTCTTCATTAAGTCTCTCTTTCTCCGTATTTTCCAAGTTAAAATTCCACACATATCCTGTAACTTTATTTTTTATTTTTATAGAAAAAGGATTTCTATCAATGTACAATGAGAGATGGTTATTTTCTGCTACTTTTTCATATTGAACCCCTATACTTCCAATTGTTACATTATTATTTTGTTTTTCATCTTTTTGTGTAAAATTATTTGTATTTACAGAAATATATAGATTTTCATTATTAGCATAAGCATGGCTCTGTTTTCTAGCAATAAAAAACATAGGTGTTAAAAAAAAGCTCAATAACAAAATCACGACTAAAATTTTTTTAAACACGGGTTACCACCTCTTGAATAATGTCATATATAAACACGTATAATTGATTCCAGACCACATATAAAACAAAAGCTACCAAAACAACAATCACCATCGAAAAAAGAGTCGTAAATATATTCGCAAGTGCACCAAAGTAAGAATAATCATGTATTTGTACAATCATAATATATATCAGAACAATCGACCAAACAATTGCTAATTTAAATCCAAAGTCATATAGAAAAATTTCATTTAATGTCAAAACATTTGAAAGTAGCACCAAAGGTATACTAAATACTATATAGGGTGATAAAGCATAAGCAATGCCCACGTATATATCCCTAAATCGTCCTTCTCCTTCAGTTATATTGCTTACTAAATAATTCATAACTATCCAAAGTAACAAAGGTATAAAAATTTTCAATCCTTCTGCAAATATGGATACATTTTGTAAATCAACATCATTAAATATAAAACCAGTATAATAAATCCTAATAACTTGTATTACAAAAATCAAAATATACAATATTGTAGCAGCAGCAATTCCTGGTTTATTTTCCCAATGCAATTCGTAAAAGGAATCAATTGGATGCTTTAAAAACTTGAATATCATATTTAAGTCTCTTACAATCTTAATGTTAAAAAATCGAATATAAACTCTTTTTAAAGGATATAAAAAGTTTGTTTTTTTATTTATAAAAAACAATATTCTATATAGCACCCATAGACTAAAAAATATAGCTATAAACTTCCCTAGATTTTTCATTAAATAATTTTGTCTTATTTCCCAAAAAGCATTTGAATATTCCTTTTTATCTTTCGCTAACTTAAATTCTAATAAAGCTTTTTCATATTCTTGCTGCTTATAATAGGCTTTTCCCATAGCTTTATGAGCCAAAAGAAAATCACTGTTCATTCTCAAAACATTTTGCCAATGTTTCTGGCTTTCCACATATAGTCCTTGATTGTAAAGATAAAGTCCTTTATGTATCTCATTTGCATACTCCGTAGGCTTAAAAACAGTTATATTTCCCAAATCTTTGTCAAGTACATAAACTCTTCCTTCTTTATCCACAACAATACTTGAAGGATTTTTAAATAACCCGACTCTTAAACCTGTTGTACTTTTATTTCCAAAAACAAACAACAAATTCCCAAAATTATCATACTCATAAACAAATCCATTGTCATCCACAGTGAAAATATTTCCATTATCGTCAACCGTAATATCGACATCATTAGGAAAAAACTTTTTATCTTTTTCAAACATATCAAGTCCAGCAACATTTAACTTTTTTATGTTTTGACTCTTTATATCTCTCGTATCAGTGTAAATTATAGACTGATCATCTATTGCTATATTATCTGGGGAAGGAGGAACTATTTTAAACAACTGACTTATCTGAGATTCGGTATAAAAAAATCTTTGCAGTATTTTTAAAAAACCTAGATTTGTAGTGTTAACTCCAAAATAGCCTAAAAATTCTCCATCTTTGTTAAGCTGTATTACACCGTTGGTAGAACCTTCGCTTATCACGTATATATTATCTCTTTTATCAACAACTAATTTTTTGGGTTTAAATTTCGATTCCTTCCCAAATAAAGGAGAGATTGGCTTCTTAAAAGTTTTTAAAAGTTTTCCTGTTTTATCAAAAATATATACAGCTTCATTCCCATAGTCAGCAACATAAATATATCCTTCATCATTGACAAATAAGCCAGTTGGCTGATTTAAGATACCTTTTCCAATATTCTTAACTTCACTTCCAGCTTTATTTATTATAGATATTGCACCATTCCCTGTATCTGCAATATATTTATTCCCTTCTTTATCTATAAATAAATCTTCTGGATTGTTGAAATTTCCATATATTACTTCCACCGGCACATAAGGAATTTGTGTAAGAACAATCTTCCCGTCAGGATTCATCGTCCACACAGAATACGGAACATCAGAAAAAGCAAAGGAGGGAATTAGTGTTGATATTAATAAAAAAATTACTATAATAAATTGTTTTCTTTTTTTATTCATTTCTATCACCTATCTATTTAATTCCAGAATAAGCCATTGTATTCATAACATTACTTTGCAAAATTATGAAGATAACAAGGTTCGGTATAAACATTATTAAAGTTGCAGCTGCAGCCATACCTTGACCAGCAACCGTATTACCTACATTTGATGTAAGCGTGCTCATATAAAATGCAAATGTCCGCAAACTTTCATTATTGACATATAAATTTGACGTTTCAATATTATTCCATGCAATTTGGAACGATAAAATTGCAACTGTAGCAATAGCAGGCTTGATTAGTGGTAAAATAATTTTTCTATAAATATAAAAACTTGATGCTCCATCAATTTTTGCAGCCTCTATTAATGAATCAGGTATTTGATCTAAAAACTGTTTAATCAAAAATAATCCCACTGGCATAGCCATTAACGGCAAAATGTGTGCAAAATAAGTATCTATAATGTGAAGCTTTGAAATTAAAAGATATCTCGGTATAGTAACAGCTGTACTTACAAACATTAAAGCTAATGTATTAATCTCAAAAATAATATTTTTAAGTTTAAATTTCATTTTGGACAGAGCAAAAGCCGCTGCAGTACTAATGAAAATTGTAATAATCATAATAGTTGAAGTAACAAAGATACTATTAAAAAGATATCTTGTTACCGGAATACCACTTTCACTAGTAGCACTAAATAAATTTCTAAAATTTTGCAATGTCGGCTTCTGTGGAAAAAAAGTAGGTGGAAATGCAAATAACTCATCCAAAGGTTTAAACGCGTGAGAAAAAATAAAAATAATCGGCAAAATCATGAAAATAGCTAAAGGTATTAAAATTATATAAAAAGGCAGTTGACTTTTATCAAATTTAGCAGGATTAATTTTGGTACCACTAAAAGATGCCATAGCTCTACCCCTCCTTCAATCATTTTCTCCAAATAATCTCCAAGCAACTTTTGATATCCAGTAAACCATAAGCAATAAAATAACTGAAATAGCTGCTGCATAACCCATTTCATATCGTATAATACCATAATCTTCAATATGGTTAACTATCAGTTGTCCTGCATAATTAGGTGTTGGATTAGCGCCAGACAGCATAACTCCAATCGCACCATTTTGGAACGTATTTACTACTGCCATAACTGCACCAAAAAGCATCTGTGGTTTCATCGATGGAATAGTTATATAAACTATTTCTTGTAATCTATTGCTAATTCCATCAATATAACCTGCTTCATACAAGGTAGGGTCAATGTTTAAGACTCCAGCTAACATCGCTAAAAAACCTAAACCCATACTGCTCCATAAAGACACTATTATCATTATTGGCATTAAATAATGTGGAGATTGTAGCCATTGAATTGGTTGATTTATAATTCCTAAGCTTAGTAATAAGCTGTTTAAATAACCTGTTTGGTCTCCATTAAAAATTACTGTCCATACAACGGCCATCGCTATTCCTGTCGTCATAGAGGGAGAATAGATTAAAAGTGCTAATATAGTTCTGGGAAGTTTTGGAATTTGTGCTAGCATCCATGCCAACAAAAAAGACAGAATATATCCGCCCGGTCCTACAATTAAAGCAAACTTAATAGTGTTAGGCAAAACATACTGCATAAATACATCATCATTTGTAATAAGATCTATATAATTTTTTAGCCCAATAAATTTTGGGAATTGAAGCCCATTAAAATTTGTAAAAGACAATATTATCGCAATAATAATAGGAAATACAATAAAAGTAGCAAATAAAATCAAGTAGGGCAGCATAAAAAGATATGGTTCTTTTGAAGTTGTATTTCTTTTTATAATACTCATACTATTTTTTATCATTTTTCATCCATCCCTCTACCATCTCAACAGTAGGTATTTTATATGGTTTTATAACTTTGCTATCTTTGATATAACCAAACTCTTCCATTTTGCGCCTTATCTCTCTATTTACAACAATCGTCGCATCATCAATAGCACTTCGAGGGTTTTCACCATCAAAAACAATTTTGTTCCATATATTGCTTATTTCTCTTTCTAACATATAGCTGCCCGGAGTTTTTGGTACTTCTTTTATCCATTTCCACTGTTCTAAAATAACTTCTTTTTGCTTTGGATCTAATGGAAGCTTCTTGAAAGCTTCTATATTTGCAGTATTCCAGAGATATTCATCCCCATAGGATAGTCTTAAATTATTTGCAAATTCTATTTGTGTATCCGTAGACATCCACCATTTTAAAAACTCCCAAGTTTCATTTTTTTTATTGCTTTTATTAAAAATAACACAAGATTGTGCAGAACCAGGCACCCACCTTTCTACCTCTCCATTTTTATTGACTACCCCCGGATAAAGGCTTATGTCCCAAAGCCCCTTAATTTCCGGAGCCGCTGTTAAAAGCTGAACATAAGTTGTGAAATTTGATATACCTATTGGCAAAGTACCGTATCGAAAATGGTTATAGAAGTTTGGTACTTGCATCGGCAAGCTATAAGTAGTAAACAATTCACTCATAAGCTCAATGCCTTTCAATGCTTCTTCACTATTTATTGCCGTACTCATTCCATCGCTGCTATATAATTGTCCATTATATTGATAAATAAAAGGCACTGTTACCATAAAAGGCTTAAACCCACCATAACCAGCTATAGGTGCATAAAAATTCATACCGTATCTCTGCAATTCAGGCAAAATTTTTATAACATCATTCCAATTATCTGGAACAGGTAAATTTAATTTATCAAATATATCTTTTCTGTAAAATAACACCCAGAAATCCTGTGTTTCAGGAATCCCATAAACTTTGTCGTCTATAATGTAAGGAAGAAATGCACCAGCTGAAAAAACTCTTATAAATTTATCAAAATCTTTAAATTGCCTTAAATCATAAACGGCTCCTCTTATAGCTAATTCATAAGGTAACCAATTGCTTATTCCTAATGCTGCATCTGGCTGCTCACCTGCTGCATTGGCCAATATCAACTTTCCTTCATCAGGCATAATAGAAAAATTAACTTTATAACCCGTCTTTGTAGTAAACTCATTATCCGCCATTTTTTGCATTAACTCTACATAAGGTCTTGGCCTATTAACCCATATATTTATCTCATTTCCTGTATTAGCAACCATTTGATACGGATTATTGTAAAAAGACAATATAAATCTTTCGATACTATCTTTTAATTTAGTTAAAAGTCCGACATTTGGTTTTGGTAAAATAACTTTACCACTATATACATATATTTTATTAACGGAAAATGGATTGTCTTCTAAACTATTTGCCAAAGTGCTAAGATATTCTAATACCGAAGAAGATCCTTCTGACAACATAGTGAGCCTTTTTGGAATATCATTTGGCTTTTCCCGTAATTTTTTTAATTGAGTAATTGACATTTTTATAAGAGTGGCTTCCATTGAATCTTGCTGAGTTTTATCGATAGCATTTAAATATTGTAATTCTTGTTTTAACTGGACTTCCCAGTTATACAATCTATCATTTATATCCGGTATATAGTCCGTAATTGTCCAATCTCGATAAAGGTCAATATTATTGCCAGTAAGCTTCCTTATATCTAGAGACAAATTATTAATTTCTTTGATAATTTCATTAGTTTTTTCAATTACTTGTTTAAAAGGCGAAGCATTTACTTCCAAAGTTATAAAGTGCTTTCCTTTAGTTAAATAAAACTTGTATGGTTTACCTTCTTCATCTGATAACACATAATTACTCCAATTAGTGGAAAACATAAATCGAATTTGCTTTGCTTCTTCAAAAGGTATTTTACCATCAATGTATAAAGTTCTAAAAACCGGCCTATTAACTTTTAAGTCTTGCCTGCCTTTTAAAGCAATATTATAATATCCATCTTTTTCAATATTGATTTCCCAAGTTACTTTTTCCCCTGATTTATTCCAGGATTTCCCATCAACAATATTAAACAAATCATATTTTACACTGTAAGGAGATAAATCTACATCTCTTTCTGCTTTAATCCTTGTCCTTAAATTGTTTTTGCTATATATTTTTTCACCATCATACGAATGGAAAAAGTCAAATGCTTTATCACTTGAAACTTGATTTAAATATTGTTGATAATTAATGATATTTTCTTCAGATTTTATATAAGCATCACCAACAATAGCATCTTCTCCTATATTAGAAATAGTAATTATATTCCAACCTTTTTTTAGATAAAACTTTAAAGGACTGCTCTCCAAGTGCATTGGATCTTGTACATCTTCATTATACCATTTAAATATTTTTATTTGTCTTGGGAGGATCTGATTTCCGTATCTGTCAGTATCAAATACTTCTTTGGCATATTTCCAATCGTAAGGAAAAGCAATCCTCCTTGATTCATAAAACTGAAAATTATTATTTACTTTTATTGAAACTTCAAAATTTTCGCTAGAATCATCAACTGGATAATAATCCAATGCCAAAATATATAAAGCATCATTTTCCACATTTACCCTAAAGGAAATTTCAGAACCGCTTTTAAAATAGACAGCCTTACCATTATATCCTTTGTTTTTAGGAAATTCGAGGAAATAAGCACCACCCTTTAATAGAAATTCAGAAGCCGGTACAGTCATATTAAACTGCACAGAATCTGCTATACCTAAACTACGCCACTGCTCTAAAACTTTGTAATATTGGGGTTCCAATAAAATGTTATTCGTAACCTTTGAAGTAGTTTTTACAGTATTCTTTGTCGAGTTATCTGCTTTTACATAAGTAGGATAGAAAACACTAGAGAGAAGAATTGATGTAATTAAAATAAATATAATTACTTTTCTCATTTGTACCGGCCTCCTGAATATAAAAGTAAACAGTCTTATTTAATTGCTTTTTCCGCTTCTTGATATTTCTCATTTGCTAACTTATTAAGTTGATTTACATAATCTTCTATCTTGAGACCAAGTTTAGGAGCATTCCATAAAACATCTCCAATTGTTGCATTATCTTTATCACCAATCTTAATACCTGTTGGAGCATTCCACCTTGCATCTACATAGCCTGGAATAAATTTAAATCCTTCTACAAAACTATTATTAATATTATCATAAGCTTCTTTCAGTCCTTCGACATTTGCTAAAGAAATAAATTTATCTATTAACTCTTTATCATTCATAATAGGCAAGGAATTCACATATATTCCTGATTTTTGGGCTAATTCAAGACGTTTTAAATAACCCTCTTTTGAAAAAGACATCCATTTTGCAAATTCATATGCTTCTTGAGGATGTTTAGTTGATTTTGATATTCCAAGATAGTCCAAAGTTACTGGAGTTCGACCATTAGGAATTCCGACAAATGCCCAATTAAAATTAAGGTTTTTCTTAAAATCCGGTATCATCCAAGTTCCATCCCAATGAATAGCTACATGTCCAGTTTGCCAAGCATTAGCATCTTTACTTCCTGCAATTTTGGCCTTTTGTTCATCACTTAAAGCATTGAAAACAGCACCAGCTTTATCAAAAGTCTTAGCAAGATTTATGCCATCAATGAATTCCTGTGATGTCAAATTAAATCCTTTCCCATCCCATGTATACCAACCGTATTTATTAGAAACAGCTCCAGGATACCAGTCTATTATTTCGCTTTCATTGTCTAAACCTATAATTCCTTTGCTAGGTTTAGTTAAATCTAATACAGCTTTTTTAAATTCGTCAACTGTAAATCCAAATTTCAACGGCGTGATATTCTCTTTATCAAAAATGTCTTTATTGATGTAATATCCCATAAAGTGCTCCGCAAAAGGAACTGCATAAATTTTACCATTGTAATTGATTGTATCTGTTATATTCTTAGGAATTTGATTCCATTCGTTATCATTTTGAGCAAGAGATGACAAGTCATATAACCAACCATTAGCAATACCTGTTGGTACATTTATAAGCATAAATACATCAGGCATTTCTCCAGAAGCTGCAGCTGTAGCTAAGCTTCCATTCCAATCTTGTGTACTAATTGATTCGTCAATTTCTACTTTTATGTTAGGATGTGTTTCCATGAAAGCTTGTATCATCTGTCTTTCAAGATTATTTTCTTCCTCTGTTCCAAGATTCCAATTGGCATATTTAATTGTCACGACTTCCTTTGTTGCAGTATTAGAATTCGAACTTGTTTCAGAAGTGTTAGAGGCACTGTTACTAGTCTTAGAACAACCTGCTGCCAAAGTAATAAGAAGTATCGTCATGATTATGGCTAACACTCTTTTAAAATTTTTCATAAAAATCCCCCATTCTTCCTTAATTTTTTATAATATAACAAGTTATATAAGTATAACTTGTTATATCCACGAAAATGTGTAATCGTAATCAATGTGCCTGTAAAAAATTCTGATACTTGTTATTACTACATCAGAGTAATATTTTTTGGGAAATTTAGTGAAACGTTTCGATTAATTTTAGTATATCACCTCCTTTTAAGACTGTCAATAAGTTTTTTTATTTTTTATTTAATTTTAAAGTCGCATTTACTTCCCACAAGATCTTCGGTGTAAAATAGATGCAAAAAATAACATAATAAACATTATTAAAAGATAATCCTTATCTTAAGTTAATTGAAACATTTCAACTATTATTTCCCTTTTATTTAAAACCTATCTCAAGCATATTATTTATTTTCGCATGTTTTTTAGAAACTACTTTAATCCTCTCTCCGTTTTTTATAATATCATAATCTTGACTGGCAATTACTTCTCTATCAGTTTCTAATACAATAATATCTTGGGGCTGTGTAAGCCGAAATTTTATAGAATTTTTTTCAACTCCCACAATTTCAGCAGTAGAATAAATTATTTTTACGCCATTGAA
The DNA here is from genome assembly GCF_000445185.1 of Thermoanaerobacter sp. A7A. Classification (GTDB taxonomy): domain Bacteria; phylum Bacillota; class Thermoanaerobacteria; order Thermoanaerobacterales; family Thermoanaerobacteraceae; genus Thermoanaerobacter. The sequence continues at coordinate 27,106 of NZ_AVAF01000176.1, forward strand.
AAAAACATTGAGGGGCAACATGACTCCATCTTTTCCCCGAATAACAAACTTTTGCCCATCTAAAAGTTTCTGTCCATTTTCATATAAATGTATTTCTTTATCAAAGTCATCCAGATTAATAATGTATAGGAAGCGCTCTTTTTCTTTATTAACAGTTGTAGTTATAAAAATGCCATATTGCAAGTAGTCATGAGAAAGAGCTGCTTTAGCCCCAAGCCTCTCTAATGCTGTTTTAAAAAACAGAACATCACAAACATAATTTGTTGTAATAGCTATGATCTTCCCTTTACCTACTTGGGTTTCAAAACCACACACTTCATCTGTACCATGGATACGCAGAAGAGCCTGTCCTTTTTTCACTTGAAAAGTTTGTGCAAAGTGTGCACGCACCTCAGGACGTGGTGCAGTCCAACCATCAGCATACAATGTCAAATAAAAATCGTCACTGCTTTTTCTAATGCCAATTTCTTTAACATTTATAGCATCTGCAAAAATAGTGCAGGATTTGCCCTCCATATCTAATTGTGGAACTTCTCCATAAAGAAGAATATTTCCTCCCTCTTTCATATAGTCAACTAGTTTTTGTTGAATATTAAAATCCATATAGCGAGCTGATGCAACAACTAATACTGGAATATTTTGAGGATCAATAGGTTTATTTTGAAGGTCAATGGAGCCAAAACGATAATTAGCAAGTAATATAGCCCGTATCATAGTTTCCCAAGCGCTATATGCCCTATTCATTGTAAGATTCTCTATGATATCTTTCATTTTATTACTTTTACTGTAATAATACTCTGTCATATAATAATCGGGTATAAAAGCAAATGCGACTTCATCATGTTCTTCTTTCATAGATGCTATTTTGTCAGAAACCGCCATAACCGTATTAATAATGCGTGCCATTCTGGGATATGTATAATTTAATTCACCTTCAGGCGATATTGGAGCTGCAAAACCATGCCGTTCACCTGTAGTAGCTATTCTATCATTTCCATCGTTAGGTTTAGGCTCAAGAATGTAGTTTATGCCTCCAGAAAAAAGATAATAATTTAATAGTTTATTTCCTTGAGCAATACACATGCGGGTTTTTAGATCTACCGCAGCAGAATCATATCGGCCACCATAAGTATTTCCGTAATTACCATCTCCACATTCAAATTCTAAAGATGTAAGGGGTTGGTCCGTAGTATTTACTGCATCCATAAAACTATTAATAATATATAAGTCTTGAAAATTGTCCATAGTTAAATTACCTAGATATATATCTGATCCCGCAATATAGCCGGGTGCCTGTGTATATGATTCATACAATTGACTTATTCCAATAGGAAATGTAAAACCACGCCCATTACTAGTACCATGAATATTTACAAAAAACGGGATGTCTTTAACCCCGAATTCTTCTGCATACGAACGCAACGCAGCAATATAACGGGCAAAACGGTTTCTCATATAATATCCAAGGTCGCGAAAAAGTTCTAAGGCATACTCTTCTTTAGGAGATCGAATTTTTATTGCAAAGCTTTCCATATCTTCTATATCAAAAGGATATCGTAATCTAAGAGTTTTTTCGTCGTATTTTTCTTTAAGCCATTTTACAAAATCTACAAGAGTATTTTCTGTAAAATCTGGGCAATTACTTACCCAAGAGAGCATACCTACTTCATTATCAAGTTGAACACCAATAATATTTCCTCCTTTAGTATAGAGACGAGGTGCAATTACTTGCATTACAGCTCCATACCATTTATATACCTCTTGCAAAAATCCAGGTGCAAGGTAATCAACAGTTTTTGTAGTTGTAGGTTTATTATCCCAACATGCAGGAATAATTTCCGGATGTTTTTCATAAACCCAGTAAGGAATACCTTCGTTTTTCATTTCTGCCATTACAAAGGGCCCTGGTCTTGCTAAAAAATAAAGCCCATTTTCCTTGCATAAATCAATAAAACCGCCCAAGTCCAATTCAGGTCGGTATTTACCCTCCAAATCTACCATTCCCTCGCAAGACTCATGACAAATCCATGGAATGTAAGAAGATACAGCATTACAACCTGTTGCTTTTAACTTATTAATACGGTCTTGCCAATATTTTTTATCAAGACGAAAATAATGTATTTCGCCAGACATAATAATTTGTGGTTTGCCATCTATAATAATCTGCTTGTTTTTAATTTCAATCATTTTCTATACCACCCAAAATTTAATTATTTCTCGCTAAGGCTACTTTGTCTTCAGTTATTTCACCAATTGCAGCACTTTGCACTGCTTGCCCTGAAATTGAACCTAAAATGCCAAAAATTCCTTTGGTCCTCGGAATAACTTCAAATTTGATATATTTTCCACTATCTTCTGGCTTTAATTTATATGTTAATGAATTTGCGCCAGGAATAGGTATAAATTCTCCATTAGGTGATGAAGATATTAACCACCTATAAATTGAATTTCCTTCTTTAACTCCTTTGCAACTGTAATAGACATAATTTCCTTTTAAAATATTTCCCACTATTGGCTTTCCATCTATTAATACAGAGTGAGCAATAGGTTTATTAGTCCTAAATTCAATATCATCAAGGTAAAAAATTTCTGAAGCATTAATGTCACCTGGTTCAACTCCAATTCTTATTTCGGTTAATTGCGCCAGTTTATTTTTTATAGAAGAAATATCCCATTCATAAGTCTTCCAACCATTTTTATTTGTTGCCTTGAAAATTTTCTCAGAAATCTTGTTTCCTTTATTATCTATAAAACTTATTTTTAATTTTACTCTTCCATATATTGAAAAAACAAAACTATCCATATAATCCAGGTCTATTTCCTTGATATTTGTATAAAAATAAGCATCTTTTACTTCCGTTTTTTTATATTCTACTTTCAAACAATATACCCCTGTGTTAGCCATATTATCTACTATATGTATTTGATATACATTATTGCCTCCGTCTTTCCAGCCTGTTGAAATGGAATTACCCTCAAAATCATCTATAATCTTAGAAGCAATGTCCACGAAACCAACCTTTTTCATTCCCGACTGTATGTACTTGTTCTTCATAAAAGTTTTCCAGATAAATCCTGTTCTATAGTTCTCTATCATTAAAAGTGTAATACCTTTATCTATTCCTATAACATCTTCAGCATACCATTCCGGAGAAACATCTAAATTATAAGCATCTTTAAATCCATATTTTCCCCATAATTTCTTATGGTTTTTATAATAATTATTTAAAGCCTCAATTGATTCTTCTGGCGTAAATATAACAGAACCAGCTGCTCCCGCAGGTGGAACTGTCCCATCAACAAAATTCTGCCTGTTATCATAACCTGATGGAGGAGCTCCATATCCTCCTTTGTAACCATTTGGCCCATCGCAGGCAGTTAATCCCCACGAATTTTCTCCAAAAGTTTTATATATATCACTGTAATCAATACAAAATTGTCTGTTTGACTTTGAAGCAATAATTGAATTCTCCCACCAATTAACTCCTTCCTTATCAATTTTATTTCGCATGTCAAACCAAGCAAAAGAATATTGGTATGTAAAAAGAGAACCTGTCCATGTATGAACAATAGGAGGATAATAGCCATATGCTCCCCATGCCCTTTCAAAGTGATAAAACACCTCTGCATTAACAGGAAAAGTTGGAGAGGCTGCTGCAAGAAAATATACCATAAATTGCTCAGCATACCAATCCCAGGCCCCAAAAAAACCTTTCTCAGGAGAGTATCCCATATAAAAATGATTTGTCCTAGGATTTAAGTACCATTTCCAATTTACTCTTTTATAAATCTGCTCAGCTTTTTCTTTTATGATACCTCCAAAATATTCTCCTACTGTTATTGCTCCGTTAATTAATATAGCTGTATCTATAATTGATATTTCAGAATTTCTTGTCCTCTTTGCAGTATTCATATCTAAGAAGTGATAAAAGAAACCATTTATTTGTTCTGCATTATTTATTAAAGTATCAAGAGTTCCTAAAACTCTGTCATATGCTTCTTTATAAGTAATCCAATGCCTTTCTACCCCAATTGTAATAGCCGTTAATCCAAATCCTACAGAGGCAATACTGCACACATCTGGATTGCTTGGAGACCTATCTTTTATCAAACCAAATCCAGGACTATTTTTATCTGTATTTGCTTCTTCCCAAAAAAACTTAAAACTCTTTTGACTTTCTAAATCTAAAATTTTCTTCTTTTTAAATAATTGTAATTCAAACAATAATCTCATTAAAAAGCCTCCTATATGAGCTTTATTTACCCATTATTACTTTTACTTCATGAGTTTTACCATCATTTAAATCGGGAATTTTATTACCTTCAATCAATTTGCCATCTATATAAATTTCCTTTACACCTTTCTGAACATGTTCCTTATTTTCAACAACAATATTATAAATTGAGTTTCTAAACTTCCTTGTATAAGTAAAACCTTCCCATTCTGCAGGAATAGCTGGGTCAACAATTAAACCATCATAATCTGCACGTATACCCAAAATCCAATTAGTAGCTACCCTATGAAGCCATTGTGCAGAACCAGTATACCACGTCCAGCTTCCACGGCCATAATTAGGGGACTGGGGTCCATCCGTATTTCCTGGCAATACATACGGTTCAGCTTTATAATGCTCAATATTGCTCGAACGATTAGGAGGGCATATTTTTCTATAAACTTCATAAGCTTTGTCAATTTGATTAATTAAAATATATGCTATAATAGACCAAGTAGCTGCATGAGTATATACTCCTCCATTTTCGCGAAGACCAGGCGCATATCTTGTAATATATCCAATATCTTCTCTTACTTTACTGTAAGCGGGATAAAGTAAAAGGGTGCCATAATCTCTAAGCAAATATTTTGATACAGATTCCATACAAACTTTACTTCTTTCTGGATCTGCTATTCCACTAATTACTGCCCATGTCTGTGGATTTAAATAGATAAATCCCTCATCATTTTCTTTGCTTCCTACTTTTTCACCTTCATCAGTAGTAGCTTGTAAATACCACTCTCCATCCCAGCCAAATCTATTTATAGAATCCTTAAGAGTATTTTGAACATCATCGCATTTATTGGCAAATTTTATATCCCCTATTTTTCTTGCAATATATTTAAAGTCCTCAAGAATAACATATAAAAATTCTCCAAGCCAGAAACTCTCTCCTTTCCAGTCCCAACCAACTGCACTTAATCCATCGTTCCAGTCATTTTCTCCAATCAGTGGAACACCTCTTGGGCTAAATCGCATGAATGCCCTTTCAATTGAGCGTTTACAATGTTCATAAAGATTGCCTTCATTACCATCCAGGAAAGGCACTACTTCATTAAGTATATCAAAGTCGTTTGTCTCCTTTAGATAATTTATCGTTATAAACGGAAGCCATAGCAAATCATCAGAACATTTTGTTTCAGGCCCATTACCAGATATAGTCATCCACCAATGTAGTACAGTCCCGTCTCTTTTTTGTTTTGATGCATGCATGAGAATTTGCCTTTTTGTATATTCTGGTATACTCTCTAAAAATATCATAGAATCCTGAAGTTGGTCTCTATAACCATAGCCACCGCTTATCTGATAATATGCTGCTTTACCCCATATACGACATGATATTGCTTGGTATTTAAGCCAGATATTAGTCATAATATTCATTCCATCATCAGGTGTATTTATTTTTTCACTATCAATAAATCGGCTCCAAAATTCCTTAACTTTTTCAAAAGCATTTTCAACTTCAGTTACCTTATTGTATTTTCGTGAAAGCTCTAAAGCCTCTGTGAGATTATCTGCACAACCTAAAGTAAAAGCAATTTTCTTAGTTTCACCTGGATCAAGCACAACTTCAACTTGAAGAGCGCCAATGGCATCACCAAATCTTCCTGTATTTTTCTTCAGAAACTTTTCCTCCATTGCCTTTGGATTTACTTGTGAACCATACATACCTATAAAAGATTCTTTATCCCCATCGTAAGAAACAGGCACTTCGCTTGTCGTATGAAAAGCTACATATTCCCAGCTTCTATTGTTGTGCTGTCCTTTTTTATTCGGCAAACCCCATAAATATTTATTTACTATAAATCCATTTATATCTTTCTCATATTTCGTATCAATAAATATTTTGTGAAACTCTCTGTGCTCATCGTGCCCAAAACCCAAATTCCACTCAAGGTACGTAAAAAGGTTAAGTACGCGTTTTCTATCAGTTTCATTAGTTAGTGTCAGTTCCCATAATTCTACTGGTTCATATGGTGCAACAAACATTTTCAAACTGCTTTTTATACCGTTCTTTGTCTGGGTTATTACAGAATACCCAATTCCATGGCGGACTTCATAAAAGTCAGGTTCGCTGCATACAGGTTTCCATGATGCAGACCAAAATTCTTTGGATTCCTCATCTCTAATGTATATGTATTTCCCCCATTCATCCTTGATTATGTCTTGGGAATACCTTGTAAGACGATTTTCAACAGCATTACCTCTCCAAGAAAAGCCACTACCCGTTTGTGAAACTATAAATGAATAATCACCATTGCTTATTACATTTACCCAAGGACGCGGAGTCTTTGGCGTCTTTATGACATACTCTCTTCCATCCTCAGAAAAATATCCATATTGATTTTCAAACATTTTTTTGTATGACATAGCATTTTCTCCTCTCGCAGAAATTTTATTTATTATTTGCCTTCATAGAAACTATTTTGATTTCGTAATCATTTGAAGAAACAATTTTTTTGCTGCTGTCTAAAATCCTGGCTACTAACTTATAATCACCATCCGGCAACTCTTTTGAAGCAGAATATGTAAACTTGAGTATTTCTTTTACTGTATCCTTTTCAATATTAAAATCCCCACTTTTTATGATAGTTTCATTTCCATCCTTTTTAATTAAAAGTTCGTATTGATAATTTTCAATGTCCTTATGATAATCATTTATAACGTACAATCTTATTTCTACACCTTTTTCTTTCATCCATGTGTTTCTCATCATTTTTACAACCGGAAGTAAAGGCTGGTAGGCTTTCTTTAAAGCAAAATATCCTAACTTTGGTTCTCTATTATAATCAACTATTGACCACGTTATAGAAGGCCAACAGTCTACAAACATAAACTGGTATATACCGCTTAAATCTTTATATTTATCCAGGCGATATTCTTCAATAGCATATTTTAAAAGTTTAGCTTGATATAGCTGAGAATTTTTTATAAATTCTTCTAAGTTATTTCCCATCTGTATTTTTGCTACATTAAATGTCTCATCGTATTGAAAATCGTGATACTCCATCTTATCCCAATCAGGTGGCCAAGTTTCACCACAAATTTCTTTAGCTATTTTTATGTTAGGCATAGCTTGTGCTCCAAATTCACTTACTATTGGTTTGTAAGGTTTTGTTATAAACTCTTCCATAGATGTATAATACCAACCAGGATAAGGATGTTCGCGATAATCAGAGTGCTTATGGACATATCTTGTAGAATCAAGTGCACAGACTGTTTTATAAAGGACCACATCTAATTCCTCTGTATTTACACTAGGTTCATTATGACAGCACCATATTCCAATAGATGTATGATTATAAAGAGTCTCAACCATGTCTTTTATTTGGGTTATCGCATTTTCTATGAATCTGTCACTTCGATCGTAACTCCATTGCAACGGAAAATCTTGCCATACAAGTATGCCTTCTTTATCACAGGCTTCATAAAATTCTTTTCTCGTAATATGAGCATGTACACGAACAGAATTAATATTAGCTTCTTTTATTAGTTTTATATCTTTTTGAATTTTTTTATTTGTATATTCACTTAGCCATTGAGTAGGTATTATATTTGTACCCCTAATAAAAATTTTCTCATTATTTAACAACCATTCGTTATTAGAAAAATCATATGTAAAACTTCTTATTCCCACATCCAGCTCTTTACTGTGAATTGATTCGCCTTCTTTGACAAGGCTAACCTTTAAGTGATAAAGGTAAGGCTCCCCTGTGTCCCAGGTCCACCACAATTTAGGAGACTTAATTGTTATAACAAAATCCTTCTCTTCTATTATATTTTGTATTTCTATTTTACGCTCATATTTCTCCCCATCTATCTCTATATTTACATCGTAGTTCCCTGGTTTCACGCAATATATATCAGTTTTTATGTTAACTTTGGCAGTACCATCCTTTAAAAGCGTTGGAATCCATTTTATATTTTTAATAAAGCATGACGGTCTTAAGTCTATATAAACATTATTCCATATACCACCAGTATTTTTTGTTTGCCCTTGCTCTAGATTCCAACCTCCCGGTCGCGCATCATGATGGTTTAGTACACCCTTTATTAATACTTTATTATTAGGCCATACCGTTTCTGGGTCTTCCATAGGCGAATTAACAATGACTTTCAAGATATTCTGTTCTTTTAAAAGACCTTTTATATTAAACTCAAATGGTTGAAAGTATCCTTCATGGTATCCAATGTATTTTTCATTTAAATAAATTTCTGCAAAATAATCAATCCCTTCAAAACACAGAAAAGGAAGCTTGTCTTGAATATCATCTAATTTTACAACAAAATACCGAATAAATTCAATTTTTCCTGTGAAGTCGTGAATACCTGCAATCTCCCAATTATTAGGTATGTCCATTATACCAGCTTTTGGAAGACCTTCTGTGCTTTCAATTAAATCTCCATTTGCACAAATACGGGTATGAGCTATTGGCCTATACTCCCATTTCCCATTTAAATCAATTTTCATTGATCTTCCCCTCGCTATTGCTCATTTTAAACAATATAGTAGCTTCCTGACCTAATATACCAGTTATTTTAACCTTATACATTCCTTTAGAAATGATAATTACATCATTTTTTTCATCTCTCATAGGTTCCCACTTCAATGATTTGAACACAACTTTTCCTGTGTCGCCTGTAGAAAGTTTTGTAAATAGCGCAAGATAATTTTTATTTTTCACAATATCATATATTTCCATAGTACTATAAACTATACTTATATCATCGACTAAGCTACATCCTATAGTAAGCATAACTCCAGACCTTTTAGGTATCACCAATTCCCTTCCATCAAATAAAAAATTGTTATTATATTTAATAGTGGTTTTTCTATCTATCTCATCATAATTATTTATAAAAATAAAACTATTTTCCCCATTTTTGCGAATAGTTGCTGATAGGTTTTCATCCTCTAGCCAAACTACAGGTTTTATTCCTACTTTATCTGCAATTGCACGTATAACATCCAATTTGTAACTGTAGTCATGCTCCATTCCTATACCTAACATTAAGACTTTCCCTAAACCATAATCTTTTATAAAACCAGAGTATTCTTTTTTCCCGTTTTCCATTGCCCATACCACAGGCTCACCGATACATTCATTTATTACCATTCTCTGATTCACAAAAACAGAATCTATATTAAGTACATCAACCTGTTCCCAGCCTTTTTTTATATAAAACTCTTTAATCCCAAGAGCATCAGCCAAAATTCTACACTCTTCTCCTTGTAAATTAAATTTAGGGACCGTAGGATAAAGTATCATTATTCCCCCATCTTTTACATACTGCAATAATTTCTTTTGAATTTCTTCATCCATCCATTTTGTAGAAAATATCCAAAGAGACGGAACTTTATCAACCGGAATTACAGCTTCCTTCATGATATCATAAGCATCAAATGAAATATTTGCTGCCGTTAATAACCTTCCAATACCGTTATAAAAAAAAGCATCTCTTTCATCAGCAATCTTACTTAATATACCTTTTGTCTGTTCATCATAAACCTCCGTCATATAGTAATCTGGATAAAAAGCAATATATGTGTTTATTTCCTTCTGTGCATTTAATAACTGTTTTTCAAAAAGTTTAATCATTTTGCCTATATGTTGAATTTTAAAATAATGGGGTCTTAAATTTCCTTTAAAGTCAACAGGTGCTTGCCAGTCATGTCTTCGCCCAAAAAGACCTATATCATCATAGTTTTCACCACTTACAAACATGTAAAAGTTAATTGCATTCATCCCATTTGCTATACAAGTTCGTGTGGCCAAATCTACATCATTTGGGCTTATGCGAGGTCTATCAGATAATCTACCTGACTGAAATTCCGCAGAAAATATAGGTTGCTCACTCTGTGAAATTGCATCTGTCAAAGCACAACTTAAAACAAGGTCGTGATATGAATCATAAGATACATGACCAGGATAAAAATCTCCTGCTAATACTACCTCGTCTATTTTTGCAGTCTTATAAAGCTGTGAAAGTCCAATAGGATAATCCATACCTCTGCTGCTCAATGACAAATCCTTAAAACCATGAATATTTATGATAAACGGCACTTTTATACCACTTTCTACAGCATAATCTCTCAAAATCGAAACATATTCTTTTATATACTCTCTCCAGAACCTTCCCCACTCATAATGTAATTTGATTGCATTATTGTTTAATTTTCCATTTACAAAATCCTTTATTAATTCTGTTATATTATTGTAGTTAAATTTATAGTTTTTGTTTAATTTATCGACAGAACCATATTTTTTTAGCAAATAGTCTGCAAATTTATTTTGCATGTGTTCACTATAATCAGAAGTATTTGTCACCCAATGGAACATTCCTATTTCATTGCACAACTGGTACATTATTATAGGGCCATCCATATCAATTTGGTATTTAGAAATGACATCATTAACTGACTGGTACCACTTTTTAACTTTTTCTAAAAAAACAGGATGTTGATAGGTAATAACTTTTGCTGGATGTTCTTTATTATCTCTATCCTTAGCAATTATCTCTGGATACTTACTTAATAACCATTCAGGAATACCAGAGTTTTTAGTTTCCGCCATAATATAAGGGCCTGGTCTAACTATACAGTATAATCCTTTATCCTTAACAAGATTTAAAAATCCATCCAAGTCTCTCTCTTCACGGGTTTTACCATAAAAATCAAATTCACCTTCTTTTACCTCATGCCACAACCACGGTATATAACTACTTACAAGATTGCAACCAGCATTTTTAATTTTATCTAACCGATCAGCCCACTCACTTTTCGGGCATCTAAAGTAATGAAGTTCTGCACCATATAGAAAAACAGGTTCATTGTTTATAATAACCATTTTCTTTTTTATTTCTATCTTCATCCAATATTACAACCTTTCCAAAATTTATTATAAAAACTCATTCAATAGTCATTCTTTTATTTACAATTTAACTTTTTTAGCACCACACGAGTCGCGTATAATTAATTTAGTTTCTAATAAAATAGCTTCTGTAGAAAAATTACCATTCAAAGCTTGAAAGACTTGTTGTGCTGCTATGACTCCCATTTCTTTCATTGGTTGCCTAACTGTAGTTAAAGCTGGAGTCACATATTCAGACAGTTGTATATCATCAAAGCCCACCAAAGCAACATCTTCTCCAATAAGAATGTCAGCCTCTTTAAAGGCTTCAATTACTCCTATTGCCATCTCATCATTTGCCGCAAATATAGCTTCCGGAATATAGTTTTGTAATAGCATTAATTTACCAGCATGATATCCTCCTTCTTTAGTAAAATTACCTTGATATACCCACTGGTTTGAAAAAGCAATGCCACTATCTTCTAACGCTTTTTTATACCCCGCAAAACGTTTCAAATTATCGTATGAATTATTAGGTCCACTTAAATATGCAATTTTACGATGTCCTAATGCTATCAAATGTTCAACAGCCTTATACGCTCCTCCTTCATTATCTACTTGAATATTCAACACATATTTTGCTTTAAGAGGGCGATCTAAAAGAACAATAGGCATATCTTCTCTTGCGGCGCTAATTATCAAATTGTTATCAATATTATGAGCTAAAATAATTATCCCATCAGCTCTTTTTTCTTTGAGAAACTTCACTGCCGTACTATTTTTACCCCCAAGTGAACTTATGGCTATTAAATCGTAACCGTTTGCAATTGTTATATCTTGAACACCCTTAATAAGCTCTGAATAAAATGGTCCAGATAAATCAGATAATATTAACCCAATAGTATTTGTTTTACTTAATTTTAGATCTCTAGCAATTCCATTAGGCTGATAATTTAATTGTTTCGCTGCCGCTAAAACCTTTTCTTTAGTCTCTTGACTTACACGAGGACTATTGTTCAACGCATATGACGCTGTTGAAACTGCTACCCCTGCTAAATTTGCAACATCCTTTATTGTTGCCATTATACCACCTGCCTTATTGAAACGTTTCGAATTAATTTAATTAAATAATAGCATATTAACTTTTACCTGTCAATAAATTATGTTAAAAAAATTTTTATGCTGCAAAACTTTATCATATTCCCCGCATAAGTGGCTTTGTATCATCAATTAAAAATATAGATAAGATTTTCAAAAATGAAAGTAATATAATGCACTTTGATTTAAATAATTTAAATACTCAACAATATATTGAAAGCCTGCTGTATAAAATGCTAAATATATGCCATCATATTTTATTCTTCGTCCCGTTTTATATACTTCTTAATTATTCCTTCAAAAATCATATCTATTAGATAAGCTGAGCCACTTACCAATATTATAAAAAATAGTATTGGAATAATCTGTATAATAAATAATGCAGCTATAAGTATTACAAGTATAAGTATTGTTTGGGGCAAATACCCAAGCCCTAATAAAAAAGAAGTTTTCCATAAGCCAAAAAGTTTCCCCTCATAATATTGAATCGTCAAAAACGTGTATATCAATGTGATTAAAAACATGAGTCCCATTGACAATAATAAGCCAGCAAGAATATATGCAAAAACTGTGTTTTGTTGTATAAAAAACCTCACATCTACGTAAAGTATTAAAATAACAGCAACGGTAATCACAAAGTTTATAAGCATCCACGAGAAGTGCTTTGTAAAACCCTTCCAAAATTCTCTCCACACGCTGCTTCCTTCATCTTTTCTCAATAAACGTATTGAATGAAAAAGAGCTTCTGTGGATTGAAAAACTGTCACAACAGGAAGTGAAAATACAATCCACAGAAGATTTAATATCATTAAATCGCTTATAAAATATGCAATATCAAAAAGTTTAGAATCTCTCATTTTTTTCACCTTTACATTTGCTTTAGTAGTTTTTTATTAATCTTACCTGTCGGAGTCTTAGGAAGTTCTGACACAAATTCAAAATGCTTTGGAATCTTATATGAAGCCAATTTATCCTTTAAAAAGCTTTGAAGCTCTTTTCTATCAGCTTTCGCTCCTTCTTTTAGCACCACAAAAGCTTTGACTTCTTCTCCTTTCAATGGATCACCCACTCCTATCACAGCAGCTTCTAAAACATCTGGATGTTCTAACAAGGCATCTTCTACTTCCCTCGGATATACGTTGAACCCACCTAATATTATCATGTCTTTTAGTCTGTCTACAATGTAAAAATATCCGTCTTCATCTTTTTTTGCAAGGTCACCCGTGTGGAGCCAACCACCTCTTAAAGTCTTAGCAGTTTCTTCTGGCATGTTGTGATAGCCAACCATTATATTAGGTCCTCTTAAAACAAGCTCCCCTACTTCTCCCACAGGAAGTTCATTGTCATTTTCATCCACTATCTTTGCTTCAACACAAGGAAGTGGCAATCCCACAGACCCTGGCTTTCTTATTGCATTAGGCTCTAAAGGATTTAAAAGTGCAACAGGAGCTGCCTCACTTAAACCATAGCCTTCTACAAGAGGAAAATTGAATTTTTCCTCAAATCCTCTTTGTATCTCAGGGGCTAATGGAGCTCCACCTGATATAGCTAACCTTAAAGCTTTAAATTGTCCCTTTTCTGCCATTCTCATAAGGACTGCAAACATCGAAGGCACTCCGCAAAATACAGTTACATCTTCTTTTGTCAGTGTCTCCAATGTGTCTTTTGGCATAAAACTTTCTTTTATTGTAATAGCAGAACCCAAATAAAATCCAAGAAGTATGTTGACTGTCCAAGAAAAACTGTGAAACAAAGGTAATACGCACAAAAAGTTATCCTCTGGTCCTAAGTCAGATACATCGTCTAATGCTTTTACATCAGCAATGAAGTTATTGTGAGTAAGCATCGCACCTTTAGGTTTCCCTGTCGTTCCAGAGGTATATATATACGTACATACTTCGTCTGGTTCTATTTCAACATGTTGAGAAGGACCCATTTTTAAAATTGCATTAATGGTATTTTCATCTAAAACGACCACATTTTTGAGATTCAATCTTCCTAATTGAGACTTATCAATTTTTTGAGCTATTAAAGGATGAATGACTATAGTATTAGCACCTGATTCCATAATTATATATGCAATTTCTTCAAGTGTAAGCATCATGTTTAGCGGTACAACAATTGCCCCTGCTTTAGATGCTCCCATAAAAGAAAAAATATATTCAGGGCAATTAGGAAAACTCAATGCTACTCTATCACCTTTTTTTACACCTATTGATTGAAAGAAAGAAGCGTACTTATCTATGAGAGAGTCAACTTCTCCGTAACTATAGATTCTATCTTTAAACTTTATTGCAACATGATCGTCAGACACTTTTGCGTTTTTGTGAAGTTCATGAATTTGCATAATTATCCTCCTTTAACTTAATATGGCAGCACCGATGATCCCTGCATCATTTCCAAGCTCTGCTTTTCTTATGTCAGCATACGGTAAGTCTTTGAATAAAATATTCTCTGCCACTTCTTTTTTAAGAGGTTTTATGAGAAAATCCCCTGCATTTGCAACTCCGCCACCCAATATTATCACTTCAGGGTCAAACATGTTTATCACATTTACAATCCCAATAGCTAAGTATTTGACATAGTCATTAAAAATCCTCATGGCGTCTTCATCATACTGCTTCGCAGCATCAATTACGTTTTTAGCCGTTATGCTGTTTATATCTCCATTTGCAAATTTTAAAATAAGAGAATTGGGATTCTTCTCTACTGCCTTTTTCCCTTCTCTTATTAAAGCAGTTGCTGAAGCATATGTCTCTAAACATCCAATTTTACCACAGTTACATCTTATACCATTGTCTCCTATCACTATGTGTCCAAGCTCAGGTGCAAAATGATGTGCACCATTGTATATTTTACCATCAAGGATAAAACCAGAACCTACTCCTGTTCCTAAGGTAATTGTCACTGAGGACTTAGAACCTTTGCCAGCCCCATATGCTGCTTCTGCCAAAGCTGCTACATTTGCGTCATTGTCCATATATATTGGCAAATCAATGTATTTTCTTATTTCTTTTGCAAGAGGAACTTTTGTCCAAAAGAGATTCACCGCTCGTATTACTATGCCTCTTTCGCTATCTGCTACACCCGGGACTCCTATTCCCATTGACTTAATATCACTTCCACTTAGATTACTCCTCTTAATAAGTTCTATAGCTATATCCGCTATGTCTTTGGCAACTGCTTCATAACCCCTTTCCGGTTTTGTCGGCCTGCTACCTGTAGCTACTATACGTCCCTCTTCATCCACCAATCCAACAGCAATATTAGTGCCTCCAAGGTCAACACCAATTCTCATTCTTCCTCTCCTCCAATTTTCCGTTTTTTCTCTTTAAGATATTCTTTTATTTTTCCAACATCAGTATTAAGCACTAAATCTTCAGTTATACCGGCATTCTTAATAACTTTGAGAGCTTCCTCAAACCTTCCTACATCAAAGCTTACATGTGCATCGCTTCCCACAGCAATTTTTACTCCCATTTCTTTCGCTTTTTTAGCAATGAGAAAACAATTTTCTTCACTGCCCTTTCTTGAACTTACAAAGGAGCTGTTGTTTATTTCAATAAATTTGCCATATTCTTTAGCAGCCATTAAAACTTTTTCAATATCTATTGGATAGATGGGATTCCCAGGATGTCCTATTATATCTACATAAGGGTTTTTTATAGCATTTATAATAGCTTTTGTGTTTCTTTCTATATCGTCACTTGGTTCAAAACACACGTCATGTAAACTGGCAATCACTATATCTAGTTTTTTAAGTATTCCTTCTGGTAAGTCCAAATTTCCTTCTTCATCCATTATATTAACTTCTACCCCTTTTAATATCTCCACCCCCTCTATTTTTTCAGGTAACACTTTTAAATTTCCAAAATACCAAAGGTGAGCAGCTCCTGGCATTTTAGGTCCGTGGTCTGTCATACATATAAGTTGAAGCCCTTTTTTATAAGCCTCCCTTGCGTTTTCTGTAATAGTGCTGTAAGCGTGACCGCTGGAAATTGTGTGAGTGTGAGTATCCAAAACTAACTTCAACTTTATCCTCTCCCTTTAATTCCCTATTTGTTTTAATAATTTTTTGTTAAGTTCGTGAGCAGCGTTGTATCCCATTTGTTTTTGCCTGTGGTTCATCGCTGCTACTTCTACTATTATCGCGAGATTTCTTCCTGGTCTTACAGGTATAGTAAGCTTTGGAACTTTGACATCTAAAAATTTGATATAATCGTCTTCTAATCCTAACCTGTCGTAGTACTTATCTTCGTCCCATTCTTCCAATTGAATAACTAAGTCTATGTTCATAGAATTTCTAACAGAACCCACACCATACAATGTCTTTATGTCAAGTATGCCAATACCTCTTATTTCAATAAAATGCCTTATTATCTCAGGTGAACTCCCTTGAAGCTTGTCCTCACTTATCTTGCTGATTTCCACCGCATCATCAGCAACCAGTCGGTGTCCCCTTTTGATTAGCTCTAATGCCGTTTCACTTTTACCTATGCCACTTTCTCCTAATAAAAGAACACCTATACCATACACATCTACAAGGTCTCCGTGAATAGTAATTTGTGGTGCTAACTTTTCATCAAGGTAATTAATTAATCTATTTATAAACTTGGTAGAAGCTTCTTTTGTCCTTAAAAGGTATCTATCGTGTTTTTGCGCAGCATCTATGATCTCTTGACGAATATTTAAATCTCTCGTTACAATAAGACAGGGAATGGGATAATTAAAAAACCTGTCTGCTCTTTCAGCTAATACATCATCTGGCAACTGTTCTATAAAAGTTGTTTCAACTTTTCCAATGATTTGCACTCTTTCGTAAGCAAAATGCTCATAAAAGCCGGAAAATTGTAAGCCCGGCCTATTTACATCACGTGTAGTTATATCTATTTTATTATTTTTGGCCTCAACAATAACTTCCAAATTTAAATCCTTTATCAAAGTTTCAACAGGAATCTTATCCACTTTTTCACCTCCAGCCAGCAACAAAACGCTGCATTTAATTCAATTATATTATTTAATGTAAAATAAGTAAATAGACAAAACCTTTTCTTCTTGGAAGATGTAAATTATAATATGTTTATAGCCATATAAACTTTTGAGGTGAAAAAATGTTAAGGTCAAAGCTTCTTAAACTTTTAAAAGAAAACAAAGGGGAATATATCTCTGGGCAAAAACTTTCTGATCAACTCAACGTCTCAAGAACTGCTATATGGAAACATATAAATGAATTAAAAAATGAAGGATACCAAATAGAAGCCCATCACAAGCTGGGGTATATGTTAGTTTCTGAGCCTGATTTGTTAATTTATGAAGAAGTATCCCCTTATCTTACTACAAATTTTATAGGAAAAAATTATATACATAAGTTAGTCATTGATTCTACAAACAACTTCGCAAAAGAAATGGCATCAAAGGTTCCTGATGGTACAGTAATTATTGCCGAAGAGCAGATAGCAGGAAGAGGCCGATTAGGAAGAAGTTGGATATCTCAAAAAGGCTGTGGCATCTGGATGTCTATCATTTTAAAACCAAATATACAGCCACAGGAGGCACTTAATCTCACACAAGTAGCGGCAATTTCTGTAGTCAAAGCTATTGAAGAAGTATTTCATGTAGAAAGCAAAATAAAGTGGCCAAATGATATAATACTAAACAATAAAAAAGTGTGTGGAATATTGACAGAGATGAGTTCAGAAATTGACAAAATAAACTATGTGATAATAGGAATTGGAGTCAATGTAAATTGTGACAATTTCCCTGAAGAATTAAAAGGGAAAGCCACTTCCTTGTACTTAGAAACCAACTCTAAAGTTGATAGGAAAAAACTTACCGCCAGCATTTTAAATAACCTGGAATTTTATTATAATGCATATTTACAAAAAGGCTTTGAATACATAAGGCCTATATGCATTGAAAAGTCCATAACAATAGGAAGGCAGATAAAAGTCATTGCCAATGAAGGTGAAATTGAAGGAAAAGCTGTCACTATTGACAATAATGGAAGTTTGGTAGTAGAGACAAAAGAGGGCAAAAGACTTAGTATTATGTCAGGAGATGTGTCTGTAAGGGGGTTACTGGATTATGTTTAAGCGTCAAGACAAAATCTTGACGCTTTTTATTTCCTAAAATATTCATATACAGCTTGAGCAGCTTTTTCATTCATTCCTTCCACTTTTTTAAGGTCCTCCACACTTGCCCTTTTTATTTCTTCTATGGACTTGAAGGCATCATATAAGGCTTTTGCCCTTTTTTCACCTATGCCGGGGATATTGAGAAGTTCGCTTTTAAATCTTTTGCTTTGCTTTTCTTTGTGGAAAGTTATAGCAAACCTATGGGCCTCTTCTTGTATTTGAGCAATTAAGCGAAAGGCTTTTGTAGTCATAGGTATGTCAATTTCACCTTGAGGTGACACAAGGCCTCGAGTCCTGTGTTTTGAATCTTTTACCATACCATAAACAGGAATAAAAATACCAAAACCACTTAACATCTGCAATACAGCATTTACATGCCCTATGCCGCCGTCTACAAATATTAAATCTGGCATTTCAGCAAATTTTGCCTTATCCTCTTTAAGTTCACCTTTTTCAATAAGCTCTTTTTCTTCAATACCGTGCAAAAAACGCCTTTCTATAACTTCTCTCATGCTCTGGTAATCGTCTTGCCCTTCAACATATTTTACGGTAAATCTTCTGTACTGGTTTTTTTTAGGCTTGCCATCCACAAATACTACCATAGCTCCAACGTTATCCTGACCTCTTGTGTTTGAAATATCATAGGCTTCAATTCTCTTGGCGTAGTCGAGTCCTACTAAATTAGAAAGTTCTAATACAGCTTGGTCTTTTGAAATTTCTTCTCTTACTGATATGTCATTCTTAAGGGCTTCCAAAGCATTTTGATAAACCATATCCACCAGTTCTTTTTTCTTACCTCTTACAGGAATTGTTATAAAAACTTTGTTGCCTCTCTTTTGCGATAACCATTCACTGAGAAGCTCTCTTTCGTCTAATTCCACATCAGTTATTATTTCTTTGGGAATGTAAGGAGCACCTTCATAAAATTGCTTTATAAAGGAAGAGATTATTTCTCCTCTTTCCATGCCTTCTGTATTTTTCATATAATAATGCTCTCTTCCGCTTAATTTTCCATCTCGTACAAAGAACACCTGTATACAGGAAATATCCGCACTTCGGGCCATTGAAATTATATCCTGTTCATCTTCTCCTACTGATACCACTTTTTGCTTTTCTGACGTCCTTTCAATAGCAAAAATCTGGTCTCTAATCCTCGCCGCTTCCTCGAACCTCAATTCTTCTGCCGCTTTTTGCATGTCTTCTTTAAGTTTTTGTATGAGCCAATCCCTCTTTCCATCAAGAAAGAGAACTGCCTGATCAACTAATTTTCTATAATCTTCTTTATTTATTTTGTTAGTACAAGGAGCAGAACACAATCCTATGTGGTAATAGAGACATTCTCTTACTTTACCAATGTCTTTTTCAATATTTCTGTTACATGTCCTTACTGGAAACATTTTTCTGACAAGTTTTATAGTCTCCCTCACTGCAAAGGCACTGCTATAAGGGCCAAAATATTTAGCTCCATCTGGCTCAATTCTTCTTGTAAACATTATGCGGGGATACTCTTCATTTACTGTAACTTTAATATAGGGGTAATTTTTGTCATCTTTTAATAATACATTATACTTAGGCTTATACTTTTTAATTAAGTTACATTCCAACATTAAAGCCTCAAGTTCAGTATCAGTGACAATGTACTCAAAGTCTTCCACATGAGAAAGCATTACTTTTACTTTTGGCAATTGATTTTCTTTATTTTGAAAATACTGTCTCACTCTGTTTTTGAGAACTACTGCTTTTCCTACGTAAATTATTTTGCCGCTTTTGTCTTTCATTATATAAACACCAGGTTTTTCAGGCAAAAGTTTTAATTTCTCTTCTATGTTCATTGTCCATCACCTTAGAATTTCATTTAGTTAAATAAGATCTTATTATATCTCTTGCTATAGGCGCTGCTACTTTCCCACCTTCACCACCATTTTCAACTATTACACTTACGACAATTTGTGGATTTTCGGCAGGTGCAAAACCTACAAACCACGCATGGGGAGCACCGTGAGGATTTTCTGCAGTCCCAGTTTTACCTGCAACTGTAATACCAGGAATTTGTGCAGCTTTACCTGTCCCCTCTTTATCGTTAACTGCGCCTATCATCAATTGTTTAATAGTATCTGCCACTTTTTTTGATATAGGATTCAAATACTGCGAAGGAGTGCTCTTTTCGATGACTGTACCTGAAATAGGATCTGCCACGTATCTCATCAAATAAGGTTTCATTATAACCCCATCATTTGCAACGGCAGAAGCAACCAATGCCATTGTAAGAGGTGTTACAAGGATTTTACCCTGTCCTATAGAAGTTTCTGCTAAAGCAACTTTCCCTTCAATAGGAGGAAAATAATTTTTTGCTGTATCTATTTCTAAAGGAACTCTCTTATCCAACCCAAAATTATATGCCATTGACTGTAAATTTTCACTGCCTAAATCTAAACCTATCTGTATAAAAAAGGAATTACAGGATCTATAAAAAGCTTGTTTAAAATCCTCTATTCCATGAGCAATGCCTCCAAAATCATTTATCCTGTTGCCATCCACAATTATATATCCTTTGCAATCAAAAGTCTTGTTATATAACTCAGGTTCATATGTCAAAACTGCTGCAGTAGTTACAATCTTAAAGACAGAACCAGGGGGATACAAACCTTGTGTAGCTCTATTTAAAACCACGTTATCTGGGCTTGTCATTATTTCTTTCCAATTCTCCCCTAAAGTATTAGGGTCATAAGAAGGGGTAGAGACCATGGCTAAGATTTCCCCTGTTTTAGGATTTAAAGCCACCACTGCTCCTTTTTTTCCTTCCATCTCTTTATAAGCAAGGTCTTGAAGAGTTTTATCTATTGTCAAATATACATTATCACCTACCTGCCCTTTTGCTAAAACCAATTTCCTTAGAATAATTATTGGGTCATTTCCTACCATTCCAAGTAATTCTCTGTCATAAGCCTTTTCTATTCCTGCATTTCCCTGTTGATATATTCTACGGCTATACCCTATTACTTGAGCAAAAGCAGAACCATCTAAGTATTCTCTTTTTTGGGAACCATCTGCTTCAATTATACTCTTTGCAAGTACAATTCCATTTCTATCTAAAATACTACCTCGTAATATCTTTTTTTCTTGTTCTATAAGCCTACGATTATAAACACTATAAGAACTGGTAATTAATCTATCTCTTTCATATATCTGAAAATAAGTTAAATACGCGATTAAACCGAAAAAAAGTACAGAAAAAACTCCAAAGAGAATTTTAATATTGCGATTCAAATTGGACATCTTGTTGTTCCTCCTTAAGAGCTATGCCATTGAGCATACCCAATGTCACAAAGCTCATCACCATAGAACTACCGCCATAACTTACAAAGGGAAGGGTTACCCCTGTCAGCGGTATAAATTTTATAACCCCACCAATTATAGTAAAAACCTGTAAGCTAAACATTGAAATGAGTCCCGTAGCTACTAACGCACCAAACCCGTCTTTAGCATTTAATGCTACTTTAATCCCTCTATACATTATAACAAAATACACAAGGATTATAGCTACAGCTCCTAAAAGTCCAAATTCCTCACAAATTGCTGAAAAAATGAAATCACTTGCAACCACAGGTATATACTCTGGATGCCCCATGCCAAGACCTGTGCCAAAAAATCCTCCTGCTGCAATAGCAAAAAGAGATTGTACAATTTGATATGTCTTCCCCGGTACATCCATCCAAGGATTCAACCATGCCTCAATTCTTACTCTTACGTGCCAAAACAAAAAGTAGGATATTATGCCTCCTAAAACAAATAGCCCAATCCCTACTGCTGTGTACAATAGATTAGAAGTAGAGACAAAAATTAATAATACTGTAGTAGCATAAAATAAAAACGCCATCCCTAAGTCTTTTTCTAATACAAATATTCCTAGAATTGCAAGAGTTATTAATCCTAAAATAATTATGTCTTTTGTTTCTCTCCTGGTGCACAAATATTTTGCCAAAAAAATTATATATATTATCTTAGCAAGTTCAGCTGGCTGAACATATATGCCGTCAAAAGTAAGCCAGTTTTTAGCACCACCTATCTCTCTTCCAAAAATTAATGTTGAGCCCAGTAGTGCTATTGTAAGTGCAATGTAAATAGCTTCCCCATATTTGAGTTTATAGAGTAAATCGTAGTATTTTGAAATATATGAGGAAATGAAGTAAAGTAAAAATCCTATTGCAATCCAAACAATCTGCTTTATGAGCAAATCTGGAGTAACCCTGTATATCATTATAAGTCCCATTTCTGTTAAAAAAGAAGTTAAAATGATAAATTGGATTTCACCCAATGGAAACAATCTTACATGTAAGTAATAAACAATATAAATTAATATTGGAAATGCTAATGTAAAATATATTGTGTCAAATCCCTTCGGTTTATTGTGTATAAAAAGCAGTAAAAAGGCTATTACAAATATCCAAAAAACATTTTTCATAGCTTTAGATCCGGTTTTTATATATTCTTCCATAAGATTTCACCTACAAAATAAATTTGAGTTCAACATCACCTAAAGTAATTACATCGTTATTCCTTATTTTAGCAATTCCTTTTATTCTTTTGCCATTAACAAAAGTGCCATTTGTACTGTTTAAATCTTGTATATAAAACCTTTTGCCCCTCTTTCGTATGATAGCATGCCGTGCAGACACATAAGGGCTTTCAATTACTATATCACATTCCTCCGACCTTCCTATAGTAGTAACTTCAAAAAGATTAAAAGTCCTTTCTCCATTTAAAAAAGAAAGTTTTGCAGAGGTTATTTGCCTCTCATATCTTGCCCCTTTTATGTCCATATACACTATTTTAAAAACCCTGTATAAAAACAGGTAGATGAGAAAAATAAGGACATATTTTAATATCTGAGAAGCTATGGCATAATACATAAATTCACCTCATTTTTGAGAAAGGACTTTTTTCAAAAACCATCCAGTATAAGAATTCTCATTAGCAGCAATTTCCTCAGGTGTCCCTGTAGCTATTACCATTCCACCTTTGTCTCCACCTTCTGGTCCTAAGTCAATAATATAGTCTGCACTTTTTATGACATCTAAGTTGTGTTCAATTACAATAACAGTGTTACCTGCATCAGTTAATCTATTTAAAACATCAAGAAGCCTATGCACATCTGCAAAATGTAATCCAGTTGTAGGCTCATCCAAAATATATAATGTCTTACCTGTAGGTCTTTTAGAAAGTTCAGTAGCTAATTTTACTCTTTGGGCTTCTCCTCCTGAAAGCTGAGTAGAAGGTTGCCCTAGTTTAATATATCCTAGTCCTACATCATACAAAGTCATCAATTTATTTTTTATCCTAGGTATATTTTCAAAAAACACTAACGCTTCTTCTACCGTCATATTAAGTACATCCGAAATATTTTTTCCTTTATATTTTACTTCCAATGTTTCCCTATTATACCTTTGACCCTTGCACACTTCACAAGGGACATACACATCCGGCAAAAAGTTCATCTCAATTTTAATTATACCATCTCCTCCACAGGCTTCACACCTTCCACCTTTAACGTTAAAACTAAATCTCCCTGGTTTATAGCCTCTCATTTTAGCTTCTGGGGTATTTGCAAAAACCTCTCTTATATAGTCGAAAACTCCTGTATATGTAGCAGGATTTGAGCGAGGAGTCCTGCCTATAGGAGACTGGTCAATATTTATTACTTTATCTATATTATCGATACCCTCTATTGCATCGTGCATACCTGGTTTATCTTTGGACTTATAAATCTTCTGTGCCAATGCTTTGTACAGTATCTCATTTATAAGGGTGCTTTTGCCTGAGCCAGAAACCCCTGTAACGCATATAAATACTCCAAGAGGGAAAACCACATCTATATTTTTTAAATTGTTTTCCTTCGCTCCTTTCACTATTAAAGCTTTTCCATTAGGTTTTCTCCTCTGTTTTGGCACTTCTATCTTTATTTTGCCACTTAAATACTGTCCTGTAATTGACTTTTCACATTTTAACACATCTTCTATCGTACCCGCAACTACAATTTCTCCTCCATGCTCACCTGCACCTGGTCCTACATCCACAATGTAGTCTGCCGCATATATTGTATCCTCGTCGTGCTCTACTACTATAAGAGTATTGCCTTGGTCTCTTAATTTTTTCAAGGAATTTATAAGTCTTTCATTATCTCTTTGATGAAGTCCAATGCTGGGTTCGTCCAAGATATATGTGACTCCTACAAGTCCAGAACCTATCTGACTTGCCAATCTTATCCTTTGTGCTTCTCCACCTGATAAAGTAGCTGCGGGCCTTGACAGAGTCAAATAATCAAGGCCTACATCTACAAGAAAACTAAGCCTTGCTTTTATTTCTTTTAAAATTGGCTTTGCAATAATCTCATGTCTTTCTGTTAATTTGAGTTGGTCAATAAATTTTATAAGCTCGCCAACAGAAAGGTCTGTCATTTCTTTTATGGAAAGTCCACCAACAGTCACAGCTAACGCTTCTGGCTTTAATCTTGCTCCATGGCATGCAGGACAAGTAACCGGTCTCATATACTTTTCTATCTCTTCTTTTATAAAATCTGAAGAAGTATTGTTGTACCTTCTTTCAAGATTGTTTACTATCCCTTCAAATCCATAGGACTTTCCTTTTGTATCTTTGCCATAAAGCAGTACATTTTTTAAATCTTCACTAAACTTTTCATAAGGAGTATTCTCTGTATATCCAAAATGTTCAATCAATCTTAAAATGTTGTAATAAGCATAACTATCCTGTGAAGCAACAATCCCCGGCAACAACCCATTTGCTAATGATTTTTTAGGGTCTTGTATTAAAAGCTCTGGATCTACCTTCATAAATTCTCCCAATCCGGTGCAAACAGGACAAGCCCCATAAGGGCTATTGAAGGAAAACATTCTCGGAGAGAGCTCCTCAATACTTATGTTGCACTCTGTACAAGCGTATTTTTCAGAGAGTGTAAAGCTTTCTCCGTCTATTACATCAATAGTAACTATCCCATCTGCTAATTTTAAAGCTGTTTCTATCGAATCCGTCAGCCTCATGTCAATTCCCGGTTTTATAATAATCCTATCTACTACGACTTCAATAGTATGCTTTTTATTTTTATCAAGCTTAATCTCCTCATTTATATCGTACATTACTCCATCAATTTTCACTCTGACATATCCACTCTTTTTTATATCATTTAAAAGCTTAGCATATTCCCCTTTTCTTCCTCTAATAACAGGAGCCAGTACCTGTATCCTTGTACCTTCTGGCAATTCTTTGACCCTGTCCACCATCTGATCTATAGTTTGCATGCTAATCTCTCTCCCGCAAACAGGACAATGGGGAATCCCAGCCCTTGCATATAAAAGTCTTAGATAGTCGTAAATCTCAGTTATCGTTCCTACCGTAGAACGAGGGTTTTTATTTGTGGTCTTTTGGTCTATAGATATTGCCGGTGAAAGGCCTTCTATATAATCAACGTCTGGTTTGTCCATTTGTCCTAAAAATTGCCTTGCATAAGCTGACAAAGACTCCACATATCTTCTCTGACCTTCGGCATAAAGGGTATCAAAGGCAAGAGAAGATTTGCCAGAGCCTGATAAACCCGTTATTACAGTTAACTTATCTCGTGGAATCTCCAAATCTATATTTTTTAAATTGTGAACTCTTGCCCCTTTAATTACAATTTTGTCCTTCCCCATGATTTCACCTCAAACTACTTCCTCCAACTGTTTCTTCAATTCAAAAATCACATCTCTCAATTTTGCAGCCTTTTCAAACTGCAGTTCAATTGCAGCTTCTTTCATTTCTTTTTCAAGTTGCTCTATAGTTGACTTAATAATTTCAGGGTCATAAGTTTTAACTTTCTTTCTTGTGTACTTCTGTTCTTCTTCAGCAACGTGAGTAGCTTCAATTACATCTCTTACTCCCTTAATTACTGTCTTTGGAGTTATACCATGTTTTTTGTTATATTCCATTTGTATCTTTCTTCTTCTGTTCGTCTCATCAATTGCTCTCTTCATAGAATTTGTTACAGCGTCTGCATACATTATTACTCGTCCTTCCGCATTTCTTGCAGCACGTCCTATAGTCTGTATTAAAGAAGTCTCTGAACGCAAAAATCCCTCTTTGTCTGCGTCTAATATTGCCACCAAAGCAACCTCAGGTATGTCTAATCCCTCTCTCAAAAGGTTTATGCCTATTAAAACATCGAATTTACCCAGCCTTAAATCTCTTATTATTTCAACCCTTTCAATCGTCTCAATATCAGAATGTAAATATTTTACTTTTATTCCCATATCTTTGAGATAATCCGTTAAATCCTCAGCCATTTTTTTCGTAAGAGTTGTAACAAGCACTCTAAAGCCTTTATCAACTGTTTTTCTAATTTCCCCTATCAAATCATCTACTTGTCCCTTAACAGGCTTTACTATCACTTCTGGATCCACAAGACCTGTCGGTCGTATTAACTGCTCAACAACCTGCTCTGAATGTTCAATTTCATAAGGCCCTGGTGTTGCAGAAACAAAGATAACTTGATTTATCCTCTCTTCAAACTCTTCAAAAGTAAGGGGACGATTGTCAAAAGCAGAAGGAAGTCTAAATCCGTATTCTACTAATGCTTCTTTCCTTGACCTGTCTCCATTGTACATGCCTCTGATCTGAGGAATTGTCACATGGGACTCATCTATAAAAATGAGAAAATCTTCAGGAAAATAATCTAAAAGGGTATAAGGAGGGCTTCCTGGAGGTCTTCCTGAAATATGCCTTGAATAATTTTCTATTCCTTGGCAGTATCCCATCTCTTGTAGCATCTCTAAGTCATAATTTGTTCTCTGTCTTAACCTTTCAGCTTCTACTATTTTACCAGCATCTTTAAGTTCTTTATACCTTTGCTCCAGTTCTTCTCGAATGCTTTTTATTGCTCTTTCCAATTTGTCTTTTGAAGTAGCATAGTGAGAAGCCGGAAATATAGCCACGTGTTTTCTTAATCCCAGTACTTCACCTGTTAACACATCAATTTCCGCTATTCTGTCAATTTCATCTCCAAAAAGCTCAACCCTTATCGCCTTATTGGAAAAAGAAGCAGGGAAAATTTCTATAACATCTCCTCTTACCCTGAATTTGCCTCTTGTAAAATTCACATCATTTCTTTCATATTGTATATCTACAAGCTTTTTAATTATTTCGTCCCTATCTTTTATCATTCCCGGCCTTAGAGAAAGCATAAGATTTTCGTAATCTACAGGGTCACCTAAGCCATATATACAAGAAACACTGGCGACAATTATAACGTCTCTTCGCTCAAAAAGAGCTGCCGTAGCAGAGTGCCTCAATTTATCTATTTCTTCATTTATAGAAGCATCTTTTTCAATATAAGTATCAGTTTGGGG
The DNA here is from genome assembly GCF_000445185.1 of Thermoanaerobacter sp. A7A. GTDB lineage: Bacteria > Bacillota > Thermoanaerobacteria > Thermoanaerobacterales > Thermoanaerobacteraceae > Thermoanaerobacter. The sequence continues at coordinate 54,858 of NZ_AVAF01000176.1, forward strand.
TATATAAGCCTCCGGTTGGTAGTAGTCATAATAACTCACAAAATATTCTACCGCATTGTCTGGAAAAAACTCTTTAAATTCACTGTATAATTGTGCAGCCAAGGTCTTGTTATGAGCGATGACAAGAGTAGGACGATTTAACTTCTGGATTATATTAGCCATAGTAAAGGTTTTTCCAGAACCCGTCACACCCAATAAGGTTTGAAATCTATATCCTTTTTTTACCCCTTCAACTAATTTATCTATAGCTTGAGGTTGGTCTCCTGTTGGTTTAAAATTAGATACCAACTTAAATCCACTCATTTTTTCTACCCTCTTTGCAATTTATCATCTTATTATTATAGCATACCCTACTTGTCAACACAAACATAATCGAGTAGGAGGCGGTGACTAACCGCCGTCCTCTCACA
>NZ_AVAF01000177.1 GCF_000445185.1 Thermoanaerobacter sp. A7A
CTGATGCGTTACCAGCATGGTAGCCATCTACTATCTATCGGTTTAAGTTTGTATTAACTTTTCCATTACTTTTATTGGAATATTTCCTGATGCGTTACCAGCATGGTAGCCATCTAAAGTATCAGCATCTGAAATTTTCTTCCAGTTATTGCTATCAGATATTGTTGGGTCATCGCCAACTACATCAGTCCCCATACATCTATATATATCACCATCACTACCTATAACAGCATCAGGGTAATTATAAGTAGTATTAGGATCATAAACAGTTGCATTTGCATTGATAGCAGCTAAATCTCTAGCTTTTTCAGCTTGTGTTTTATATAATTCAGCTTTTTTACTCCAATGATATGCAGAGTAGCCAGTATGTATGCCATCATTTATTTGTGTATCCTCATTCTCATTTGCCCATTTATAAGCAATATCTCTAGCAGTTTCAGTATCAATTTTGTTTTGGTTTATTTCAGATTGAGTTGTGTTTACTTCTGAAGCCCACTGATTTAATTGATCATCCAATGTTCCTAACCAACTAACAAAAGCATCCGCCAAATCTGCAAATGTATCTGGATTAGAACGTTGTGGAGCTGGTGGTGCTGATGTTATTATTGTATTTATAGTCATAAAAACCCCCCTATATTAGCCCTTCTATTTCTAGAGTGCACTGACTATAACTAGGTCCTGGTATATTAATATAAAAATTGTTAAAAAAACCATAAACTATTAAACTGTTAAAATCATATTTTTGTAAACTAGAGTTATTTATATTATATATAGCTGGAACACTTCTCAATTCTGCTAAACTTTTGTAAACATAATCTATGTTATCATTACTAATCCATGCATCACAATCAACTTTTTTTGCATAATTACCTTGTTTTAGATAAGTATTGCCGAACTCATCTGTTATTTTTTTAGAATAGTCTATTATTGATATAGAAACACCATATTGTGTAAGCCCTATTTGACTGGATTTACCAAATCTCATTATACCACATTTAGCAGTTCCTCCAGGCTTATTAAGAACCAATCTAAGTTGGCTTGTATTATACATAACCATGTTATCTTTGTACATGTTTGTTCTTAATTTGATCCAACCATAAAAATAGTCATACCAATTATAAATAGGATGACTCAGACTAATTCTTCCATTATCAACTAATGTTTCAGAATCAGTCCAATTTCCATTGTACAAATACCAATCTACAGATAAACAATCTACATTAAGTAAAGCGAAACTATCACATTGACTAAAATCAACTACAACCTCTATAGTATCTGCATTTTCAGTCTGTGTGTTTACGTAATTATCAAACATTTTCCATCTATTAGTAGCACTAACTAACAACCATTTATCCAAATTATCAGGTGGATAGTTCCCAGTATTAGAAACAGTTAAACTTTCGTAAATCTCATGTGGGGTTCTTTCAGTAGTGCCATCACTTTCATAAGATACAATAACTCTATCACCAATGCTATATGTAGTTGTGCTACTCCATTCATTATATTCTGTTTCAGGTATATTAGAATATATTAAATTTATATCTTTTAATTTTATTACTTTCATTTTTTCTCTATTTTATTGGCTTGTGGTTACTACACCGTTTACATCCCATTTTGTTATTATACTATAAGTTTTTTTACTTGTTTTTACCTGTTCACCACTTGCACTTAAAATATATCTTAGTATTTCTCTAATATCTGAAAGTTCTTTTTTTATGCCTTCTAAATTATTATCAGGCACTATGTGTTCTTTACCATGAAACTCAACAAAAGTTGTGTAGCCAGATTCAGGACCTTCAACAGTTCCTCCATATTTAAATCTGTATATTTCAGCTTCATTCATGCGAGCCATAATAGTTGCTATAAATTTTCTGTATTCATATTCACTTGTGAAGTGTGATTTACCAGAAGTTATTGAACTTGATAGCAAGCTGCTAATTGTATTGACTAGTTCACTGCCTTTTTCAACACTAGCATTAGTCAATTGTTCTATGTTAGAAAATAATTGAGTTCTATAATACAAAAATGTTTTTTCAGGGCTGTATGTACTTATTAAATTAGATTTAGCCTCATTATATAAATTTATGATATTATCATTAAGAGTTGCCCATAAATCTATATTTTTTTCTGTTTCTAAACCTAATTGATTTAATATTTGCTTTAATTCATTCCATTTATTTAAATTTTTATCTAGTATGTCATTAACAATATTAATAGCATCATATAATGCATTTAATGATACACTCCCATTCCAAAAACCAGACCATAAATTTTCTAAATCAGTATTGTAATTTAAGAGTAAACTTGATGTAATTTGTTCAGAAATACCATTTATAAATACTTGATATAACTGATTTACAAATTGTTGTTTAAAATTTGTTATTATGGTTGATTTAAATGTATTCCAATCAACAGAAAAATCTATGTTTGTTAATGTATTAGCTGTTATTGTAGAAATATAGAATACTCTGCTTTGTAAGGTTTCAAAAGCAGATACTAAATCAGCACCAGTTTTATCCATTACATTTTGAATTTGTTCAACAAAATCTGGAACTTGGTTGGTCAAATTCACAAAAGATGCAAAAATTTGGGAATAACTATATCCATAATTTTTAAGCTTATCTAAATCCGATTGTGATATGTTAAAAATAAATTGTTTTGCAGTATCATTTAAGTCTTTAAAAGTTCCAAGAACACTTCCTATGTTGGTTAGTGCTTGGCCTATTTCTTCATTTTTATCAAAAAATTTAAGTATCCTTCCATCAATAGCTGCCAGTGCAGTAGCATATCTTTGATATAGAAGATTTTCTAATATTGTTTTTAGCTTTTCTTTTTTATCAGTTCGCCATACCCCAGAAAATTGTTGTCCTGTTACAGCCTGTCTCGCAGCTTGTAAATATTCATCTGTTAGTTGAGCTGTTAGTGTATCATCTAGTTGTTTTATTGTAGTTAAGAGTTGTTGTTCAAATTGTTTCCTTTTTGCTGTGTCAAATCCTATATCATTTTGCCTACCTTTTACAGGCATATATGTTGTGCCTAACTTACTTGTTACTGCATAATCCACTCCAGTTACAGGTACTATATTTGTATGTAAATAAAACCAAGATTTATCACGGCGACGATCACCGAACAAACTACCAAGCAAACC
>NZ_AVAF01000178.1 GCF_000445185.1 Thermoanaerobacter sp. A7A
ATTTCTGCATACTTACCCTCCTCATTAAAATTTATTATTGTTTCTTTCTCAAAACCTGCCATGAGATGCCCTCTAACTACACTTACTCCAACCGCATTCTAAACATTTATTACACCCCCCTTCCATTATTACACTATATTTGCCACAAGCTGGACATTTTTGACCATTTTTCTTTGTCTCTACAGTCTCACCTATAAAATCTAATAAAATCTTACCTACTGCATCAGGTATAGATTTATACATTTTGCCATTATTAAACCATACATCAGTGCCCATAATATCAACTAGAGTTTCTGCTAATTCTCTAGGTGGACAACCATATTGTAAAGCCTTACTCATAGCCCTGCCTAATGCCTCTCTATCTGCCTTTTCATTAGTCCCTGCCTTCCCTTGTGAAATGAATATCTCTAAAGGATAATTATCTTTATGGTTTATAAAAACATGTAATGACCCAATAGGTGTAGTTAACCTATATCTTTTACTATCTAATTCATAATTTTTTATTACACCTTTATAATTATCTTGGGCTATCTCTTTCTTTTTGCTACCCTCACTCTTCAAAACACCTTCTAATAAACAACCATCTCTGTATATGGTTATGCCCTTACAACCACAATCATAAGCTAACCTATACAACTCTATAACATCTTCTATGCTAGTGTTTTGGGGTAAATTTACAGTAGAGGAAAGTGAACTATCTAAAAATTTGGTAATAAGCCCCTGCAATCTTACCCTGTCCTTATAATCAATATCATAAGCACTAGCCCAATAATCTTCCTTACTATTGTCCCACTCTTCATATGTTAAATTGTTGTCTTCTAAATATTTCTTTAAATACGGATGATAAACATCATATTCTCCAGCCTCTACACTTTCAGTCTTACGTGTATATTTCCATGCAAAAATAGGTTCTATGCCTGTGGAGGTTTGCAACACAATAGAACCAGAACCAACAGGGGGCACTGTTAGCAAACTAGCATTGTAAATACCATGCTCTTCTAAATCATTTAAAATTGTAGCTCCATACCTATCAGCTAATTCTTCTTTTACTTCTCTTATATAATCTGAATTCTCATAACCACTTAAATTAAATAAAGGAAAACATCCATGTTTTTTAGCTAATTCAATTGATGTTTTAAATGCAGATGCCCTTATTATAGACAAAACATTTCTAATTTGCTTAAAAGATTCTGGACTACCATATCTAATTTTTAACTTTAGTAACATATCAGCTAGCCCCGTAATTCCTAAACCTATTTTTCTAGTAGCCCATGCCATCAGTCTTTGCTGGGGTAATGGGTGTTTATCTAATCCATAATCTAACATATCATTTAAAAATCTTACTGCTATATCAGTAGCTTTTTCTAAAAGTTCATAGTCAAATTGGTTGTTTTTTACAAAAGCATTTAGATTTAGATTCCCTAAATTACATGCACCATATGGTGATAAAGGGAGCTCACCGCATTGCCGAGTGTATAGAACATACCCATCCTTCAATATTATCCCAAAATTGTGATATTCATCAACTGTCCCATTATAAACTGGCTCAACTCCAACCTTTCTTACACTCACTACCTTATGATTATAGACTAAACCTTTATTAATTAGTTCTTCAGCTAATTGTCTTCTAACTTTGGTACTGTGCGTTCCTTTTATGTTCCATGTTATATTCCCCAGCCCCTGCTCTTTTATTATATCCTTCAATAACTTACTCACACTAAATCTTGTTCTTTTTACACCGTATTTCTCTTTTAGCAATTCTAAACACTCTTTAGGCGTAGGCACTACTCTGTTCTTAAAAATCAAACTCAATACTATATCTTTCATTATGTTTATCTTTAAATAAGATTTTTTAGTATCTTTATGCCACATGGCACAATTTTCACAATAACATATTTCTCTATTTCCTACTGATAATTTCAATTCCTTGCCGCAGCCTTCACACTTTTTGATTACATAAACTCTATTATTCTCTAAAATTAAAGGTAAATTAGTTTTAGCATGATAATAGCCAGTATAATACCGCACAATTTCACGCATATCTATAGGATCATCAGAATAAGGTAAACTCCGCTCTTTGTGTGCTTGTTTTAGTAAACTCTTATAATCTCTGAATGTGTATGGACTATTTTCTTCATTGGTAACTTTATAAGCCCTACCATTTTTTAAGCCTGATACAGACTTAGACATATTCTTATGATATTTTTGCCGCTCACTTTCAGGAGCGTTTTTATACCATCTTTTCACTGGATTATTGTCCCCTACCATGTGAAGTTTTCTATGTTCACTAGCTTCCATTAATTCTAGATTCTCTATGCGATTGTCTAAACTATTAAAGTTTTTGTGATGAACTCGATAACCTGATTTCCTTTGATTAGGGTAATATAAATCAAATAAAGCTTGGTGTGTTAAGCTGTATCCAGCTTTAGTTCTAATAACTTCATATAATGTTCTACTCCATTGCTCTTTAGGCCTTCCATATACTTTTCCTAAAGGCTCATTAGACTTTTTGCCAACCAACAAAGAATCTCCTTCTGCTAACTCTTCTGCTGTTTTTGTCTCTCCATTAGATAATATGAATTTATGATTGCCTGTGCATTTTATAACATCACCACTAGATAATTTTACTTCATATATTTCTTTTACCCCCGTGCATCTTGGCCTTCTCATAAATCTTATTGTAGGAACACCATTTTCATCCACACAATGAACAGGCACATCTTTGCCTTCTTCTGCTAATTGTTTTATAGGAACAGCACCCCTACCATCAGCTACAGCAACTAAAGTATCCCCTGTCAAACAAGGATTAGTCCCTAAAATCTCCATGAAATTACATTCAGCATGAGATAATCTATTTTTTACGGTGTCTATAAAAATAACCCCAGGCTCAGCACTTGCCCAAGCACTTTCAGCTATTTTATGCCACAAATCTTTAGCCCTTACTTTTTTATAAACTTTCTTTTTCCTTCTCTCACAAGCAACATCATTCAGAAAGTAATAATCTTCATAAGTAGTTAAATAATAAGGTGAAAACCACCCATAAGGTATTATATTAGCTTTGTGTTTTTGTTGTAACTCTATCCATTCATCATATAATGCCCGCACTTCAACTGAAAAATTATGTGTATCCCAATCTGTATAATCTGTTTCTAAAAATACTTTCTTAAAATTGTCTCTAAATTCTACAATATCATCAGGGCAATTATTATCTATTAAATCAGGATGCCACAATTTCCACTCACCATCATTTTTTAAACACTCCATAAACTCATCTGATATTATCACAGATATATTTGCAAATCTTATATCATGCCCATTTTTCTTAGCTTCTATTGCTAACTCTATATCTGGGTGTGCTATATTTAAACCTAACAATTGAGCCCCGCGTCGGCCTGATTGCCCTATTGTGCCTGTAGTTTTAGAATACAGCTCCATAAAAGACACTACACCAGTAGATGTTTTTGATGCATTTCTTGTTTTACTACCACTAGGTCTTAATATATCCAAAACTAAACCTACCCCACCACCATAAGCATAAGTTTTTGCGGCCTCTTGTGCCGCCTTAAATATGCTCTCTATATCATCACCCTGAATAGGAATTACATAACAATTAGCTATACTGGCTTTATTAAATGGATTGCCAATGCCAAAAAGCCCCCGCCCACCAGGAATAAAATACTTATTTAATAGTAACCACTCATAATCATCTTTAGTTGCATATCTGTGATTTACTTCCTTAGCTACTCTCTTAACTACATCATCATAAGTAGCCTCATGCCACTTGCCGCTATCATTGATACAATATTTATTAATTAAAGTCTTGGCCGCAAGCTCATCACCTTTATAATATTTTTTAGCTTTTTGGTATGCTTCTTGTTTGTTCAAATTGACCTCCTTTAATCCTTCTGCCTTGATTCCATTCCTAGAAGTGTATCTATAAACATTCCAGCCAAACACACATAAACAGCCCACGCCCAAAGGCATAAGCTAAAAGAAAAAGTATAGTGCAAAATCTTACTACCCCACCATAATAAGCCTGAAATAATACAAAATCTAATTAAAACATTTATAATAACTATACCTAATCTTTCTAAAAATGTTTTTTGTTCCATAAGTAACCCCTATTTAGACTTTACATTTGGAAGATTTAACCATGAGATAAACGCCCAAACCCAAGTAGCTAAATTCCAAGAAAATGGGAAATTAAAAATTTCACACCCCCACCACACTAAAAATGCAGTAATACCAAAAGAAATTAAAAATACCAAAATAATAGCTCCTAAAATAATGCCATAATTCCACCGTTTCATAATCACTCCTTATTGTTTTAGTTCTTTTACATAATCTAATTTCATAGTAGCCACCAACCTTTTATCAAAACACTTTGCGGCTACTAACTTAGGCTTATACACTACTGTTAGTAATTCTGTTAGCTGTTGTTTATAGTCATATTTATAACACATTTGCAGTATAATGTCAATAGCATCCATAATGTAAAATTCATTTTCAAAATCTGCAACTAAATCAAACTCATAAGGGAAAGATTTAATTATAACAGATTCCCACCGACCCTTTTCACCATCAACAAAACATTCAAAGAAAACTGGCTCTAAAACTGCAAACTTGTCTATATACTCATCTAATGTTTGTATAACTGCATTGGATAAATCACTTAAATTATTTAATATCCAAAACCTTCTCTTCCTCTTCTCCATCATCTTCTCCATATACTTTTAAATCTGCACCTGATGCCTCAGTCTGTGCTTGATTGATTGTTAAAACTGGGTCTTTAGATTTAGGAACTTTGGGAATCTTATCTTTATCAACCGCTTCCATTAATTCATGTAAAATTACTTCATAGTCTTTTTCCTTTCCTTTTATAGCATTCTTAAATTTGGTATAAGTGCCCACTTGTTGTTTGGTGTGTATATTGTGTTGTTGTATTGCAGCTTGCACTTGTTTTCTTGATGGTGCTTTATAAATTAAGCCCATGCTCTGCAATGTTGATACTAAAGATGTAAGTGCTTGCACAGCTACTTGTAACTTACCTGCTTTCATAGCTTCATCATAAATAGCTAAAAATTTTTCCCATATTTCTAAACCAAAGATCTGCTCATCTATTGTAGTGCCCTCAGCATCTCTTAATAATGTTTTAACAACATGGTAATACTTCTCAGCAGTAACATAAGTCACATCTAATTCTTTTTGCAATGCCGTTATACTCTTAGCCCCTTTTTCATAACAATATCGTGCCACTAATAATCTATCATCTTTAGGTAACTCGCTAAAAGGATTGCCTTTTTTTATTTCCTGAAGTATATTTTCAGCTTTTTTAACCTGATATGGTGTTAACATATTTTACTCCTATGGTCTAAATAAATATAATCCATTATAATTGCGACAATCTATATGTAACCAATCCACATCTAATTCTATGCCTGTTATTAGCCCATCTAAACCTTTTGTGTCTATTAAATACTGCCTAACAGTATTCACATCTTCATCTAAAGGCACTAAATCAATAGCCCTGCCAAACTTATGTTGTGAATAATAAGCCCCAATATCACATGTAAAGGGTCTAAAACCTCTATATCTATGAGAACCCCCACCTTTCCACGTATTGACTACACACTTACCAAATTTCTCTCTAATGATATCAATAGCTCTTAAGCATCTATCATCAAAAATAAACCAATGCTTTAAATAATCCTCACCTTTGTAAATCTCAGGTGGCACTAATTCATACAATTTAAAATACTTGCACTTATACATCCTCTTTCTCCTGTTTGGATAATTTCTTTTTATGTATCCACCTTTTTTGTGTTTCACTATAAACCCAGTCTATTGGCTTCATCACAGGTGCGGCAGAAATTTTTATAGTCTCTTCTACTAAAAACCTTAACTCTTCTGCATATTCCCTTAACTCTTTCTTGGTATTAGGTATATCAAACTCATATTTTTTGTCAAACTTATATATCTCATTGGCTAAATATTGTATAGCCCTATAAGCTGATTTTGGTGTTAATTGTTTTTGTCTTGGCATAAAACCCCCTTAAAATTATTTATAGTGAACTACTCCGCCCTTACGGACGGAGCTTCTTAGGGAGTTTGGCTGGTTTTTCCAGCCCTTATCCCTTGTGGCAGGTTCACTCTACCACATACTCCTATTCCCGCAAAAAGCAGGGATTCGGAGATACCTTCGCTCATCCTGTAGATTCTTACCTTTACTACTCTTTTGAGCCCTGTTACAAGGTCAAACCAGCTTCTTTTGAACTTCCTTAGGATGTTCCTCGCTCCATTTACATCTGCATTGATTAGCCCTTTGACTGCTGTCAGAAATAGTCCTCTCTTTATCCTCCTTCCGTTACCTTTACTCGTTTTCGTAACTCCCGCTTTCTCATCGCAAGAGTCGGTAACGGAAGTGTAACTTTCATCTATCAGTTTAACTTCTATCCCTGCCTCTTTGAGTTTGTAGGTTAGGTATTCTGTTACTTTCCCGTGTGGTAACAACTTGAACATCTGATTATGCTATGCCCTCCAGTAAGTTATTTCAAGGTGCTTACGCACCTGCGGGCTCTCATCCCCTCCCTTACGGAAGGGGTCTTCCCGCCCGCTTAGGATAAATAAATCTATCGTATTCTTTTTGTTCTAAATAAGTTGACCTCAAATAACAAAACCTATAATCTTTTAATTCTGGCAACCAAACCAGGCCTGCTGTTAAATTAATGTAGTTCATCATCACTCCAAGTCTAAATTTTGATACCACTCATAGCATATATTTTTAATTGCTACAGAATTGCTAGTAGTATTAGCCTGTCTTTTAGCCTCTTCTAAGGCAGATTGCACAATGCTTAATTCTTCCTCAGAAAACTGAAAATACATTCTAGTCTTTGGTTCTTTTGGTGCAAAACTGCCTTCTTTATATGCCTTAACATGTTCACTCAACTCTTTTAAACTGCATTCATGGGCAAGATTTATCCAGTGCTTAAAATTATCTTGAGTTAATATACTATAAATAGTAGCTAACTTACGCCAACCAATATCCTTGACATCATCCCAACTTTTGTTTAGCTTTAATAATTTATCCTTAAAGTTCACTAAAAAAATTGCCTTACGTGGATTTAAATCTAAGACACTATCTACAAACTCTCTAAAAGAACTATAATCATACTCTTTATAATATTTATTTGTCCAAATTTCATATAATAAATCTGCTAAGTTAGCATAATTATCATTTATGTTAACTTGTAGTTCTTTAAGTTTGTCTTTTATTTCTATAATATGGTTCATTTAAACCCCCACATACTCTTGTTTACATAGTTCCCGCAAAAAACAATTTTTTGCCTTGCCTTTTAGCCAATTAGACCTAGAGCATATATCAAAGGGTGGTGGTAAAATACCAGTTTTTACACTATCAGAAAATAAAGAAACATTCTTTAAAATAGCATCTGCTATTTTTTGTTCTTTAGTAACTGCATAACACAAAATAGAATCTCTATAAGAAAATTTCTTAGATAAATAATAAAGATAACCTGTCTCTAAGTCAATAGGTAGTGGTAGTTTTAGTGAGTCAGGCAAATAATCATAAAATAGCATATAACCTACCAACTGAGCTTTATCCTGTAATTTCGGAAAATCTTCTTTTGTAAAATAAGATTTAAAATCAATTACATGTAATTTATTGTCTTTCAGTATAAAACCATCTATCTTGCCTGTAACTCTATAAGGTTCATCAATTCTAAAATAATATTCATGATAAAAACTAGCTTCACCACTAGCCCCGCAGTGCTCACAAGGATTTTTCCTTATCTCATCTCTAGTAGTAAAAAGTGGCTCATCCCTGCCCCTCAACTTGCCACATGCCCAACATTTCCAATTACCATAAAGAACATCCTTAAAAACTTTGCTAAAATTCTGATACCAAAAATGCAAAGCAGAACCTATTTCAAACTGTTGCATTAAAGGATATTCTGTATAACTCTCTTTTGCTTTTCCATATTTATACCCCAAAGCATATTCTCTAGGACAAAATGTTGCTAGCTCAGATAACCTCACATGAGTATATTTTTTTATATTAAAAGTCTTTTTAGTATTTATAACATCATCTTTTATATCCTCAGGCACATCTAAATTATCATACACATTTATATTCTTATCTACTGTTTCTGTAGTTGACTTGATAAATCGCATAAAACCAATTCCTTTTTTATAGGGTTAGAAAGATACCAAGGTATTACAACTAGATTAATCTTATCATACCAATATTTTACTTTCTTTTTAGCTCCAGCCTTCCATATCCCTTTTACCTCAATAAATAAATCCTTGTCTTTTAAGTAAAAATCAGGTATATATGTGCTATTTTTATCTTTTAATTTATATCGCTCATATTCTAAGTGGTAGCACCAACTTTTTAATAGTCTATAGACATTTAATTCATACTCTGACCTAAAATACTTATTTTCTTCTGGATAATAAGCCATATCACCATAAAGGCTAGGGCAATGATAAAGATAGTCTATTGAGACTAATTCAGGCTCAAAAGTGTCAAAAAATTGACGCAAACATTCTATACTACAAAAATTTTCAACTGTAGGTATGCAATATTTAAACTTCTTTGTCTCTATAAAAAAGGGGTTACCACAAATTGCACAATATAAGTCTGGCACTAATCTCTCCTTAATATTTTTTCTACACTTCTAGCTCCAAATAAAAATACAAAAACAGTGCCTATTAAATAATAATCTCTTTCATTTAAAGCAATAGGTGGTAAACTTAGCTGAGTGCTAATCTTTGAATAGACATATAAAGCTACAGTGGAATATAGTGCAAACTGCCTGCCTAAAACTTGTAAAGCTCTAGCCCACTTTGGTGTGTTTTGAGCTTTAAGTTCCATTATAAAAACTTCTCTAGCACTCTCAGTATCCTGAAATAACAACTTCTGTTCAGTCATTGCTTGATTTAAGACTTCTAACTTTAACTTAGCTTTTAACTCTTCTTTAAATTTCTCTAAATCAGCCTCAGTCTGTAATTTTACTGTTTTATCAGGAAAAATTTTGTCTATACCCTTTTCAACTAAGTTTAATACTTCACTAATTATTGGTATCCCCATTTTCTATTACCTCACCATAGTTTTTGGTTGTTGTTACAACTTTTTCTATAACTTTTTTCTTTAAACTTAAATATAGCCTCTCATTTTCAGGTTGTTGTAAAAATTCTATCATTTGTTTTCTAGTGTCAAAAATCAAATCATCACTAAACACTATTCTAGGCTTATCCCCATATAATTCAAAAGCAACATCTTTAAAAGTATTATAATCTAAAATCTCACCTAATCTGCCAAAAGATGGGTGTAAAACTACTCTGTAATAAGCAGAGCCACTTAAAACAAACATTTTTCTTTTTGTTTTTAATGATGATATGGTAGCCTTAAACCTACCTACATAAGGTGTGTTAGTTTTTGAATCAAACTCATCTTTTTGTGGAGATAACTTATTAGTCTGAATAGATAAGTGCCAATCATGTTTTAGTGCGTGGGGTGCTGAAGATTCTATGTTGTCTGTAAAAAAAGTAGCCCCGCCTATATTTGCTCTAATCTGAGTAGTAGCTACAAACATAGCAGGATCTTTTTGTTTTTTTCTCATTATAAGAGCAGATTTCACTTTATTGATTAGCTGTGTATGTAATTTTGCTCTAATACCTACTTTATAATCCCCAGCAGGTGCATCTATTTCTTCCTTAGGTAACAACCGTGAAATACTATCTACTATTACTAGCCCACACTCACTATCTTTTAATGCTTCATAAACTATTTCAACAGCCTCTTCTCCATATGCGGGCTCTACAATGTATAAATTCTTATCATCTAAATTCACCCCTAATCTCTCAGCCCAATCCCATGCTATCACTTCAGCATCTACAAATAAAATGCTTTTCTTGGTAGGCCCTGATTCACAAATACAATCCCATTCATAATTATCACATTTCCAGCACCATTTTTGAGCTGAACTCACTAACTTTAATAAAATTCCTGTCTTAAAACTGTGTTCTACACCAAAAAGGTTTGATGTAACACCAATTGGAAAGCCACCACCTAAAGCATAATCTAACTCAAAAATACCTGTTGGTAATCTTGGAAACTCTTTGACTATAATAGTATCAGAAATTCGTTCTTTCCATGTTGGTTTTTGTGTATTTTTAGTCATTATACAACCTCTATATTATCTTTACTCTCTGGGCTTGCAGTCATCTCTTCATATTCCTTTGTCATTCTTACATCTACCCAAGTTTTCACCTTTTCATAAACTTCATCTATTTGCTCTGGATGACAGGGATAAGACAGCCCAATATCTATTCTAGCTGAATGAAATCTTTTGCCTGGGATAGGAACAGTAGCCCCTGCTTTTACAGTAATGTATGCACAAGGCACATCTAATGGGGGCATTGGTAACCTAATATGTTCCCTTTTCATAATAATCTCCTCTTTTGTAGTATTGTTTATCTCTATAATTTCTATAAAAATTTTACCTTCTTGTTGTCTAAAGATTTTATCATAATCTCTAAATTTATACATCAAAATTCCACCTTTCTATAACCTTGGGTAATTCCTCATTTAATTTCTTTATAAATGCCTCAAAATATCTATCACCATATTTTTTTCTTATATGATGTTCTCTATAAACATCTATAATATACTCTAATTTATCAATTTGTGCCTTAGTTAATAAAGCAATAGTGTCTGGGATAGGAGACAAAGTCTTAGCAATCCTTCTAGTATAACCTGAGGCTTCTTTGGGTAATTGTAGATATAACCCTGTATCTACTGTCCGTGCTATCTTTTGCCAAGTTAGTGGCTTTCCTTTATACCATAAAGGACCTGAAATATATCTTTTCCCCTTCCTGAGAAAATATTCTCTCGCATATTTCCAAGTATATGCTTTTTTACCTTTTAGATTAAAAATAGCTATTTTACTCAAATTGCGTGGTAAATATAGTTTTTTATTGTATAAAATATGATTAATTATTAAATATCTCTCTTCTTTAGTGAATGCTTTTCTAAACTTCTCTAAAGCTTGCACTTCATCTCTACTACGCAATATTGCCCTTCTAGCCATAGTAAATCTAAATATATAATCAAAAAATTCTATTTTGCTAGGTTCTAATTTTTTCATATTAAAAAACCTCTAATGATTTATATTCATAAACAACTTTGTTATAAAATAGTTTTCTCTTCTTATACCAATTAAGTGCATCTTCATAGCAAGTATCTACTATATCTATAACAATAGGGTCAGGCATATCTGGTTCTACATTTCTAACCCTGCCCACTGCCTGTTCTACATCTGATAAAGGAGATGCAAAAACCAACCCCCTTAATTTGTTTATAGTTACCCCCACGCCTAAAATGCTATTTATAGCCAAAATAACTTGAGAATAATTAATTATCCTGTCTCTTTCTTTTTTGCTAGTTTGTCCAGTAATAATACCTACATCAGTTACTAATAGTTTATTCTTTAATATATACTCAATTATCTCCAATTGTCTGATGCGTTCTGATAAGACTAAAATACGTATTTTTTTCTTGGCTAACTGAGCAACAAGTGTTGCGATTAAATAATTTCTATCTAAATTATCTGCTAATAAAGAAAAAAGCATTGCCCTTCTTTGTATTTTAGAAGTAGCCCACTTTGGTAAATACCCAGAAGATTTTTTGTATAAAATAGTAATAAGTTTTACCTTGGGCTGCTCTTCTTTTGCTTCTAGTTTTACAATATTCTTGCCCATGTGATAGAATAAAACATCTTCCATCCTATCAGAGCGTCTTAATGTGCCAGTTAGCCCTAATCTATACTTGGCTGGAAACATTTTTAAAACTTTAGAAAACTCTTGTGCACCCATTAAATGTAATTCATCAAAAACTACTAAGCCCCAATGGTTCTTAAACTCATCAGGATATTTATCTTTTGATATGGAATGCAAAATTCCAACTGATGCAGGTAAATCTTCCCATTCACACAAGCCCTGCCTGACAATGCCTATTTTGCCATTAGTTAATGTGGTAAATCTAGTTATCTCACTAATCCACTGACTTATCAAAGGCACTCTAGGCACAATCACTAAAAAGGGTGTTTGTAAATGTTCAGCTATTTTAAGGGTAAGTATTGTTTTACCTGAGCGTGGGGGTAAATTAAGAATAACATCAGTCTTACCTTCATTATAAAACTCTAACCATTTCTTGAAAGCTAAGTGCTGATTGTATCTTAATGTTCCAATAAACTTAATATTATATCTAGTTTTGGGCTGTATGCGATTATCTTTATAATCTATATCATATCTTACGTGCCTTGGTATGCCTAAATGAGTGGGAGTTTCTTCATAAGTAACTATAGACTCAACATCTTCAAAAGGTGACCTCACTGTAAGTTTTGCTTTTAGTAAGTTTATATTCTCAATATCAGTTTTAGGAATCCAAAGTAGCCTATCTAAGATAGCACCCACTTATATAAGCTCCTTTATCTTCTCATCAATGTTCTCTACTGTAACTTTTTCTTCAGTATTATCAATCTCACCTACACCATTTGGCACACTTAGCATACTCTTTAACTCAGATACAGTTTTAGGTTTAAAAATTTCAGCATAATCAAATGGTTTTAACCACTCTTCAAAATCAACACCTTCAGGGCAAAATTGTTCTAAAGACTCTAAATCTACATCTTTTACATAATCAATATCTGTGCCTACAGAGTTTGATGTTTTTGAGCTTGAGCGAATAAAAAGAAATTTCTTGCCTCTAAGATTGCCTAAACTCTTCTGTCTTCTGATAAGCCTATCTTTAGCATCTCCTTTGGCTACTATTAGCTTTTTAGATAGCCGCCAATTACCATCTCTATCTTTCCATTTAGACAGAACTGTACTAGCTATTGCAATGTAAGGTCTATTCTGTAACTCATCACAAAGTGGACACTCACCTTCAATATCTCTTAAACATGTCTCATAATTATACCTATCCCCATCCTTTTCAAACCTGTGCTCCCAAAAAGCAAAATGAAAATCATCTAGAAACACAGCTTCAGCCTCTTCACCAGTCCTAACAAAAAATCTGTTCTTTTTTAATCTCTCTGGATCAGTAAAATCAACATTAGAATTAGAAAATTGTCTTTTTTTCTCTTCCTCATTTAGTTTGTCTATCTCATCAATTGAATGAAAATACTTTGGATATTCCATAAATCCTCCTTTCTATTTTTTATAAGTGAGTAAAAAAGTCCTCAGCGGGACTCGAACCCGCATCTCAGGGTTGAAAGCCCTGTAATTTAACCACTTAATCTATGAGGACATGTATATAATATAATTGTTTTTGTAGGAATGTCAAGGCAATTTTTTTTGAATTCTTTTTTATACTGCCTTTTATATACTTTCTTTATAATAGTCTTTAAAATTTCTTCTGGAATTATATTTTTTTCTGATAAAATATGCACTTTTACTTTCTCTAGCTTACCTTTGATATATAATTATTTAAAAAATTTTTAGCCTTAAAAACTTTCTCTAATTGGTCTCTATTCTTTAAATCACCAGGATCTTTTATTCCTACAATAGACCAGTCTAATAAAAACATCGGAGTGTATTTGAATTGATTCTTTATCTGGTTGGTATATCTTCTGCCTTGTTTATCATTATCAAAGCCTATATATAATACAGATGGTGATAAACTCTTTAAGAAGTCAATTTGTTCTTTAGATATAGAGCCACACGATGCTATTACATTATAATAACCTAAAGACATTAACCTTAAAGCATCTATTTCTCCTTCAACTAAAATTAATGGTTTAGATATGTCTATATTTTGAATATTATACCAATAATATGATTTACTCCATTTTTTATGCTCTACCCCGAAATCAGCAGGAGTTAAAAACCTAAAAGTCTTACCTATAAAACTTCTGTAATGTAAAGCTACTATATTGTTATTCATATCGTAAATAGGAAATACAAGCCCATTTTTCCAAACATACAGACCATTTAAAAAAGATGTGTTTATTTTTCTCTTAATAAAATATCTTCTAGCTAATAATGATTTTGTGGCAGGTAATAATAATTGTAATACAAAATCTGGAACAAAAGGTATCTCTGAATCTAAATGCTCATAAATATCCTGCATTTTTAGTTCCTTTGTATCAGAGCCATTAAGTAATTCTCCCTCAATTACATACCTAAACACACTATTGTCTATTTTCCTGTCTAAATAAAGGATTAAACACAAAGAAATTAAGTCTCTTGTGCCGCAGGCAAAACAGTGAACCACTGATTTTTGATTATCAGAATAAGTAATGCCACAAGATGGGTGTTCATCATCTCTATCAGTATGTGTTCGGTAGGAAATAGGGCATGAAATCTGAACCCAAGTGCCATTATCATTTCTAGGCACTATCTTAAGCATCTTAAAAAAAGTATATAGTGCAGATTTTTTCATATAGATACTGATAAATCTTTTAAAACTATCTTTTCATTATGAATAGCTATATCTAAAACTACATTCATATAACCAATCCAGCCTTGCAAGTCTAAATCATCAGAGGATATTATAGCATAATTATAATCAGAAATCAAGTCCTCAATGTCTATATTGTGCTTTTTGCTAAAGTTTTCTACTATCTCAGTTATATTGATAGGTAATTCATCATAAATCTCATCGTTAACTTCTATATCTAATTCTGTGTAATCATCGCCAAAATTATCATACTCTTCCAAAGTATTTATGGAGCATATTCCAAACTCATCTTCAATATAATTTAAAATCTCTATTACAAACTCTTCATTTAGTGACATAAAACACCTACCAATCAACTTCTATTACAAGGTTGTTATTTTGTTCTTGAATCTTATTGTAATGATAATAAAGTCTTAACCGCTCTACAGGTGAATTGTAATCTTCTAGTAATCTGTATGCACTCTCTTTATAGTTACTTCGTTGTTTTGAAAGTTCTAAACATCTATCTCTATAAATTTGTTTTAATAAATCCTTGTTTCCATTATAATTTTTATAATCAAGAAAAGTAAACCACCTAAAATATCTATATCCTGATATAACTTTTTTGGGTGAAAAAGTTTTTTTTAAAGCCTCAGAATATGGTACAGGTTTTAACTCCTGAGCTGTATCATAATCAATATTAGAATCATCAACTACTTTAGTTAAATCTTCATCTTTCTCATTATCCCATAATTGAGTAGCTAAAACTACACATGCATGGTCTAAATTAAAATGATATGTATAAAGTTTTCTAATCTTATCTAATTTTTGATAATGTCTTTTTTGTATAATTCCAGTTTCTAAAAAGAAATACACACACTTTTTGATAAACGAAGTTGATAGCCAAGGTATTTCAGCTTGTAATTGGTCAAAGGTTTTTGTAAATGGCACTAATTTATAGCCCCAGCCGCCTCTTCTGCTAATATAAACCAAATGACACAATAAGAAAGTAGCATTCATTGTATCTAAGGTAATGCCTTTTTCTTGACATAAATCATATAATCTATAAGCTACATCAGACCTATACATTTTAATATTCTTAGAATGAGCCAACTCATACTCATCTAACGTTTCATCAATAAAAACACAAAAACTATAAGCACCAGTATTTTTATTAAAATGTCTTTTTATATGTATAAGCCCTAAATCTTTGAATAAGACTTTTAAACACTTTGTGGCTGTAATACGACTAAGTGGATAAAAATCTTTATAACTTTCAGTAACATACAATACACCGCCTTCCTGCACCAACTGCTCAGCATCTATTTCTTTATAAGCCTTAGTCTTATCCCAATCTTCAACTAGCATTTTATACATTAAAGCCAAAGATTCTGCTGAAACACGTTCACTTACTTTACCGCTCCTTTTGTATTGTAAAAATCTTGCCACTAAATCTACAGGTAAAGCTCTAATAATATTGACATCACAAACTAATTTAGTTTCTCTTGTTGGCATAAAGATCCTCCAACTCATTTAAAATAGTATTTATGTCTGAAACTGTCTTCATTACTGTTTCACTATCCTTATGTGTTTCACATAACCACTCTTTGAATTTTGTAAACCTCTCTTTTGCATCTTTTATAGTCTTTACAGCCCCCTCATAATCTTTATCTAACTCTTCAATGTCTTTTAGTCTTTGTTGTTTGAGTAACTCCATAACTAGTGGAACGGGATAATTAGCCCATACTTGGTCATATTCAGTAGCATCTAAGCCTAAAACATGATTTACAATCCTAATACCTTGATTGATAGTCAACACGCCTGCCTCTGCAAACTTTTCAAATGCAGTAATAATCTCATTGCCTTCAATCATTCTAGGACCTACTGTCATAAATTTCCAATATTTAGCCCCAAGCTCTTTCATTATAGTAAAATTCACTATTTCATCAAACTTATTTCTCTCTGGTTTAAATACTTGCTCTTCAGCAACCAACTTGGAGGTGTCAGATGTTGACCTAGAATATTCCTCAGCAACACCAAGGTATAGTGGGGGTAATCTGTATCTTGAACGAATTCTCTTTTCCGCCAATTCAATATATTGCTTGAAAATTGCATCATCTTTTCTTGCCATTGAAAATTCTTTTAAGTCAACTTTAGCAGAACCTTTTACATCTTCTAAACTATCATCTGCACTAGCAGGAATAGCTTCTAAAATCAATATCTTATGAAAATTCTTTACACCTTTCTTTTGCTCAAAAAGATATTTCAAATCCTCAACAGAATCACTTGTCAAAACACCATTGCTAACTAAAACAGCAAGTGGTGGGACTACTTGGTTGTCAAATAAATCATAATTTACAAAATCCGCATTCTGTAATCCTAAGATTACTGATGTGAGCCCTATCCACCTAGGAACACCATAAATGCCATTGCCCAACTTTAAGTGAATAATTTCACTTGCTAATTCCTGAATTTGTTCACCAGGCTCTAACTCATCTTCATACTTACCAGTTACAGCACACATTCTTCTAGGGTCACCATATTCTTTAAACCACCTTAATGTGCCTTGTGTGGGGTTAACTAACATACAAAACCGACGAAATCGCCTGTAAACTGTAATAGTCATCTCCTTACCATCTCTCACCAGCCTTACTTTAACAGGTATAGATTCACTTTGTTTTACCTGTAATCTTATGTATTTAGCATCAGCTCTATACAACATAGCCAACTTGCCATTAGGAAATCTAACCACTTCAATGTAAGCATTACCAGTAACCTCTAAGTCTTGTCTAA
This sequence comes from Thermoanaerobacter sp. A7A, assembly GCF_000445185.1. Lineage (GTDB taxonomy): Bacteria > Bacillota > Thermoanaerobacteria > Thermoanaerobacterales > Thermoanaerobacteraceae > Thermoanaerobacter. The sequence continues at coordinate 17,255 of NZ_AVAF01000178.1, forward strand.
GTTCAGTTCTTAATGTGACAAAAGATTGGGTCTCATTTACAGCCTTGAAAAACTCATTTAATCTCTCTTTCTCAGCTATAACTTCAGTGTCAAATTTTTTACTCTTATCCCCCACATACAAAAAATCATGCCCAAAACCATCAACATTAGCTTGCATAGTCTCAATACAAGCACTTAGCATAGATGTATTTTCCACTATATTATAAAGCCTTATTGGGTCATAATAAGGCACTAATAAATTATACTGCTGGACTAGTTTTTCAGGAAACGTTTGCTCTTCTATGTTTGGTTGGCGTGAAAAAATACTATCTATATCCTTTTCTAATTTTAATACTTTAAGTCTACCTTTTCCTTTTGACATTTATTTTTCTCCTTTGGTTATTTTTTGACTATAATATAAATATAATCATTTCAACAGCAAAGTCAATAGTTTGACACAAAAAATTTTAAATTTCTTTCATTTTATCTAAACTTTCACCTATAGCTACTTCCACTTCTAGTGGCACTTTCAGCTTAAATCCAAACTTTTCGGTAGGTAAATTCTCTAAATGCTCTTTGATTAAATTTATATAAAAATCTAATTTATCTTTTTTGACAGAAAAAATTAAGGCATCATGTATAAAAAGAACTAGTTTACATTCCTTAGGGTTGTATCGTGGGTCTTTTATTAAATTATAGCCCCCAAGTAATGTGCCATCACTGCTAGGACCTTGTATCTCAAAATTAATGCCTGTCCTAAAAGCCTGTTCTCTTACCCATTTATCATTAGACCATATTTGAGGCAATCTTCTAATTCTACCAAAAACAGACCTTAAATAGCCAGTTTTTTCTAATTTATATCTACTTCTTCTGTGCCAATCAGGAATATCCCTGTAAAAAGAAAACCACTTATTTCTAAATTCTTCAGCTTGTTTTAGTGTCATTCTTACACCATAACCCTGCTCTGCATACTCTTTTAAAGTTGGTGCTAACATGCCATATATTAAGCCGAAGTTTAAGCATTTGCTGTTTTGTCTTAATAACTTCTTCTCTTTTGCATCTTTTACTTGATAATCATCAGGTAATCCTTTCATCCTTAAAGCAGTTATTAAATGTGGGTCTTTTCTAGATTTAAATATCTCTTGAAATGTCTTATCATCAGCCACATGTGCAACCCACCTTAACTCAGATACTTTATAATCTACTTCTACTAGCACTTCATCAGGATTGTCAGGCTCAAATAGCATTCTTATATATTTAGCAGATTCACTTCGTTTAGGTATTGTTTGTAGTGCTGGCTTTCTAAATCCAGTGCGACCTGATGATGTAAATGTAATACTTGCACTTGGGTGCAACCTGCCATCATATTTAGATAATTCTTCAATATTAGAAATATAATTGGATAATAGTTTGTTTATTTCAGCCCACTCTAAATACTTAGTTACAAAGTTTTTTACTTTTTGAGGATATTTCCTATTTATGATATAAAAAAGTGATTTCTTTTTATCAACTAAAGGTTCACCTGTCTTTGAGCTGATTTCAATAGGCTCTAGACCAAAGCCATAATCAATTAATTTATTAGTTTTTTTATCTTTCCACTTAAATAAAGCCTCACGAATAATAATAGTACGAGTTAAGCTGAAATTGTCTTTATATCTTTCTCTTACTTTTGGTGGGCATAACTTTTTAACTTCATTAGCTTTTTCATCTAATAATTGACTTAACTTATTCTTTACTTCATAAATTTTATTTCTAGAAACTTTAATTCCATTTCTTTCTATAACAAATAAAAGTTCAGACTCAACAGGGTGTGCTAAATTTATGTAATAATTAAGACTTTTTTTATCTCTAAGTAGTTCTTGTCTTAATCTTAGCCCCACTTGTAAAGTAGCTACAGCATCAAAACAAGCATATTTATTAAACCTATCCCTATCTTCTCTTAATAGAGTCAACATATCTTCTTTTTCAGCATCAGTAACTAAATCTTTATGATTAAATCTAATGTTAGTGAATAAATTAGTTAAATACTCTAAACTAGCATCTTTGTATAGCTCAGAATCTAACACATGAGCTGCAGTTTTAATGTCTAAGCAACAACTATTCCACTCAGTAATACCTAAATTCATAAATCTGTGTAATTCATATTTAATATTCATAAAATATTTTTTTATATCCTGTCTAGCTAATAACTCCTTTAATTCGCTTATTTTTCTATTATAATCAGGTAATTTCTTTATACCTACCTCTTCATATATCGGATTTTTCTTACTACCACCACGCTTAACTAAAATATTAAAATCGCCTTTGTCTTTTTCAACTTCCTCTACTAAAACTATATTCCAACCTTCAGTGGGAGACTTAGCAATAGAATAAGAAATAACAATAGAATTAGGGTCATACCAGTTAACCCCTTGTGTTTCTGTATCAATAGCTGTTATAAAGTAACCATTTTCATCTTTCCAAAAACCTCCATCTAATAACTCTCTAATAGAACTTACTTCTTTCCATTTTATCTCAGTATCAGCCTCTAGCTTAAAACCATTATCAATAAATCTTTTGATTTCAGCTAAATCAGATTCAAATAAAGGTAAACAAGAAGGATTTCTTAAAGTAGCCGCAGGGTGGTAGGTGCAATAAATATAACAATTATACTCATCAGACCATACAAAATTGCCCCTAGCTTTCTTAATAGCAGTCTTCTTGCCAGTCACTTGCCAATAAGCTATTCTACCAAAACACACAATTAGTTTTCTATTACTAAATCTTAGGGCTAAATCAAGTTTTGGTCTGCAGGCTTTTAAAATCTTACCTATTTGACTATCATTTAGTTTTTGTGTATCTACCATACAACGAGTGGCATTAGTTAGAAATATGTTAGAAATATCTAAACCTATTTTTTCACAAACAAAGTTTAATCTACGCCAAGAAGCACCTATTAACATTTTCCCAGCTCTAATCTCATCCCAACCAGGGCTCTCAAATACAAACACAATATCAGATTCAATATTCTGAGCAGGTCTATAAGGTATCTCAACACTACCTTTCAACAAACAATCACATGTGGAATATTTTTTCATATAAAACTCCTATTTAGCTTACTTACTAAGTATAATCATTTTAAGCCTATATGTCAAGTTAATTTTCATTTATAACACTAATCCGCACATTATTAAATAAATATATTTAAAATATTTTATATTTTTGAGAAAAAGATTTAGCAAGAATAAAAATAATCTATATACATACTACTTAAATTAATTAGTTAATTATTAGCTTATAAGTTAATTTAATACTAAGAGTATAAGTGTTATAAATTAATATTAATTTATAACACTTAATTATTTGATATTAAGTAGTATAATCTATTACTTAACTAATATAAGCTATTAATTAACTATTAGCTATGTATTTATATTTCTATTAATACTTCTCAAGAAAATATAAAATATTTTAATAAATTATAAACTTAATAATGAGCAACATAGTGTTATAAATGAAAATTAGATTATTTTATTACTCTTCCTTTTGGGTTAGGTAGGTAGTTAAAATTAGGCTGTTTTAGGTTTGCTAGACCATACAGAGTATAGGTTTTTGAGGTATGAAAGAGAAAATAGGTATTATGATATGGGTTAGACTTTTTGTGTGTGCTGAAATGCACATTATGCTAGGTTTTTAAGTATATGTGTATTTTGATTAAGTAGTATTCAGAATTTAGCCCTGAGATGCACAGAATTGCCCCTATTTTACGTTCTAGCTAAAAATATATATA